>DASRJA010000038.1:0-2475 GCA_035649695.1 Mycobacterium sp. | reverse complement strand
GCTTGAATCTGGCCAGCCGCTAGCGAGCTCATTGACTGTTCAGTACGCGAGCTAACAGGTCGGGCCGGTCAGTCATGATCCCGTCGACGCCGAAGCTCAGCAGCCGGCGCATGGCCGGTTCGTCGTCGATCGTCCAGACGTCGACCCGAAGTCCACGGTCGTGGGCCTTGCGTACGAATCGGCGAGTGACAACGGGGATGACGTCCTTGTACTTCTCGGGCGGCTGCAGCGCCTGGAATGGCGGGTCGTAAAGGGCGCCAAGGTGCAGCACGTGGAGGATCCGATAGATCAACAGCTCAACGGTGGACGAAGCCGTGGCGACCTTGCCTTGGCTCACTCTGCGGAAACGCGAAATCGTGCCCCGACTGTCTGAAACAACCAAGGTGCGTTGCATCGCTTCGGCGGCTTCGATCTGGCGGAACACGGTCTCTTCGATACCGGAACGATGACCCTTGATTTCGATATTGAAGGGCGCGTCCGGAAACGCCTCATACAAGGCTTCGAGCGTGGGGATCTTGACGCCCTTGGCTCGCCACGGGAACGTCAGGCCGCCGTCGGTGCTGAATCGGTAGCCCGCGTCAAGACGCTGCAATTCCGAGACTGTCTTCTCGGCTACGGGTCCGGTGCCATCTGTCGTCCGGTCAACGACGGCGTCATGAATGACCACGATGGTGCCTTCGGCGGAGGCGTGAACGTCGCATTCAACGACTCCGCCACCCATGGCGAATCCTTCGCGGAATCCCTCGATCGTGTTCTCCGGCACGACCTTCGCCCCGCCGCGGTGGGCGAAGTTGATCGGCCAGCCGCGCGGAGTCGGCGGCTCGGGGAACGCATCACCCTTCGCCGTTAGCCGCCCGACGGCAGCAGTCACCAACGTGCCCGCCAACGCACCCAGAATGAAGGAGCCCGCTCCCAACCGAAATTCCCAGATGTTGTCGGCGACGATGGGCGAATCTCCCTGCTGCTTGATGATCGCATTGCTCATGCTGGACCCTTTCGCGCGGAGTTCCCGAGAACCATGGGGTGTGGTCCAACGTAGAGGCAGCTGCAGGCCGACCGATACGCACCCTTACTGTCGTCATTCGCGCGCGCGATCCGGCACGCCCGTCACGGCATGGCGAGCAGCTCTCGCTGGCCGGCAAGTGCCACCCGGCGTCTGGTCAGCCGCAATACCTTGTCCCGAACTGCCGGGGTCAGTCCTCGAGTGTTATCGCGGCGATGAGCCTGCGCACGAACCCAGGCAATGCGCGGAGCCCGCCGTTCCTGGTACGCAGATAGCGCCTCCTCGACCGGCAAGCTGGTCAGCGTATCCGCCAGCACCAGCGCGTCCTCCACCGCCAGTGCCACACCTTGGGCGATGGACGGTGACATGGCATGGGCGGCGTCGATCTGCGTCCCGAAACCGTTGAAGTAGCTGCGCCAGTCACCAGGCGGTCGGCCGTTTCCGGCAGTGAGGTCGGCATAGCAATAGACGGCTCCGTCGCCCAGCGGCATGGTGACCAGGCTGCGACCAGCGGCCAGTCGAGCGTGCCAAGTGTCGTCGTCGCCATCCCAGCCTTCGGCGATGAACTGCCAGCACCAGCGACCGGTAGGCCTCGGCTCGGTGCCACTCAAACCGGCGGTGCGCACCACTGAGTCGGTGCCGTCGGCGCCGACGAGTACGTCGTAGGGCTCGACTGAGCCGTCGCTGAGCCTGATCATGTGACCACGCAGACGTGCGGTGATCGTAGTTCCGAGGCGTGCGGGAACATCGCAAGTGGCCGCCTGCAGCAACTTGTGCAGTGCGCTGCGGCGCATAGCGACGCAGCTCGCCCCCTCGCCCCAGATGCTCGACACTGGAAGATCAACTAGATCGCGCCCGCGAGTCCCGGTGACCCGCTGGCGGCTGATTGGGTGAGCAGCCGCGGCGACATCGTCTGCGATGCCAAGGCGATCCAGCGCCCGTACCGCGTTGGCTGGTAGGTAATCCGCAGTTCCTGTGGCGGGCCATTCAGAGCTGCGTTCGATCACCAGGGGGGAGTGGCCAGCGTTCTTGAGGGCGCGGGCCAGACTCAGTCCGGCGACGCCACCGGCGGCAATGACGACGCGTCGCGGTGTAGCTGCCGGAGAGGTTGTGTTGCCGATCATGATGTCTCCTCATGGTTCAAAGATCCTTGCTCAGTTCTACGAGCTGCAGGCATACAAGAGCATCGGCAGGCGTTACCGAAATCAGTGCAACGGACTACCCAGGTCGGCGGTCGACCCCGTTCGCGGGAATGGGTAGTCGACCGACAGGGCTACCTAGGTGCGCGCCGACGCAATCCCAAGCGCGTCAGCACGAGCAGCAGCCTGGCGCCGGGATGTGACGCCCAGCTTGGCCAGGATCTCGGCGACGTGGCGGTCGACGGTACGGACCGACAGCACGAGTTGCGTCGCGATCTCCCATTGGTCAGGCCACCAGCGAGCAGGCGGAGCACCTCGAGCTGCCGATCGGTG
>DASRJA010000037.1:0-4552 GCA_035649695.1 Mycobacterium sp. | reverse complement strand
CTCGGGCGAGAACAGCATCCGCCAGGCGTAGGCCTTGACGAGGTAGCTCGCCCACAGCGGCGTGGTCACCGCCACCACCAAGGCCAGCCGCACCCGCGGCGAGGCAACCTTGGCCATGTAAAACGCCAGTGGCACGGCAAGCGCCACGCACAAGACGGTCACCACCAAGGCGATGGACACGGTGCGTACCGTCGCGATCCGGAACACCGAGTCCGTCAATACCCGGACGATGTTGTCGGTGGTGACGGTGCGCACCACCGCGCCGGTGAACGCGTTGGTGCTCCAGAACGCCGAAACCAGCAGCACCGCAAGCGAACCCAGGTACCCCACCACCAGCCAAGCCAGCGGCGGGACGAGCAACAGCGCCAGGCTGATGCGGCGCCCGACCGCGATTGGAAGCGTGGTGCGGCGCTGGGTCAGCCCTTGATCTGCTGCCACTTATCGACCCAATCCTGGTACGCCGTGCAGTTGTCGCCGCTGCCGTCGACGCACTGCTTCTGCGGTGTGGTCCAGTAGTGGAGCTCGGAGGCGAACTTCTCGTCGGTCGCGTGATAGATGTCGCAGAAGTCCTTCTGGCTGATGTGGTCGCAAGCCTTGGTCTGCGCGGGCGCCTCACCCCAGTACTCGGCGACTTGGGCATTGACCTCCGGCGAGGTGATCCAGTCCATCCACTTGTACATGCAGTTGGGATGCGCCGCCTTCGCCGACACCATCCAGGTGTCCGACCATCCGGTGGAACCTTCCTTGGGCAGCACGGTGTTGACCTGAACCTTGTTATCGGTTCCGATGGTGTTCGCGATCACCTGCCAGGTGGTGCCGATGACCGATGTTCCGGATTCGAACGCCTGCACCTCTTTGGTGTAGTCCGACCAGTACTCGCTGACGTTCTCACGCTGCTTCTTGAGCAAATCGACAGCGGCATCGAGTTGTTCGGACGTCAGCGAGTACGGGTCCTTGATGCCGAGATCCGGTTTGGTCTTGGACAGATACAGCGCGGCGTCGGCGATGTAGATGGGGGAGTCGTAGGCGGTGACCTTGCCCTTGTACTTGCCCGCGTCGTCGAACACCGCGCTCCAGGAGTTCGGCGCATCACGCACCACGTCGATGTTGTACATCAACAGGTTGGCGCCCCAGCCGTGCGGGATCCCGTACATCTGCCCGTCCACCGAATTCCACGCCCCGTCCTTGAGGAACGACGAAATCGTCGCGTAGTTGGGCACCAGCGAGGTGTTCACCGGCGCCACGTCACCCGCATAGATCAGCCGCAACGTGGCGTCGCCCGAGGCCGAAACACCGTCGTACTGACCGCTGCGCATCAGCTGCACCATCTCATCGGAGGTGTTGCCGATCTTCACGTTGACCTGGCACCCGGTCTTCTGCTCGAACGGCGTGACCCAGTCGATGGTCTTGTCATTCGAGCCGTCCTCGGCATACCCCGCCCACGCGATGAGATTCAGCTGACCTTCGCCGTTGCCGACGGCCGACAGTGGTTCGAGTTTCGGTGGCGTTTGACCGTTGCCGCCGGACTTGTCCGAACTCGAACAGGCGACCACCAATGCGGCGCAGGCGGTGAGCACAAGACCGATTCGCACGGCGCTGGATGGCATGGCTACTCCTCGACTTTCAATTGGTGGATGGCCTTTTCGGGCCAGGCCAACGTGATCTGTGTTCCGTGGTGCAGGTCCGGCGGCAGCCATGTGCTGGCGGTCAGGACGGTCGCGGTGAGCGTGACGTCGGGTGCAGCGGTCGCGGCGATACGCGTGGTGGGGCCGGCGTAGATGATCTCGGACACCGTCGCCTCGACCGTGTGCACGCCGGGCACCGGATCGGTGCCCGGCCGGAACACCCCGATGCGTTCGGGCCGGATGACGAACATCCCCGGCCGGCCCATCAGCGCTTCGGCGGCGGCGCCGTCGAGCACGTTGGAGGTGCCGACGAAATCAGCGACGAAGCGGTTGGCCGGATTCTCGTAGACGTCGCGGGCGTTGCCGACTTGCTCGATGCGCCCGTCGTTGAAGACCGCCAGTCGATCGCACAGCGTCAGCGCCTCATCCTGGTCGTGCGTGACGATGACGAACGTGATGCCGACCTCGCGCTGGATCGCCTTCAGTTCGATCTGCATCTGCTCGCGCAGCTTGAGATCCAGTGCGCCAAGAGGCTCGTCGAGCAGCAACACCCGCGGCCGGCCGATCAGCGCCCGGGCGAGCGCCACGCGTTGACGCTGGCCTCCCGACAGTTGTGCGGGGCGTCGCGGCGCCTGGCCGGTCAGGCGAACCATGTCGAGCGCGTCGGCGGTGCGGCGTCTGCGTTCGGCCTTGGGCACGCCCTTGACCTTCAGCCCGTATTCGACGTTCTGCGCCACGGTCATGTGCGGGAAGAGGGCGTACTCCTGGAAGACGGTGTTGACGTCGCGGTGGCGGGCCGGCAGCGCGGTCACGACGGTACCGCCGAGTTTGATCACGCCGGCGGTGGGCTGCTCGAACCCCGCGATCATCCGCAACACCGTCGTCTTTCCCGAGCCAGATGGGCCGAGGATCGCGAACAGTTCGCCGTCGTCCACTGTCAGGTCGGCGCCCTCGACCGCGACGATCTCGCCGAAGACCTTGCGGACACCGATCAGCTCGATCTGCGGATCGTCAACGGCGGCAGTGACATTCGCACCGGGCTGCGAGCGGACCGTCCCCGAGGGCATGGCTCATCGTAGGAATTCCGCGGTGTTGGCGCAGCTTCATCCCGGATTTCGTGATCTTGGGACCCATCGACCACTGGTTTCGTATCAACGCCCGCCCCAGCCTGTTTGCGAATTTTTGATACAGATGTGACCAGTGGCGTTGACGTGAAAATTGATGCGCCTGTCGTACCCTGTGGCACGTGGCTATATCCCGGCGCGACGTGCTCAAATACGCCGCCGCCGCGCCCGCCGCGCTTGGTCTCGGCGCCGGCCTGCAGGCGGTGTCGTCGGCGCTGGCCGCCCCCCGGGCGACGGCGGCTCCGCTCGGGATCCTGCTCGACTATGCCGCGGGCATCATCAAGGCGGGCGATCTGCGAGCATCCGGTGCGCTGGGCGCGATCAGGTACGTCTCTGATCGGCGGCCGGGCGGTGCCTGGATGCTCGGCAAGCCGATCCAGCTGCCCGAGGCCCGCGACCTCTACCAGAACGGGCTGAAGATCGTCTCGTGCTATCAGTACGGCAAGCAGGACACCGCGGACTGGCTGGGCGGGCAGAACGCGGGCGTCGCCCATGCCAAGCGGGGTTGGCAGCTACACGTCGGAGCGGGCGGGTCGTACGGCGCGCCGATCTACGCGTCGATCGATGACAATCCCAGCTACGAGCAGTACAAGTCCCAGGTGGCGCCGTATCTACGTGGCTGGGAGGCGGTGCTCGGCCATCAGCGAGTCGGGGTGTACGCCAACGCCAGGACGATCGACTGGGCGCTGCAGGACGGGCTGGGTTCCTACTTCTGGCAGCACAACTGGGGTTCGCCGCAGGGGTTCACGCATCCCGCCGCACACCTGCATCAGGTCGAGATCGACAAGCGCAATGTGGGGGGCATCGGGGTCGACCTCAACCACATTCTCAAGCCCCGGTTCGGGCAGTGGGACTAAACCTTACCGATCAGTAAGTAGGGACAGCAAACTATTTCCAGTAGCTAGTGGCTTCGAGAAGACAAATCTCGCCGAGTTGTCGACTCGGGGCGCCTCAATGCGGCTGGTGAGGCAGGCCGGAATTTTTACATAACGATTACATAACAATGCTGCTTTGATCTGCACTGTTGTGCCTACTCGACCGTAACCACCTGCATGCAGGACGTTTGTCCCGCATACGTTCGAGGGTTGTGCAGGCCGGTGTTATCGAATGCACGGTTACCCATGCGTAGAACTCGCCAGTAACCATTTGGGGCGCGAAAATGGTGCCGTCTCTTATGACACTCTTAGTACGACTGGAGTGGCCGCACCGGTGGCCCGTGCGCCCGACGCGCATGAACCAGTCGGGATTCGACGCCGAATCGCATGGCCCCCGCAGCGCGGGCCTGCACAGCCCCAGAGACGACAGCACAGACGAGCCATACGCGCGAGACAGTACCGAGGGAGATAACACGACGTGACGATCAACGAACAGAGCAGGGTGACCACCAGCCGCGACCACGGCACTTTGCAAGCATTGGCAGGTACACGCGCCCTCGTCGATCGTTTGAACGCCGGAGAGCCGTATACGGTCGCGTTTGGCGGCCAGGGTGGCTCCTGGCTGGACAACCTGGAAGAGCTGGTCAGTTCGGCGGGCATCGAATCCGAGCTGAGCGAGATCGTTGGTGAGGCCGCTCTGCTCCTCGAGCCGGTGGCCCGTGAACTCGTCGTAGTGCGGCCGATCGGCTTCGAGCCGCTGCAATGGGTTCGCGCTCTGGCTGCCGATGAGCCGTTGCCCCCCGCCAAGCAGCTGATCAGCACCGCCATCTCCGCTCCCGGCATCTTGCTCGCCCAGATGGCCGCGATCCGTGCCGTCATCCGCCAGGGCCTCGATCTCCACGGCGCCCCGCCGGTGGCGATGGCCGGA
>DASRJA010000036.1:0-9525 GCA_035649695.1 Mycobacterium sp. | reverse complement strand
GATCAGCACATAGGACAGGCCGAGCAGGAACGGCGCGGGTCGCAGACCATAGTGCGCGGCGAGGTAGCCGGCCAGGACTGCTGTCAACGCCACGGCGCCGTAGCCGGCGGCTTCGTTGAAACCCATCGCCAGTCCGCGTTGCCGCGGCCCGACGAGGTCGATCTTCATCACAACCGTTGTCGACCACGTCAGGCCCTGGTTGATGCCTAGCAGGACATTGGCGAAGATCACCCATCCCCAGGAGGGCGCCCAAATCAGCAGCAGCGGAACCGGAATCGCGATCAGCCACCCGACCAGCAACACTGGCTTGCGTCCGAACCGATCTGACCAGGTGCCGGCGAAGTAGTTGGTGGCGGCCTTGGTGATCCCGAACGCCAACACATAGGTCAGCAGAAACGTGTAGCCGCTGAGGTGGAACTCGTGTTCGGCCAACAGTGGAAGCACGGCCTGTTCTTGGCCGACCATTCCACCCACAAACGCGTTGACAACAACCAGAAGAGAGAATTGGGCGATGTTGGCGCGCAACCCAAGTCGGGGCTTGTGGGTTGTGCTCATGCGCCCGTCTCGAGCTTGCCGCCGGTGACCTCGACCCAGTCCCCTGGTCCGCCATCCAGTACGACGACGTCATGGTGCCCCGCGCGCTCGAGCAGGCTCGCCGCACCCATCGCCCGCTCACCGTGGCCGCACATGACCACAGTCGGCTCGTCGGAGAGGTCGTCTGCCTGTTCGGGAATGTCACCGAGTTCGACATGAATCGCGCCTGGCAGATGCCCGTTCAGGTATTCCGAACGCTGACGAATGTCCAATACCCGGCGGCCGTCGAGATCTTTCGATTGAAGGAGACCGATTTGTCGGGCCTCATGGCCGGCCGACGTCCAAGCGACCATGCCCCCCTCGAGTTCTCCGATCACGTTGTCGTAGCCGATTTTCGCAGCCTGCCAGGCAATTTCGACAGGGTCCTGGTCGCTGTCGCGCACAATCACCAATGGCCGATCGCCAGGCGCCAGCCAGCCAAGCCAGCTCGCGAACACCGCACGGAACGGGATGGAGACGGCGCCCGGTACATGGCTGGCGGCGAAGCGGTCGACGGGTCGAGCATCGACGAGAACCGCACCGTCTGCCATCAGAGCGCGCACTGCGTCGACAGATAGCTGGCGCATAGTGGGTTCGCCGTCGAGGAGTGGGGGGCCGACGCGGTTGATCTCGCCAAGCCGCCGGAAATATGGCGGATAGCTGCCCAGTGATCCGAGAAGCTCTGTGACGAACGTGTTTTCGTCGGGTGCCCTCAGCAGTGGGTTGGTTTCCAGCTCGCGGGCGATGGTACTGGTGCGATCTGCCCCGGGGGGTGCCGAGCAGAACGATCCGGCACCATGGGTCGGCCACACCTGTACGTCGCCGGGCAGCGTGGCCAACCGGCGCAGTGACGCGTATTGCGCTCGGGTGAGTTCATCAGTCCGGTCATCTGAGATGAGGTCGGTGCGGGCCGCCGAACCCACTATTAGCGACCCACCGGTGAACACACCAATCTCGCGGTTCCCCTCGAGCAGCAGGAAGGCCAGGTGCTCATGCGTGTGGCCAGGTGTCAGCAACGCGCGCAGCCGCAATCCGCCGAGGTCGACTTCGTCGCCATCATGAAGCCCCATGTGTGCGAACTCGCGGTCGCCGGCCGCCGACGCCAGTACTTTAGTTCCGTTTGTTGCCCCGAGTTGGTGTGCACCGGACAGGAAGTCGGCGTGCAGATGGGTGTCGGCGGCGAAGGCCACCGTCACACCGCGACGGTTGGCTGCCTCGTACACGGCGCGCAGGTCGCGACTCACGTCGACGACGAGCGCGCGTCCATCGCCGAGATCGACGAGATAGGCAGAGTTGCCGAGGCCCACGTCGACCAACGGCACCAGGTCAATACCGGACATCCTCAAACTCCCTCCCTGGGCCGCTGGCCGGTCACGGTGTTGTAGATGAACGACGGGATGCAGAAGTTGGTGATGCTGGCCAGCGCACCGACCAGAATCAGCGGGACACCGAGAGCGATTCCCACGACGTCGGCGCCAACGTGGAACACCCAGCCGGTTGCGATCAGCCAAGCGGTCGCGACGACGAAAACGAATCGTCGTTGGGGCCCAGAGTTCGGGAAGGGTCCCGTATGGGTCAGGTATCGCATCCCGTAGTTGTAGAGAAGATCGAACGGGTGGAACGGAAGAAGAATGCCCACGGAGGTGATGGCCGCGAGTGTCCACAGCACCACGGGTGACATCAGCGCCACGCCGATCACCGTGACCCGTGTCCCGAGCGTGTATGTCCAGCGCATCCATGGCGCCAGCTTCTCAAGCGTGGCGTCGTCGAGTCCGCAAAAGCCTTGAGCTTCAAGGCGACTGCGGACGGTCGGATTCACAGGCATGGTCGTACGTTCTTTCATGCTTGCTCCCCGGTGTGGTGACTATTTGTTCGTCCTGCGCACCGGCCGCCCCGCGAGCCACCACTCCGGGTATCCGTCGGTAAGCCGTTGCGCCGTACGTCCATTCGCCCGCAGCATCGCCACGGCTTCGTCGGCATACACGCAATAAGGTCCGCGGCAGTACGCGATGTACTCCTTGTCGCGGGGGAGTTCGCCGATTCGCTTCGAGATGTCCCCCACGGGCATGGACCGCGCACCGGCGATATGTCCCGCCGCGTACTCCTGCTCGGGCCGCACATCCAGCACAACGACTTCGCCGTTGGTCATGCGGCGCGTCAGCTCGTCCGGCGTGACGGGCTCGAAGCCGTCACGATCACCGAAAAAGTCACCCACTACGCGGTCCACCTCGGCGAGGTGTTGCTCGGCGGTATGTCGCAGCGCCAGCACGAGGCCGACGACTTCGGGCCCGCTGAGCCGGTAGTGGACGAATAGTCCTTCGCGCCGGGCGAGCACGAGCTGCGCCTGCCGTAGTTGCTGCAGGTGCCGGGAGGTGTTCGCCACTGACAGGCCGGTCTCGGCGGCGATGGACTCCACCGTGCGCTCGCCCTGCGCCAGGATCTCGAGGATCTCCAAGCGATGTGGGCTAGCGATGGCCTTGCCGATGCGGGCGAACTCGCCATAGAGGCGGTCCTTGAAGTCGCGTTTGGCCTGAGCCTCGATAATCACCTATTCAATGTAATCCTTGAATAGCGTGGTGGGAACCCCTTAGCGCATGGCCGCCAATGCGCCGATTGCGCTGAGGGCGTCGAGCGCCTCTGCGGCGTTCGGCGGAGCGTCCGGGTCTGCAATCCACTGCAGCATCAGGCCGTCGCACACCGCCATCAGCACGGACGTGATCGCGGCGAGGTTTTCTGGGACCGGCATCCCGCCGTCCTGCATGGCCTTCGTCGCGAGTTCGACCGCGGACTCGCGCACCGTCGCGTATCCGGCCGCCATCTGTTCCCGCAGCTCCTCGGATCGCAGTGCCGGTGCGTACGTTTCAATGCACGCGTGTACGGATGACCGCAGTTCGGCGAAGGAATCGATGGCAGCATGCAAGATGGCCGCGAGTTGGTCGTGGGGCGCAAGGCCGGCGGCCGCGACGAACGCGGTCTCGACGCGTTGGTTCCACATCCCGAAGCACTCGCCCAGCGCCTCGGTGACCAGGGCTTCCTTGCTGCCGAAGTGATAGTTGATCGAGGCGACGTTGGCTCCGGCCTCCCGGGCGATGTCACGCGACGACGTGGCGGCATAGCCTCGCTGTGCAATGCAATGCAGCGCAGCGCGACGAAGCCGGTCCTTGCTGCCGGTAGCTGCAGACGGATCTTGCATGGAGCCATCATAGGTGATAAACAAACGTTTGAATGAAACAAGCGTTTATCGAACGCCGACGTGTCGAGGGAGAAGCTCATGCGATCTCCGTATCCGCCCGGTCCGCCGTGGCCGGCTGCGGTTCAGAGCGTGCTGTTCCAACGCCACCGCGGCTGGCTGCTCCCGACGATGGCCCGCCGCTACGGCGACGTGTTCGCCTTGCGCGTTCCGCCTTATGCCGACAACCTCGTGGTGTTCAACCGGCCCGAACACATCAAGGAGATATTCGCTGCCGACCCCACCGACCTGCATGCCGGTGAGGGCAACCAGGTCCTCGGGCCCGTCATGGGTGAGCATTCCCTGTTGCTCGTCGACGAGGACGAACATGCGCGTGCCCGTCGACTGCTCATGCCGGCCTTCAACGGTGCCGCGCTGCGCGGCTACCGCGACCTCGTCGCCGAACTCGCCAAGGCTGAGGTCGACCGATGGAGCACCGCCACGGAAGTGATCACATTGGACGGGATGAATGCGCTGACCCTCGAGGTGATCATGCGCGTCGTGTTCGGTGTAACGGATGGACACACGCGTGATCAGCTCGCCCCGCGGCTGCACCGCATGGTCGACATCAGTCCAATCGTGTTGTTGGGTTGGGTGATTCCCGGACTGTGTCGCTTCGGTCCGTGGAAACGGTTCAATGACAACCAATCCGAGATCGACGCCTTGCTCTATGCCGAGATCGCTCAGCGCCGACGAGCGACCGATCTGGCTGAGCGCACCGATGTGCTGTCCCGGCTGTTGCAAGTGGGCAGTGAAACCGGGGACGCACCGCTGACCGACGCCGAGTTGCGGGATCAGCTGATCACCCTGCTCCTCGCCGGACATGAAACCACCGCCGCAGCGTTGTCGTGGACGTTGTACGAACTGGCCCGCCATTCCGGGCTGCAGCACGACGGCTACATCGCCGCCCGCGACGGCGACGACAAGTTCTTCGAGGCCCTGCTGAAAGAGGGCATGCGGCTGCATCCTGTTATCGCCTCCACCGCTCGCAAACTCACGCACGAGCAGGAGATCGGTGGGTGGAAGCTGCCGGCGGGAACGGTCGTCAACACGTCGATCCTGCTGGCTCACCAACGCTCCGAAAGCTACCCCGATACGTGGACGTATCGGCCGAGCCGGTTCTTCGACAAGGAAGTAGAACCCAACACGTGGCTACCGTTCGGTGGCGGAGTGCGCCGTTGCATTGGGGCGGGGTTTTCGCTCATGGAAGGCACCGCGGTGCTGCGTGAGGTCCTCACCCGGTACAACCTCGAACTGCCGGCCGACGGCGAGCCTGAGCGCGGTCATGTCCGCAACATCACGAACGTCCCGCGGCGGCGTGCCCGCATCGTCGTCGCCGCCCGTTAGCGCCGACAAAGAAGGGTTCGCCATGGTTGAGACACAAGAATGCACCGAACGGTGGCATCGCTACTGGGACAAGAAATCCCGCGGCTACGACCGCGAGATGCAATTCATGGAACGGATGCTGTTCGGCGACTCGCGCGAGTGGGCCTGCTCGCAGGCCAGCGGTGAGGTTCTCGAGGTGGCCGTCGGTACGGGTCTGAATCTCGGCGCTTACCCGTCGGGCATTCAGCTAACTGGTATAGATCTCAGCGAGCCGATGCTGGCGATCGCCAGAACGCGCGCGGCCGAGTTGGGACGTGATGTCGAGCTTCGTCAGGGCGACGCGCATGCGTTGCCCTTCGCCGACGCGGCGTTCGACGCCGTCGTCTGTACCTTCGGGCTATGCGCGATACCCAACATCGATACCGCGCTCGACGAGATGACCCGCGTCCTGCGCCCCGGTGGCAAGTTGATTCTCGTCGATCACGTGGCGAGTTCGTCGCGCATTGCACGCGCCATCCAGCGCGCAATCGAAGTCATCACAGTACCCATGGCCAGCGAGCACTTCTTGCGGCGACCGCTGAACAACTTGAAGCAGCTGCCATTCGAAATCGAACGGGCAGAACGATTCAAGCTGGGGCTTGTCGAGCGCATCGTCGCCCGAAAGCTCGATCATTGAGTAGCTAAGACATGACCGCGTGGAGACGCTGATCATGCCGACACCTCGACGTGGCGACGCGAGCATTCACATCGCTGCGCCACCGGACCTGGTGTATGAACTGGTCGCCGATGTGACTCGGATGGGCGAATGGAGTCCGGAGTGCTACCGATGCGAATGGCTCGACGCGGCAACCAGTGCCTCGGTGGGCGCGCGGTTTCGGGGGTACAACCGACGCGGCAGGTACCGGTGGGAACGAACCGCCATAGTGCAGGCCGCCGACCCAGGGCGGGAGTTCGCTTTCACCACAATCGATGACCGCACCGGCCGCCACGAGACTAATTGGCAATACACGATGGAGTCATCGCGCTCGGGGACTTTGCTCAGCGAGCGGTTCGAATTTCTCTGGTGCTCATTCACAAACAGAGCCGTCGAGATGTTTCTCCCCCGCGGACGTCAGGTGCAGGACGGCGTCGAGGAAACACTCGCGCGCATCAAGCATGCGGCCGAAGCGAACACGACGATCACGCCGGCTGACTGACGCGCATCTGTGGCGGCCGAGGATTCGTCGCAGGGTTCAGGTGGCGCCGAAGTCGTGCGCTTCGTCATAGCCATAGTCCCCGCCCGGGTCGAGGTTCGGCTTCGGCGGGGGAGAGACGGGATGCGGCGCGGGAGTCTCAGTCACCGACTCGGCCAGCGCGTCGTGTGCTTCGTCGTACTCATAGTCGTGGCCCCCTGGGCCAGGTGGCCGGGTCATTTGCACTTCCTCATTATCGACGCGATTGGTGGGCGGACGCCATGGTGCGCCGAACAGAAAACAGGGTCTTGACTCGGCCGTGTGTCGTGGATCACTATGCGTGGATACGTTGCGTATCGAGCACTGTGTTGTGAATAGCGGAACAACTGCCAGCGACCGAGGAGCTCCAATGACCAAGAGCTTGTCCGACCCAATCCAGGCCGAGCCCGACGGCCGAATGGGACATCGAACAGGCCTCCCGGTGGACCGCAAGGTCTTCGCAGTGGCCGCCGCCCTCGCCGTCGGCTTCGTCGTCTGGGGCGCGATCTCGCCGGACAAGATGGGCGACCTCACCGATAAGGCGATGTCCTGGGTGACGGCGTCATTTGGCTGGCTGTTCGTCCTCACCAGCGGCGCATTCGTGCTGTTCTCCGCCTACCTGGCGCTAAGCCGCTACGGCAACATCAAATTGGGCGCCGATGACGCTGTGCCGGAATTCTCCAAGTTCTCGTGGGTATCGATGATGTTCGCCACTGGGATGGGTATCGGCCTGATGTTCTACGGCGTCGCCGAGCCGCTGTATCACCTGAACGGCCCGCCGATGGGGATGGCCGAGCCCGGCACGCCCGAAGCCGCGCAGCTGGCGATGGAGTACACCTTCTTCCATTGGGGCTTCCACCCCTGGGCGATGTATGCCGTGATCGGCCTGTCGATCGGGTACTTCGCCTACCGCAAGCGCCACGGCAACCTGGTGTCCGGTGCCTTCCGGCCGCTGTTGGGCAAACTGGTCGACCGCACCCCGGGCAAGGCGATCGACGTGGTCGCCATCTTCGCCACCCTGTTCGGATCCGCGACGTCGCTCGGATTGGGGGCGCTACAGATCACCGGCGGAATCGACCGAGTATTCGGCTCCGGCCGTGACTCCAAATGGCTGGCCGTCGGGGTGATCGCATTCCTGACCGCCTGCTTCGTCCTGTCTGCGGTGAGCGGGATCGAGCGCGGCGTCAAGTGGCTGTCCAACGCCAACGCGGTGGCCGCGGCCTTGCTCGCGCTCTTCCTATTCGTTGTCGGGCCAACCGTTTTCATCCTCGGTACCTTCACCGAGTCGCTCGGGGGCTACCTCACCCACCTGCCGACGATGAGCTTCCGCGACGGCGTTTTCGACAACGAGGTGTCCGGGCCGTGGCTGTCGGCGTGGACAATCTTCTACTGGGCCTGGTGGATATCCTGGACACCCTTCGTGGGCATGTTCATCGCCAGGATCTCGAAAGGCCGCACGATACGCGAGTTCGTGGTCTACGTGATCCTGGTCCCCAGTCTCGTGTCGTTCATCTGGTTCTCGATCCTTGGCGGCGCCGCGTTCGACCTCCAGCTGAACCAGGGCAAAGACATGGCCGCGGTGGTCGACGCGGGAATGGAGGGCGCCCTGTTCGAGACCCTCGGCAGCTATCCACTAGGTACGGTCACCTCCGCGCTGGCAGTGTTTCTCATCGCGATCTTCTTCGTCACCGGCGCCGACAGCGCCTCGATCGTGATGGGCATGCTCAGCCAGAAAGGTTGTGAAGAGCCCCGCCGCGGGCTGACCGTCTTCTGGGGTGTGACGACCGGCGCGGTGGCAGCGGTGCTGCTGTGGTCCGGCGGACTGAAGGCCCTGCAGACCCTGGTGATCCTGGTGGCAGGCCCGTTCATGTTGGTACTGATCGCGATGTGCATATCGACGTTTAAGTCATTGCGGGAGGAACCGTACGAGTCGACGCTGCCGCCGCGAGTACGTCGGGCAGTGCTCCACGCCCAGCGCCATGACCGGTTGCAGCATCAGACGATCGCCCTGGCCACCCTCGGCTGCGACGGGTTCGACGACGGTGAAGCGCCTAACTCCGATACACCCAAGATCGTCGTCGCCGTGGACGACTGACACCGATATCTCTGGACACCGGCGGAATCCTCCACGGCCTTATCTGATTGGGTCCGTCAGGTTTCCGTCGGTAGGTCCGCCTGAGCCGACGGTGACTGGGGTATCGGCCGAGTGCTGTCGTGGCTTTGGCCATGGCACGGTTTTCGGCCGCATCCGGACGATCTGTGGCCACCAGAACCAGGGGCCCATCATCGCCGCGATCGACGGCGTCATGAACGATCGGATCACCAGCGTGTCGAACAGCAGGCCGAGACCGATCGTCGTGCCCACCTGACCGGCCACCACCAGGTCGCTGACCATCATCGTCATCATGGTGAACGCGAACACCAGGCCGGCAGACGTGACCACCGCGCCGGTGCCGGCCATCGACCGAATGATGCCGGTCTTGATCCCAGCATGGATTTCCTCTTTGAACCTGGAGACCAACAACAAGTTGTAGTCGGATCCCACCGCCAACAGGATGATCACCGACATCGCCAGCACCAACCAATGCAGCGGCTTGCCGAGGACGTGTTCCCAGATGAGCACGGACAGCCCGAAGGAAGTACCCAACGACATCAACACCGTACCGACGATGACCGCCGAGGCCATCACCGCTCGGGTCAGCAACAGCATGATGATGAAAATCAAGCAGAGCGAGGCGATTCCGGCGATCAGAAGGTCCCAGTTGGCGCCTTCCTGCATGTCCTTGTAGGTCGACGCGGTACCCGCCAGATAGATCTTCGAGCCCTCCAGCGGCGTGCCCTTGATGGCCTCGAACGCCGCGCTCTTGACCTGCGGAATCAGCTTGATGCCTTCAGGAGTCGCGGGATCACCCTCGTGAGAGATGATGAACCGCACGGACTTTCCGTCTGGTGAGACGAACATCTTCAGGCCGCGCTTGAAATCTGCGTTGTCGAATACCTCCGGCGGCAGATAGAACGAATCGTCGTTCTTGGAGGTGTCGAACGCTTGACCCATCGCGGTCTGGTTCTCCTGCATGGCCTTGCTCTGGTCCTGCTGACTCTTCTGGCTCTGATACATCGTCAGCGTGATCTGCTGCATGCTCTTCATCGTCTCGATCTGGGCGGGCATGACCGCGACCAGTTGCG
>DASRJA010000035.1:0-4493 GCA_035649695.1 Mycobacterium sp. | reverse complement strand
CCGACGTGCGCGAACCGGGGTTCGGTGTGGCCGAACAGGTGCTCGACGAGCTCGGGGACGCGGTGGGGTGCATCGTGCACGCCGCCGCCACGATCGCTTTCAACGCGCCTGAAGCGGAATACCGGCGAGTGAACATCGCCGGAACAGAGCACGCCCTCGACCTGGCGCAGCGATGGAACGTGCCGCTGGTCCATGTCAGCACCGCGTACGTCTGCGGTCGTCGCAACGGAACGATCTCCGAGCACGAGCTGGATGCCGGACAGGAATTCAGCAACGGATACGAGCGGAGCAAGTACCTTGCCGAACGACTGGTGACTCAGGCACCGGTGGATTCGGTCATTCTGCGTCCCGCGATCGTCGCCGGGGACGCCGCCACCGGCGCCGTCCGCGACTTCAGGAATCTCTATACCCTCCTCAAGTTGACCGTCGAGGGGAGACTGCGGCGCCTCCCCGGCTGCTACGACGCCACCCTCTCTCTGGTTCCCGTGGACTACGTCGCCGACGCCGTTGTGGCAGCAGCCGAACTGGTCCTCACCGGTGATACATCCATCCTCGGCCGAACATTCCATCTTCCGGGCGCCCAAACGTTGTCGCTACGTGAGGTGACCGACGTGCTCGCCGAATATCCGTCCTTCGAGATCGGCACCTTCGTACCGCCGACAGAGTTCTCCGTCGAGGATCTCGACCCGATCCAACGCGACTACTACGAGCGCTTGGGCGCCCAATACACCTGCTATCTCGATCGGATACGCACATTCGACGACACCAACACCAGGACACTGCTCGGCCTCGTCCCGCCGGCAACCGGTGTGGACTACCTCCGCCGTCTGCTGGATTACTGCTTGGCGGTCGGCTATTTGGGGCGGCCGGTGCCGTCGATATCGGAGATTCTGGCCAAAGTGCCGTCCCCGGTCGCCGGGGTCGCAAAGGGACGCCACATGAACCGAACGAGTTCGGTGATGATGCCATTCGCGGAATCAGATCTCACCGCCGAATTCCTCACCCGACTCCTGCGGGAGCGGACCGGAGATGCACAGGTCGAGGTCACCGCGGCGATCCCAACGGGCAGAGCGGTCAGGGGCACGTTGTCGGCGATCGTGCAGGCAGCGAATCCAGCAAGGTTCATCGGGGTCGCGCCGTTGCGGCTCGAGTTCGGCGACCGGCCGGCGGTCGATGTGATGGTGAAGTCGAAGCCGCTCGACTCCGAGATGACCACCTCACTCGCGGCGGTCATGTCGACGGCCGGCGGCGACCTCACGGACGCATGGCAGAGCTGTGCGGATGCAAGCCATTTCATCGGCCTGCACCGGCGCGAAATCGGCTTGTACCGCGACGCTCCCGACGCCGTAAAGGCCATCACACCAGAATGTTTCGGTACGTATGAGGACGCAGAACAGGGTGTGTTCCTGGTGATGATCGAGCGTCTCGACGGCAGCGTCGACTTCCTCGATGCCGCCGACACACCGGAAGTCTGGACTACCGAACGGCTCGAAGCCGCGATCATCGGCATCACCGGCGTGCACGCGCACTGGCTGGGGCGCGAAGCCGAACTTCTCGGCGCCGATTCGTGGGTAGGCCGCGACGACGAGACACCCGGGATGGTCCCCCTGTGGCGCGCCATGTACGACCAGTACCGGACCGACTTCCCGCAGTGGGTCGACGACGCGACCTACGATTGGGCGACGGCGGTCATCGACGCCATCCCGACGTGGTGGGCGGAACTGGTTGCCATGCCGAGAACGTTGGTGCACAACGACTTCAACCCGCGCAATATCGCGCTGCGGAAGGACGGTAGCCTAGTCGCCTACGACTGGGAACTCGCGACGGTGCAGGTGCCGCAGCGCGACCTCGTCGACCTGCTCGCGCACGTGCTCGGCCCCGGCGCAAGGCCGGAATCGGTCGATCATTTCGTCGAATTCCATCGCCGTGCACTCGAATCCGCTACCGGCACCATCCTCGATGCCGATGTGTGGCGACGCGGATACCAGCTCAGCCTCGCCGAACTCAGCATCAACCGCCTTCCGACCATTGCGCTCGGCCAGCGCTGGCTGCCACTGCCCTGGTTCGACCACCTCGTGCAGACCACCAAACGGCTCGCGGACATCGAACGTGACCGTAGTCGCCAAAGGATAGACCGATGCGCCTGAAATCGATTGCAATCTTCGCCATGTCGCGCCGCCGACTGGTGCTCGTTACCGCGCTGCTCTTCCTCATCGTCAGTGGAGCCGTCGGCGCCGATGCGATCGAGAAACTGTCCAGCGGCGGGTTCAACGACCCCGGATCGGAATCCGTGCACGCCGACCGCCAACTGCGCGACACCTTCGGCATGGCGGTGCCGACATTGGTGCTGCTCGTGTCCGCCGACGCACCGATCGGTTCACCCGAGGTCACCGCGGCGGGACGTGAACTGGTGGACAAGCTGGCGCATACACAGGGTGTCGAGCGAGTCGAATCATTCTGGACGTCAGATCAACTCGGCACGGCGCTACAGAGCAAGGACGGTCGAAAGGCACTCATCCGCGCCCAGCTCGCCGGCGACGACAACGAACTCGCCGATCGAGGACGTGCGCTGGCCGCACAGTTCGGTGGCACTCACGGCCCGCTCTACGTCGAGGCGACCGGATACGCAGTGTTGCTCGCCGAAACAGAGGACATCGCAAAGCAGGACCTGGTCAAGTCCGAGGTCATCGCGATACCGCTGACATTCATCGCACTGTTCCTGATCTTCCGCGGGTTGGTCGCCGCCCTGATACCGGTCGGGATCGGTGTCTTGGCCATCTTCGGAACGACATTCGTGATGCGCGTACTCGGGGAGATCACCGACGTGTCGATCTTCGCGATCAACCTGGCGTCGGCGCTCGGGCTGGCCCTCGCCATCGACTACAGCCTGCTGATCGTCGAGCGCTACCGCGAGGAACTCCAGGGGTGTGATAGACCCGAGGCGATTCTCGCCGCGTTGAGCACGGCTGGACGTACGGTCGTCTTCTCCGGAGCGACAGTCGCTTTGGCGCTGTCCGCCCTCGCCGTGTTCCCGATGTACTTCTTGCGATCGTTCGCCTACGCGGGGATCTGCGTCGTCGCGATCGCTGTCGTCGGCGCCGTCGTCGTGCTGCCCGCCATACTCGCCGCCGTCGGCCCCCGCATCGACGCGCTCTCCTTCGCCCGGCAGCGCAAGCGGGTGCCACCGGGCACCGGCCGCTGGCACACGATCGCGACGGTGGTGATGCGCCGGCCCGTCCCGATCGCGATCGTGTCGGTAGGCGTTCTCGCGGTGCTGGCGGTGCCGTTCGCGAGCGCCAAGCTGATGTTTCCCGACGACCGCAACCTGCCTCCATCGTCGGCCGCCGCCTCGGCGAGCCACGAGATCCGTACGGATTTCGCCCAGACCGAGAATGGCACGCTGGTCATCTTCGCCGACGGATTCAACGGCGCCGCAGCCGATTACGAGATGAGGCTGTCGTCGGTGCCCGGCGTCACCGCGGTCCACGGTCCGGACGGGACGTTCCAGGACGGCCTGCGCACGGCGGAGCCCTCGTCGTACGAACAAGCCTATTTCGTAAGGAACGGGGACGCGCGGTTCACCGTCGAGACAGACGTCGAACCGTTGTCCCCGCAGGGTGAGCAACTGCTCCGTGACGTACGGGCGGTGCCATCGCCGTTCCAGACGGCAGTCACGGGGCTCGGTGCGCAGACCTATGACGGCAAGGAAGCCATCGTGCACCGGCTACCGGTGGCGTTGGCGATCATCGCGATCACGACGTTTGTGATGCTGATGTGGCTCACCCGCAGCGTGTTCCTGCCGGTCAAGGCGATCGCGTTGACCATTCTGAGCCTCACCGCCACCTTCGGCGCGCTCGTGTTCATCTTCCAGGACGGCCATTTGCGTTGGCTTGTCGGCGATTTCACCATCACCAATTCTCTGAACACGCTCGGGCCGCCGCTGCTGTTCTGTGTCGCCTTCGGCCTGTCGATGGATTACGAGGTCTTCATGCTCTCGCGCATCAAGGAGGAGTACGACCGGCTCGGCGGTGACAGCGCAGCCGACAACACCGCCGCAGTCGCGCGGGGGCTCGAGTCGACCGGTCCGATCGTCACCGCAGCGGCCGTCGTCATGGCGATCGTGTTCGTCTCGCTCGCCACCTCCGGACTCACCACCGTGAAGTCGCTCGGCGTCGGGCTCGCGATCGCGGTACTCATGGACGCGACGATCGTGCGTGCCCTCCTTGTACCGGCGTTCATGCGCCTGGCAGGCAGGTTGAACTGGTGGGCGCCTCGCCGGCTGCAACAGCGAGAGAAGGTCGCGGCCGCATGACCAAACAGCCGATCGCCATGAGGCCGCCGGCACAACGGCTGCTGGCCTGGGGAAACGAGCGGTTCGGGCCGGTCCCCATCCTGCTGTACTTCCTGCTTTACCTGGCCGGGATCCTGTACGCCCGCGCTATCACCGGTGACCCGAACCCATCGGTCTCGCCGCTCGATGTTGTCGCCTTCAG
>DASRJA010000034.1:0-2357 GCA_035649695.1 Mycobacterium sp. | reverse complement strand
ACCGCCTCGTGCAGGCAGTACCGGTACTCCGGTGAGCCGTTCGGCGTCCAGAACGAGTAGTCCATCAGGCCACGGATCAGGATCGACTCGAAGTGCAGACCGACCTTGGCGACGTTGGCCTGGCGCCACATACCGATCTCGATCTGCCGTTCCAGCGGCTGCGCCTGATACCAGGGGTGGCGGCCCAGCGGATCGGTTGCGGGCAGGACCCAGCGGGGGTCGTTCGGGAACACCGCAAACTCGGGTGAATCCCAGTCGATGTCGGTGTACGGGTTGAAGTTGCGCCGCACCGACCCCTCGGACAGTGTGGTGAGCATGTCGACGTACTCGGTGTCGTCGCCCACCTCCATGTTGCGACGCCACCGTCGGACCAGACGCGTGCGAGCCATTCGAAGCCTCCCGTGAGGTTTACATTTGAGCCCTAATGTCCAACGACGGTACCGCAGGTATCGCATATTGAACAGCCCCACTTCGGCGATGTGGTGCGACGGCCGTGCACATCACCTATGTGACGGAGGTCACATCTGGTGGTCGAGCTGAAGTCCAACGCCGAGATCGACGCGATGGCCGCCGCGGGTGCTGTGGTGGCCGAAGCGCTACGCGCGGTCGTCGAGCACGCGAAGCCCGGCCAAACCACCGCCGAGCTCGACAAGGTTGCCGCCGACGTGCTCGCTCGGCACGATGCGCGCTCGCCCTTCCTCAACTACCACCCGCGCTGGGCGCCGAGCCCGTTCCCCGCGGTGCTGTGCGTATCGGTCAACGACGCCGTCGTGCACGGCATCCCGAACGGCGAAGTGCTCGCCGACGGCGATCTGGTCTCCGTCGACTTCGGCGCCATCTTCAGGGGGTGGTGCGGCGACGCGGCGCGCAGCTTCATCGTCGGGACGCCGCGTGCGCACGACGCCGCGTTGATCGAGACGACGGACAAGGCGCTGGCCGCTGGCATCGCCGCGGTGCGGCCCGGCAACACGCTGGGCGACGTCGGACACGCCATCGCACAGGTTGCCCGCGGTGCGGGGTACGGGCTGCTGGCCGACCACGGCGGCCACGGCATCGGCCGGACGATGCACGAGGATCCGCACGTGCCGAACGAAGGCCGTCCCGGCAAGGGCATGCGGCTGCGGCCTGGTCTGGTCATCGCGATCGAGCCGATGTCCCCTCGCAAGCTGGGGGCCCAGATCGCCGACGGCACCGACGAGTACACCCACGACTCGGATGGGTGGACACTGCGCACCGCGTCGGGCGCCCGGGCCGCGCACAGCGAGCACACGGTCGCGGTCACCGCCGACGGACCCCGTATCCTCACGAACTAACCTGGGCCGGAAGCTATTTCGCTGCCTCTACTTCTTCCCGAAATCCCCCGCCACGGTGAGCTTGTTGCCGCCGCGCACCGCCGAGAAGCCCGCGTCCGTCAATTCGCAGTCAGTGATGATCGCGCGGTGACGCGGACTATTCATCCACCAGGTGACCGCGGCAGCGGGGGTACCGCCGGGGCCGGTGCTCCAGAACACGATTTCGCCGAGCTTCGTGTAAGACGCGTAGCCCGCGTCCTTGACGCGTTGGGCAGGCGAGGAGCCGTCCGAACCGATGTGGCCCTGCACTCCGTTCTCGAGCATGTCGTTGGCCTGCCGCGCTGCGGACGCAGTCAGGTGCGGATCGGCGGCAACGGGGCCGCAACCGTTCGCCGCGCGCGTGGCGTTGATCTCGCTCAGCACCGCGCCGCCCTGGTCGCCGTCGGCCTGGGCCGGTGTCGCGGCGAGTACCGATCCGACGACCATCATGGCCGCCGCATAGACCGGCAGTAACGCCGTCGCCTTTCCTCTATCCATCAGACGTGCCCTCAACGGGAAGCCCGACCAGTCTCAGTATGTGTCGATTAGTCGGGTGTTTCCCCAGTTTTCGGTTACTTCTGCCCGGTTACTAGTCTTGAGCTCATGGCCGAAGTGACAATTCCCGCCGAGCTCAAACCCAACGACGGACGTTTCGGCTGCGGGCCGTCCAAGGTGCGGCCCGAGCAACTGCAGGCGCTGGCCGCCGCGGGCGACCTGTTCGGAACGTCGCATCGACAGGCGCCGGTCAAGAACCTCGTCGGCCGTGTCCGCGATGGGCTGCGCCAACTGTTTTCGCTGCCTGACGGCTATGAAGTCATCCTCGGTAACGGCGGCTCTACGGCGTTCTGGGACGCCGCGGCGTTCGGGCTGATCGACGAGCGCTCGCTGCACCTGACCTACGGCGAGTTCAGCTCGAAGTTCGCCAAGGCGACCAACGACGCCCCGTTCCTGCAGGACTCGATCGTCGTCAAGGCCGACCCGGGCGACGCGCCCGCGCCGACCTCGGACCCGAGCGCGGACGTGGTC
>DASRJA010000033.1:0-23494 GCA_035649695.1 Mycobacterium sp. | reverse complement strand
ACTCGACACCGATGTCCCAATCTCCCTCTGAGCTGGAATCGGCCGTCCGTGCCTCGCTCGCCAAGGTGATCGACCCCGAGCTGCGCCGGCCGATCACCGAGCTCGGCATGGTCAAGAACGTCACCGTGGATGGCGGCGACGGTGCTGTTCATGTCGAGGTGTACCTGACCACCGCGGCGTGCCCTAAGAAGACAGAGATCTCCGAGCGCGTCAGCCGGGCGGTCACTGATGTGCCCGGCACGGGTGCGGTCAAAGTCAGCCTCGACGTGATGAGCGACGAGCAGCGCACCGAACTGCGCAAGCAGCTGCGGGGCGACTCGCGCGAGCCGGTGATCCCGTTCGCGCAGCCCGGCTCGCTGACCCGGGTGTACGCGGTCGCGTCGGGCAAGGGCGGCGTCGGAAAGTCCAGTATCACAGTCAATCTGGCCGCCGCGATGGCCGCGCGCGGACTGTCTGTCGGCGTGCTCGATGCCGACATCTATGGCCACTCGGTGCCGCGGATGATGGGAACCACCGACCGGCCGACCCAGGTGGAGTCGATGATCCTGCCGCCGGTCGCGCACGACGTGCGGGTGATCTCGATCGCGATGTTCACCCAGGGCAACACCCCGGTGGTGTGGCGCGGGCCGATGCTGCACCGGGCGCTGCAGCAGTTCCTGGCCGACGTCTACTGGGGCGACCTCGACGTGCTGCTGCTTGACCTGCCGCCAGGCACCGGCGACGTCGCGATCTCGGTCGCACAGCTGATCCCCGGCGCCGAGATTCTGGTGGTGACGACGCCGCAGCTGGCCGCCGCCGAGGTGGCCGAGCGGGCAGGCGCGATCGCGCTGCAGACCCGCCAGCGCATCGTGGGCGTGGTGGAGAATATGTCCGGGCTGCTGCTGCCCGACGGCACGACGATGCAGATCTTCGGCGAAGGCGGCGGCAAGCAGGTGGCCGAGCGGTTGTCGCGGGCGGTCGGCGCCGACGTGCCGCTGCTCGGACAGGTGCCGCTCGACCCGGCTTTGGTGTCAGCCGGCGACGACGGTTTGCCGCTGGTGCTGTCGGCGCCGGATTCGGCGGCGGGCAAGGAGCTGCGCAACGTCGCCGACGCGCTGTCGTCGCGCAAGCGGGGGCTGGCCGGCATGTCGCTGGGGCTGGATCCCTCCGGTCGCTAACGGTCGGTTTTCGATCTCGTCGACGCGTCCGGGGTGGCATCATCAGGCGCGATGGATGCTGACCAGGTCATACGCATCGCCCTGACTGTGATAACGCCGATCCTGACCGCTGGAATCGGGATCGCCGCCCTCGTGATCGGGGACTGGCGCGACCGCAGGACCCAAGCCGGACGACGCAAGCTGGCCCTCGAGGATGCCAGTCGGCAGGTCGCATTCGCTGCCGACTGGTGGAACGCCAGCAAGCTCATTGCCAACTCGCCCGACGCGGAACAGCAGGCCGCCACACGGGCCCAGGCCTGGCTGGAAGAAGCCTCCGCGCTCGTCGTCGAATCCAAACCGCCACCGGTCGACGAGAAGCCGGCCATCACGTTTCGTCGACTGCTCCTCGCCTACCCGATGGAACGCCGCGGCGCGCGGATCCTTCGAGCGCTCTACTACTGCTGCCTCGGCGTTGTGGCTTTTCAGGTTTCTGGGGCGATGGCTTCCGCTATGGGCAGGCCCGACACACTTGGCATCCCCGACTATTTCTCCGGAGGCCTGATCTACGGCGACCTCATGGCCGTCGCAGCGGTGACGGTGATCGCGATGGCCCTTCGATTCTGGTCGCTTCGCGTCGAGAAATCACAACCCACGGCGCAGCCGCGGAGTGGTTTGACGTTTCGCAGGGCGCTGTTGCTATATCGATTCCACCGGCCCGCCGCCTCGATCGCGCGCATCATCTTCTGGTTCTGGGCAGCTTTGGCGATCCTCGTCGTCATAGCAGCCGTGCTGGGCGCCTTCGACGAACCGCGCCTGATTCCCGCCAGCCTGATCGGGCTTGTCGCCTGGGTGGGATGGGCAATTGGCCTGCGCTACTGGGCTGCTTCACTGAACGAGCGCACAGCGACCAACGCCAACCGCGCATCATCCGACCCCACGGCGCCGGGCGATTAGCGGCTACGTTGCGTCGGTATCGAACGGCGTGGTGGCCGGGGGCGTCGAAGGCGCTACGGGCTGTGGCGCGGGCGACGACACTGGCTTCTCGGGGCTGGATTCAGGCTTGTCGAACTTGCCCGTGAGGAACGAATCATCGCCGTCGAGTAGATGTTTGGTGAGCGCGGCGCGCGGCGACATACCGCGCAACTTGTTCAGCTCGCTGAGCGGCTCGCGCAGATCGTCGAATTCCGGGCCGAGGTCGTCACGCAACTGGCTGGTGGCGCCGCTGATGTAGTCGCGGGCCTGTCGCAGCGCGCCCGACGTCCATCGGATGGCGCCGGGCAGCCGCTCGGGCCCGAGGATCACCAGACCGGCGATCACCAGGAGCAGCATCTCGCCCCAGCCCACGTTGGCGAACATTACGTCGTGGGAGTGTCGGCGCCCGGGGTGACCATGAGGGTGACGTGGCGGCCGTCGCGGACTACCTCGATCGGCGACTCCTGACCAATGGCCAACTGGCGCACGGCAACAACGAATTCGTCGGCGTCGGCGACCGTGCGGTTGCCAACCTTGACGACGACGTCGTTCTCCAGGATGCCGCCCTTCTCGGCCGGTCCGCCGGCCTTAACGTTGGCGACCTGCGCACCGGAGGCGATGTCATTGCTCACCGACCGAGCGGTCAGTCCCAGCGTCGGATGCGCGATCTTGCCGTCTTTGATCAACGTCTCGACGGTCTGCTTGACCTCGTTGACCGGGATCGCGAAGCCGAGGCCGCTAGCGCTGTCGGACAACGACTTACCCGCGGTGTTGATGCCAATCACCTCGGAGTTCATGTTGATCAACGGGCCGCCGGAGTTGCCGTGGTTGATCGACGCGTCGGTCTGCACGCCGTCGATGACGGTGTCGGTGTCCGAGCCGTCACCGGACAGCGGCACCGGGCGGTGCAGCGCGCTGATGATGCCGTGTGTGACGGTGCTGCGCAGACCCAGCGGAGCGCCGGCGGCAATCACCTCGTCACCGACCTTGAGCTTTTCGGAATCACCCATACGGGCAACCGTCAGGTTGTCGACGTTGTCGACCTTGAGCACGGCCAAGTCGGTCTTCGGGTCGCGGCCGACGAGGTTGGCAGGCACTTCCTTGCCGTCGTTGAACACCACCGTCGTCTTGTACTGGCTGGGGTTGGCGGCGGCCTCGGAGATGACGTGGTTGTTGGTGACGATGTAGCCGCGGCCGTCGACCACAACGCCCGAGCCCTGAGAGCCTTCCGAATCGCTCACGGCCTCCACCGTCACCACCGAATCAGCGATCGCCGCAGCAACTTTCGCGAACTGACCCTGCGGTGGCTCCGAGTTGTTGTTGGTTTCCAGCGTCACCTTCGACGTGGTGAACGCCTCCACGACCTCGGCCGTCTTGCGGCCCACCCAGCCGCCTGCGACGCCGATCACCAACGCGGTGATGGCGAGAACCGCCAGCGCGACGTAGGACACCCTGCCGCCGAACAAAACGTCGCGCACCCCGAGCTTGCCCATTGCGGCGGCCGAAGGGGCCGGAGCGGACTGGGGCAACGCCGGAGTGCCGAGCGCCGCCGGGGCGCCTGGATTGCGCCACGGGTCGTCGGCTTCGCCGGTTCCCGGTCCCTCGCGTTCGGCGTCCAGCGCGCCGGAATCGGCAGGGTGCCGCTGCAGCGAATCGCCGCCCGCGTAGGGCCGACCGAACGCCTCGGCCAGCACCGTGTCGGGCGCCTGGTCCTTCGGGGTGTATTCGCCTTGGTCGCGGTAGCGGTCCAGACCCACGAAGGATCCGTTGACGCCGTCGGGCCGGCCGAACGCGCGACGCGAAGCCGGATCGACAGATGGACGCGACACGGGGCGCGGCTCGAGGCGCTCGCGCCCGGACTGGTCCAGATTGGTCACCCGTTCATCACCCTCTACTGGAGCGCCCGCAATGGCCGGCGCAGGTCACTGCTCGACTCCGCATCCACCCTACCGGCGCTTACGGCGGTACCGCGGGGTGCCGTCAGCTAACTGCGGCTGATCCGCTTGGTCGGGCGGCTCCGGTGGAGCATGGTGTGGGATCTGGGACAACATGCCCAGAAGGGAACTCGGTACGACGATCGGGCACGAGTCCCGCAGCGCGGACCGGGCTTGCCGCTGGGCTTCCACCTCGGACGCGCACTCGGAGCACAGCGACAGGTGGTGTGCCGCGCGCAGGTGCGCGGTCATCCGAAGCTCGCCGTCGACGAACGCCGCGACAGCCTCGATCGACAGGTGCTCAGTGGATCCGAACTGCCGCGGCCCGACTGGCGCGTCGCTCTGGGAGGCGAACTGAGAGGGCAGCCAGGAGAACGCCCGACGGAACACATGTCCCGGGTCGACCATCACCCAGCTCCTCTCGTTTCGTCATGCCGCATCAACTGTGTTGACTCGAATGTAGCGCGGCCAGCTGTGACCTACACCCGCGACGTCAGGCGGATTTGGCCGTGTCGTGCTCGTGGCTTGCCAGGTAGTCGCGCAACGCCTGGCGACCGCGGTGGATGCGGCTGCGCACGGTGCCGAGCTTGACGCCCAGTGTGGCGCCGATTTCCTCGTAGGACAGTCCTTCGATGTCGCACAGAACCACGGCTGCGCGGAACTCCGGCGGCAGCGAGTCGAGCGCGGCCTGTAGATCGGGCCCGAGCCGCGAATCGTGGTAAATCTGCTCGGGGTTGGGCTCGTCGGCCGGCACCCGGTCGTAGTCCTCAGGCAGCGCCTCCATGCGGATGCGGCCGCGTCGGCGAACCATGTCCAGGAAGAGGTTCGTGGTGATGCGGTGCAGCCAGCCCTCGAAGGTGCCGGGCTGATAGTTCTGCACCGAGCGGAAAACGCGGATAAAGGTCTCCTGCGTCAGATCCTCGGCGTCGTGCTGGTTGCCCGACAGCCGGTAGGCCAGCCGGTACACCCGATCGGCGTGCTGACGCACGAGCTCGTCCCAGGACGGCATCGTGGTCGCATCGCCGGTGGCGTCGAACACCGCGGTGCCGGTCAACTCATCGGACGTCTCTACCCAGTCCCCCTCGGTGTACTGCGGCAGGTGTGCCATGGACACCGGTGCGGCGGGGGTGGTTACGGTCGTGGTCGTCGGATCCTCCTGGTCACAGCCGCCATCACGTATCGACGGCTCGATGTCGACGGCAACACGTTTGTCCACGTGCTTATTCCCAGAGCGCCAGCGTCCGCCGTGTTCCATGCGAGATACCGTCTCCGACCGGGTTGAGGTTGGCATATGAGCAAACTGAACATTTCCTGAGAAAGATTGCTACCCATTTTCCCACCAGGCAAAACGGGCTCGACGGACTGTGATTCTCACGCTCCGGCACGGGCGTGTCGCTTCGGCGGGCCACATCGGTTCGCTCTACGCTGCGGGCATGGCCGGCATGGACGACGTCATCGGACCGCAGAGCCGCGCGGATTCGATCGTCACGCACGCCGAGGGTTCGATCTCCGAAGACGCCATCGTCGCGGGGGCGCGCGAGCGGGCGGTCGACATCGGAGCAGGGGCGGTCACCCCGGCCGTCGGTGCCCTGCTGTGCGTGCTCGCCAAAGTGACCGGCGCAAAGGCAGTCGTCGAGGTCGGCACGGGTGCGGGTGTCAGCGGGCTGTGGCTGCTCTCAGGCATGCGTGAGGACGGTGTGCTCACGACGATCGACGTCGAACCCGAGCATCAGCGGCTTGCCAAGCAGGCGTTCACCGAGGCCGGCGTGGGGCAGTCGCGGACCCGGTTGATCGTCGGCCGGGCGCAGGAGGTGCTGACCCGGCTGGCCGACGAGTCCTATGACCTGGTGTTCATCGACGCCGATCCGATAGACCAGCCACAATTCGTCGCCGAAGGGGTTCGGCTGCTGCGGTCCGGCGGCGCGATCGTCCTGCACCGGGCGGCGCTCGGCGGACGTGCCGGAGATGCGAGCGCCAAGGATGCCGAGGTCAGCGCCGTGCGTGAGGCCGCGCGACTGATCGCTGAGGATGAGCGGCTGACGCCCGTGCTCGTCCCGCTGGGCGACGGCCTGCTCGTCGCTGCGCGCGACTGACTCGTCGCGATTTTTACGGATTCCTGACGGGGTAGATGCTTGACTGCGCACTGAACGCGCGTTTAGTGTACTAAACATGCGTTCAGCGTCAGACGATCGCACGGCCGTCGCCCGGATCCGCGACGCCGCGATCGAACAGTGGGGGCAGCACGGCTTTAACGTCGGGCTTCGGAGCATCGCCGAGGCAGCGGGCGTATCCGCCGCGCTGGTGATCCATCACTTCGGATCCAAGGAAGGCCTGCGCAAGGCCTGCGACGACCGGATCGCCGACGAGGTTTACGGCGCGAAGTCGGAGTCGCTGCGGACGAGCGACCCCGCCACCTGGTTCGCTCAGGTGGCGGAGATCGAATCGTTCGCGCCGATGGTGGCCTACCTGCTACGCAGCCTGCAGTCCGGCGGCGAGCTGGCGAAGACCTTCTGGAACCGCATGATCGACGACGCCGAGCGATACATGGAGGAAGGCGTGCAGGCCGGCACGCTCAAACCGAGTCGCGATCCGCGTGCCCGAGCCAAGTACCTCGGGATGAGCAGCGGCGGCAGTCTCCTGCTGTACCTCCAAATGCACGACAACCCAACCGATCTGCGCGCCGTCCTCCGCGACTACGGCGAGGAGATGATCTTGCCGGCCCTTGAGGTCTACACGAACGGCTTAATGACCGACTCGACCATGTACGACGCATTCGTTGACGCGCGTGAAGAAGGCATCCCGTTAACCACAACTCAAGAAGGAGAACAAAATGACGGCGACGTCCCCGCGGCGGGATAGTTCACCTGCTGTCGAAATCCGGGATCTGCACAAATCTTTCGGCCGTACCAAGGCACTCGACGGCCTCGATATGACCGTGGCCCACGGCGAAATCGCCGGCTTCCTCGGGCCCAACGGCGCGGGCAAGTCCACCACCATCCGGGTGCTGCTCGGCCTGCTGCGCGCCGACCGCGGCACTGTCCGGCTGCTCGGCGGTGATCCCTGGCGCGACGCGGTCGCGCTGCACCGGCGGATCGCCTACGTGCCCGGCGATGTCACGTTGTGGCCCAACCTCACCGGCCTTCAGGTGATCGACTTTTTGGCTCGCTTGCGCGGCAATGGTGTCGACACCCGACGCCGCGATCAGCTGATCGAGCGTTTCGAACTCGACCCGCACAAGAAGGCGCGCACGTATTCCAAGGGCAACCGGCAGAAGGTGGCCATCGTCGCCGCGTTCAGCACCAACGCCGAGCTGTATATCCTCGACGAGCCGACCTCTGGCCTCGACCCGTTGATGGAGCAGGCTTTTCAGCAGTGCGTCAACGAGGTCGCAGATCGCGGTGCCGCCGTGCTGCTGTCCAGCCACATCCTGGCCGAAGTCGAAAAGCTTTGCGACGCAGTCACAATCATCCGGTCCGGGCGGGCGGTCAAGTCGGGCACGCTCGACGAGCTGCGACATCTGATGCGCACTACCGTGACGGTTCGCACCCGCGGCGACGGTCAAGCGCTGCAGCAGGTTCCGTACGTCCACGACTTCACCAGCCACAACGGGCAAGTCAGGTTCTCGGTGGACCGCAACGACTTGGACTTCACGATGGAGCACCTCACCGATCTGGGCATCGAGGAGCTCATCGTCACTCCCGCGTCGCTGGAGGACATGTTCCTGCGTGAGTATCAGGGGGCGTCGCGATGACCACGGCAACGGTCGCACCGCGAGCGGGGCGTCACGAAGCGGCCCAGCCGGGATCGCCATTCACTGGCGTTCCCAGCCTGCTGCGACTCGCGCTGCGCCGCGACCGGATCCGGCTGTCCGTGTGGATCGCGATCCTGACGCTGATGATGGTGTACGCCCCGAACGCGGTAAAACTCGCGTACCCGGAAGAGCCGCAACGGCTGGCCCGGGTGAACCTGCTCAAAACGCCCGCCGGAATGATGTTGGGCGGGCCCATGTTTGGTGGCAACGAGACGGACCTCGGCGCGATGATGGCGAACGAGCTAATGCTCACGCTGATCGTCGCGGCGTCGATCCTTTCCATCAGCACCGTCATCCGCCACACGCGCGCCGAGGAAGAGAGCGGCATCGCGGAACTGGTGTCGTCGTCGGTTGTCGGCCGCTACGCCCGCACGTACGCCGCGCTGATCCTCGTCGGCGGGGTGAACGCCGTCCTGGCGGTCACCATGACGCTGGCGATGGCCTCGACGGGATTTGCGATCGTCGATACTGCGGGGATGTGCCTCGGCGTCACCGGGGTGGCCATGGTGTTCGGCGCGGTAGCCGCGGTCACGGCGCAGCTGTGGCGACAGGCCCGGACCGCGACCGGGGCGGCGATGGCCGCACTGGCGGCGGCCGCGCTGGTCCGCGGCATCGGTGACGTCATCAACAACTCCGGCAGCGCGCTGAGCTGGTTCTCCCCCATCGCATGGGCGCAACAGATGCGCGCGTTCGTCGACCTGCGCTGGTGGCCGTTCGCTCTACTGGTGGCACTCGCGGTCGCGCTGATGGCGCTGGCGGCCTGGTTGGAAAGCAGGCGGCAGTACGACGACGGCAACATCCCATCCACCGGCGAGAAGCCGAACGCGCGTCCGATCACCGGCGTGTTCGGCCTGCACCTCACCCTGCAGCGCGGTCAAACCATCGGCTGGACAGTCGGACTGTTCCTGGGCGGCTTGGCATTCGGCTCGATGACCAAGTCGTTGCTGGACGCGGCGAAGGACAACCCACTGCTTGCACGAGTGCTGACGGCGCAGGGCACCGACGGTGTCTACACCACGATGACGCAGTTCCTGGCTGCGGCCGCCACGGCGTACGTCGTCACCGCTGTGTTGCGGCTGTATTCGGATGAGCAGTCGGGGCTCGGCGAGGCCGTGTTGGCCGGCGCGGTGTCGCGCTGGCGTTGGCTTCTGACGGCGGTGGCGTCCGCGCTGGTCGGTTCGATCGTGCTGATGTTCTTCGCCGGGCTTGGCAACGGCCTCGGCGCCGGGCTTACGCTCGGCGAGCCCGGAACCATCGTGAAGTTGACGTTGGCAGGCCTAGCCTATGTGCCCGCCATGGCGGTGCTCGCCGGCGTTGCGGCATTCGCCGTCGCGGTGAAGCACGCGTGGATCGGTTGGCTTGCAGTCACATTCGTTGTGGTGTCGCTGTACCTCGGAGCGCTGTTGCGGTTGCCGCGGTGGCTGCTCGACCTGTCACCGGTGGGCCGCACCACCGTGCCGACCGACTTCCCTGCCGTTGCGCTGGCGGTCATGGTCGTCGCCGCGGCGGCGCTGACAATCCTCGCCGGCTGGATCTATCGCAGCCGCGACGCGCTGTAGGAGAAGAGATCATGAAGATCGGACTTCAAATAGCAACAACGTCGCTGCTTGGCTTGGCGTTGATCGGCCTTGCGTTGTTCTGGCCGGCGGGCACGTTCGACTACTGGCAGGCGTGGGTCTTCCTCGGCATATTCGTTGTCCTGTCGGTGATCTACACCGTTTATGTGGGTGTGAAGAATCCGGAAGTCCTTCGACGCCGGATGAATGCAGGCCCGACCCACGAGTCCAGGCCCGTCCAGAAGGTCGTCAGTTCCGGCGTGGTGTTGACCTTCTTTGCCTTGCTGGTGGTGTCCGGGTTCGACCATCGGTTCGGCTGGTCGAACGTAGGAACCACGGTGGCGCTCGTCGGGAACGTGCTGGCCGCCGTTGGGCTTCTGATCACGATGGTCGTGGTCGTCCAAAACAGCTATGCCGCAGCGAATATCACCGTCGAGGCAGACCAGACGGTGGTGTCCACCGGGCTCTATGGGCTGGTGCGGCACCCGATGTACTTCGGAGGTCTCGTCATGCTCATTGGCATGCCCTTTGCGCTGGGTTCCTATTGGGCGGTCGTCATAGTCCTTGTCGACCTGGTTCTCCTCGCCGCTCGCATCCTCGATGAGGAGAAGGCGCTGACGGAAGAACTGACCGGCTACCGCGAGTACACCGAGAAGGTGCATTCGCGCCTGGTGCCGCACGTCTGGTGAAGGAGAACCATGAAAATCGCCTTGCAGGCAATCACTTCCGGCCTCATCGGCCTCGTTGTATTCGGGCTGCTGGTGTTCTGGCCGGCCGGCACATTCGACTACTGGCAGGGATGGACCTTCATTGTGGTGTTCGCTGCGTCGACGACGATCCCCAGCCTTTACCTGGCGGTCACGAATCCCGCGGCACTCAAGCGTCGGATGCAGGCCGGCCCGGCCGCAGAGACACGGGTACTGCAGAAGGTCATCATCTCGATCGCATTCCTGGCGATGGGTGCCACAATTGTGGTGAGCGCCTTGGACTTCCGCTTCGGCTGGTCCTCGGTGCCCGCGACCATCTCCGTCGTCGGCGATGTCCTGGTGGCCGTCGGCCTGGGTATCGCAATGCTCACGACGATCCAGAACGGCTACGCGTCGGCTAACATCACGGTCGAATCCGGTCAACAGGTGATGTCGACGGGTCTCTACTCCGTTGTTCGGCACCCGATGTACCTCGGAAACGTCGTGCTGATGGTCGGCATCCCGCTGGCGCTCGGCTCGTATTGGGGACTCGTCTTCGTGATCCCCGGCGTGGCCATCCTCGCCCTTCGGATCCTCGATGAGGAGAAGGTGCTCACCCAAGAACTCGCGGGCTATCCCGACTACACAAACAAGGTGCACTACCGGCTGATGCCGGGCGTCTGGTGATGGAGGAATCGTGAAGCTCTTGCTTCAAGCCGTGGTGGCGAGCCTATTCGGATTGGTTTTCTTCGCTGTGCCGCTGTTCTGGCCTGCTGGCACGTTCAACTATTGGCAGGCATGGGTTTTCATCGCGGTCTTCGGCGTGACGTCGTTCGGTCCCAGCGTGTACTGGGCGCTGCGCCGACCCGATATTCTGCGGCGCCGCATGCGTTCGGGGCCGACCGCGGAGACCAGGCCTGTGCAGAAGATCGCCACCGTGGGCATCGCCGCGATGGTGCTGGCGGTGCTGGTCCTCAGCGCCCTCGACCATCGATTCGGTTGGTCACAGGTCCCGACGCCGATCGTCATCGTCGGCGACGTGTTGGTCGCCATCGGTCTTGGCATGTCGATGCTTGTCGTCCAGCAGAACAACTACGCGGCCGCCACGATTACGGTCGAGGCCGAGCAGCCGGTTGTCGATACCGGTCTGTACGGCCTTGTGCGGCATCCGATGTATGCCGGCGCGTTGATCATGATGGTGGGCATGCCGCTGGCGCTCGACTCCTATTGGGGTCTGGTCACTATCGTGCCCGCTGTGGCGGTGCTCCTCCTCCGCATCGACGACGAGGAGAAGATGCTTCGGCAGGAACTCGCCGGATACGACGAGTACACCCACAAGGTGCACTACCGGTTGGTGCCCGGCTTCTGGTGACTGTCATATCCGCGCCCGCTGATCCGTCATCACCATGACGGGAGGAGGTGCGACATGCCTGCAGAGTCCTTCGAAGAGCACCGTTCGCATCTGCGCGCTGTGGCCTACCGCATGCTCGGCTCGCTGACCGAGGCCGACGACGCCGTCCAGGAAGCGTGGCTACGGATGCAGCGCACCGACATCAGCGACGTCCGCAATGTGCGCGGCTGGTTGACGACGGTCGTGGCGCGCATCTGCCTCGATATGCTGCGGACCCGCAGCGCGCGCCGCGAGGAGCCGCTCGACGGGGCTCCGGCCGTCGCCGCGCCCGACGCCGTCGATCCCGAAGCCGAGGCGGTGCTTGCCGACTCCATCGGCGTCGCGCTGCTCGTCATCCTTCAAACCTTGAATCCGGCCGAGCGGCTCGCGTTCGTGCTACACGACATGTTCGACCTGCCGTACGCCGAGATCGCACCGATCGTGGGCCGCACCGAGAACAGCGCCGCACAGCTCGCAGCGCGTGCCCGTCGCCGCGTTCGCGGCAAAACGCCCGACCCCGCAACGGATTTGGTCCATCAACGCCGACTTGTCGACGCGTTCCTGACGGCCGCGCGCGATGGTGATTTCGACGCGCTGCTCGCGGTCCTCGACAGCGACGTGGTGCTGCATGTCGACGCCGCCGCGGCCGGCACCCCGACGACGATCCGCGGTGCGCAGGCGGTGGCCGCCAATGCGCGTGCCTTCTCGGCCAATGCGCGGTTCGCCGAGCCTGCGGTGGTGGACGGCGCCGTCGGCATCGTCGTCGCCCCCAAGGGAAAGCTGGCGCTGGTGCTGCGCTTCGCCATCGTCGGCGACAAGATCTCCGAGATAACCATCGATGCCGAACCGACGCGGCTGCGTGGCTTCAGTTTGGCTTTGCTCGACAGATAATGCGTATGTGGAACTGCTGACCGGCTTCGGGCTGGCCACCGCGGCGGGCCTCAACGCCTATATCCCGCTGCTGGCGCTCGGCCTGCTGTCGCGGTTCACGGACCTGGTGACGCTGCCGCACGGTTGGGCCTGGCTGGAGAACGGCTGGGTGATGACGATCGTCGCCGTGCTGCTCGTCGTCGAGATCGTCGCCGACAAGATCCCGGCGCTCGACAGCGTCAACGACCTCATCCAGACGTTTGTTCGCCCGACGGCCGGCGGCATCGTGTTCGGGTCGGGGACTGCGGCGCAGACGTCCGCGGTGACCGACCCTGGCGCGTTCGCGCAGTCCGGTCAGTGGATTCCCGTCGCGATCGGCGTGGTGACCGCGCTGGTGGTGTCGCTGACGAAGTCGACGGTGCGGCCTGCCGCCAACGTCGCGACCGCGGGCGTGGCCGCGCCGGTGCTATCCACGATTGAGGACGTCTTCAGCGTCGGGCTGGTGTTCCTGGCGGTTCTGGTACCGGTGCTCGTGCTGGTGGCCGTCGTCGTGCTCATCTGGGCCGTGGTGCGGATCGTGCGTCGCAGACGACGCAAGGCCGCAAACCTGGGCCCACAGCGCAGCTTGGGCCCACACCGAAGGTAGGGGTGGGCCCACAGCGGAGCTAGGGGAGGATTAGATCCAGACGCCCTTACCGACCGCGACGACTCCCCCGGCGCTGATCGCGAACCGCTCGCGGTCCTTCTCCAGGTCCACGCCGACCATCTCGCCCGGCCCCACGACGACGTTCTTGTCCAGGATCGCGTGGCGCACCACCGCGCCGCGGCCGATCCGGGTGCCGGGCATGATCACGCTGCCCTCCACGATCGCGCCGTCGTCGACCACGACGTTGGAGGACAGCACCGAATTGCGTACGGACGCAGCCGAAATGATGCTGCCCGCGCCGACCACAGACTCTTGCGCCGAGCCGCCGTTGACGAACTTCGCCGGCGCCAGCATCTCCGCCTCGCCGCGGATCGGCCAGCGCTTGTTGTAGAGGTTGAACACCGGGTGCACCGACACCAGATCCATGTGGGCGTCGTAGAACGCGTCGAGCGTCCCGACGTCGCGCCAGTAGCCGTGATCGCGTTCGGTGGCGCCGGGCACCTCGTTGTTATTGAAGTCGTAGACGGCGGCCATGCCGTCGGTGACCAGCCGCGGGATGATGTCGCCGCCCATGTCGTGGTCGGAGTGGTCGTCGTCGGCGTCGGCGCGAATCGCGTCGATGAGCACCTTCGTGGTGAAGATGTAGTTGCCCATCGATACGAACGTCTGCTCGGGGTCGTCGGGTGTGCCGGGCGGATCGGCCGGTTTCTCGATGAAGCCGCGGATGCGGCCGGATTCGTCGGAGTCGATGCAGCCGAACGCAGTGGCTTCGGCACGTGGCACCCGGATGCCGGCGACGGTGCCGCCCGCTCCACTTTCAATGTGGGCCTGCACCATCTGCTCGGGGTCCATCCGATACACGTGGTCAGCGCCGAACACGACGATGTAGTCGGGATCCTCGTCGTAGATCAGATTCAGCGACTGATAGATCGCGTCGGCAGAGCCGGTGTACCAGCGCGGGCCGAGCCGCTGCTGGGCCGGCACCGGCGTGATGTACTCGCCGGCAAGCCCGGAAAGCCGCCAGTTCTGCGAAATGTGACGGTCCAGCGAATGCGACTTGTATTGGGTGAGAACGCAGATCCTCAGGTACCGAGCATTCACCAGGTTGGACAGCACGAAATCGATGAGCCGATATGCGCCGCCGAAGGGCACTGCGGGCTTGGCCCGGTCTGCGGTCAACGGATAAAGCCGCTTGCCCTCTCCGCCGGCCAGGACTATGCCCAGCACATGTGGCAATTCCCGCATCGTTCAAACCTATCGGCCGGTACTGAACTCGGCTAGCCATTCGTCCCATTGATCAAACTTCTGACGGGCTGTCCGTCAAGGTAATTGGCGTCGCCGCGTCCAAAACAATCGCTGCGGCGGCTTGCGATGGCTACTACGGTCGGAACTATGCGGGTGGCGATGATGACTCGGGAGTATCCACCCGAGGTCTATGGCGGCGCGGGCGTGCACGTCACCGAACTTGTCGCGCAGTTGCGCACCCTTTGCGAGGTCGACGTGCACTGCATGGGCGCCCCGCGTCCGGGGGTGATCGTGGCGCAACCGGATCCGGCGCTCAAGGGCGCCAACGCGGCGCTGTCGACGCTGTCCGCGGACCTCAACATGGTCAACGGCGCGTCGAACGCCACGGTCGTGCATTCGCACACCTGGTACACCGGCCTGGCCGGGCACCTGGCCGCGCTGCTGTACGGCATCCCGCACGTGCTGACCGCGCATTCGCTGGAACCGATGCGGCCGTGGAAGGCCGAGCAGCTCGGCGGCGGTTACCGGGTGTCGTCGTGGGTGGAGAAGACGGCGGTCGAGGCCGCCGACGCGGTGATCGCAGTGAGTTCCGGCATGCGCGACGACGTGCTGCACACCTACCCGGCGCTGGACCCCAATCGGGTACACGTTGTGCGCAACGGGATCGACACTGACGTTTGGTGTCCCGTTCAGCCGCAGCCGGGCGACTCGGTGCTCGAAGAGCTCGGCGTCGACCTGAATCGCCCGATCGTTGCCTTCGTCGGGCGGATCACCCGGCAGAAGGGGGTCGCGCACCTGGTCGCGGCGGCCCACTACTTCGCGCCTGAGATCCAGCTGGTGTTGTGTGCGGGCGCACCGGACACCCCGGAGATCGCGGCCGAGGTGACGTCGGCGGTGCAGGAGCTGGCCCGCGTCCGCAGCGGCGTGTTCTGGGTTCGCGAGATGCTGCCCATCGGCAAGATTCGCGAAATACTCTCCGCGGCAACCGTTTTCGTGTGTCCGTCGGTGTACGAACCGTTGGGGATTGTGAACCTGGAAGCGATGGCGTGCGCGACGGCGGTGGTGGCCTCCGATGTCGGCGGCATACCGGAGGTGGTCGTGGACCGTCAGACAGGTCTGCTTGTGCACTACGACGCGAGCGACCCGGCGGTCTTCGAGCGGCGGCTTGGCGAGGCGGTCAACTCGTTGGTGGCCGACCCCGAGCGGGCGCGTCAGTACGGCGAAGCCGGCAGGCAGCGCTGCATCCAAGAGTTCTCGTGGGCGCACATCGCCGAGCAGACTTTGGAGATCTACCGAAAGGTCTCTTCGTAGATTTCGGTGCGGAAACGTGCGCTGAGCGTACGTAAGCGCACCGAGATCGCTAGCTGGTGACGCCCTTGAGCTCGTCGCCGAGGGCGGCCGCTTCGTCCGGGGTGAGTTCGACGACGAGTCGCCCGCCGCCTTCCAGTGGTACCCGCATCACGATGCCGCGCCCCTCCTTGGTTGCTTCCAGTGGACCGTCTCCGGTCCGGGGCTTCATCGCCGCCATCGAGTGCTCCCTCCACATGAGCTGGCCCGCTCGGGCTAGTGATCTTCCCCTATTGTTCCCTATCCGCCGCGCTACGTGTGCAAAGACCCGGCTATGACCGCCGTTACGATGCGGCTTTGATCGCTGGAACCCAGCAGTCGGCAGTGTGATCGTCGACCATGCCGGTGGCCTGCATCAACGCGTAGGCCGTCGTCGGTCCGACGAATCGGAAACCACGTCTCTTCAATTCCTTGGCCATCGCGGTCGATTCCGGTGTCACCGCAGGAACCTGGGACAGGTCGGCGGGCCGCGGTCGCGGCGGCGGCGCGAACGACCACAGCAACTCGGAAAGGTCGACGTCGAGATCGGCGGCGGCGCGGGCGTTGGCGATAGTGGCCTCGACCTTGGCGCGGTTGCGCACGATCCCGGTGTCGGCCATCAACCGGTCGATGTCGCGTTTCGTGTAGCGGGCGATGCGGTCAACGTCGAACCCGTGGAATGCGCGACGAAAGTTCTCCCGCTTGCGCAGGATGATCAGCCACGACAGGCCACTCTGGAACGCCTCCAGGCTGATCCGCTCGAACAGCGCAGCTGAATCGCGCAGCGGCTGACCCCACTCCGTGTCGTGGTAGTCCCGATAGAGGACGAAATCGGCTGGGGCCAAACGTGATTGGTCGATCCAACCGCACCGGGTGCGGCCGTCGTCGACGGTCACGAATCGTCCTCGCCATTGGGCAACGCATGCGCGCCACCTTCGACCGGCTCGTCGGCATCCTCGTAGTCGTCGTCGATGCCGTGCGCGGCGCGCACTGCGGCGAGCTCGCCGCGCAGCAGGTCAAGCTCCTGGCCGAGCCGGTCCAGCACCCAGTCGACCTCGCTGGTCTTGTAGCCGCGCACCGTCTGGGTGAACTTGACCGCATCGACATCGGCGCCGGTGACGCCCGAGGCCGGCAACACGGTGGCGGTGGTGGCGCGCGGCAGCGGCGGCAACGACTCACCGCGGCCGAACAGCACGCTGCCGAGCCCGAACAGCACGACGGCCACCAGGATCAGCACTACCAGGTACAGCAGAACCAAGGTCACGCTGTCGATACTGCCCGAAGGGGCCGACAACGCGTCGAATCAGCCCCTTGTCGAGACCGGACGGCGGCTGAGCATCCGCAGCGTGAAACGGCTCAGGCGCGGTGCCCGATTCGCCACCCCGACGATTGCCCGGTCGGCGGGCTTCATCGTCGTCATCGGCGACGGCGTCAACGCTGCCAGCTCGGGCGTGGCCTGGAACGCAGGCCGCTGGTCCTCGCGGCGGTCGGCCACGACGTGATGAACCGACCACCTGCCCGGTACGCCCTTCAACTCGTGCTCGCCGCGCGCTTCGAACTCGACGCCCGAGCCGAACACCAGGTCCCGCACCGTCGCCGATACCAACACCTCGGCCGGCCCGGCCAGCGCCATGATGCGAGACCCGATGTGGGCGGCGATACCGCTGATGTCATGGTCGCTGACTTCGCACTCGCCCGCATGCACCCCCGCCCGCACCTGCACTCCTTCCTCGCCCGCATGCCGGGAGATGGCCAGCGCGCACCGAACCGCGAGTGTCGGGCGGTCGAACGTGGCAAGCATGCCGTCGCCCATCGTCTTGATCAGCGTGCCGTCGTGGCGCTCGACCTGATCACGCACCGCGGCGTGATGCGCGTCCAGCAGGGCCGACCACCGCTCGTCACCCAGTTCCACCGCACGCGCCGTGGACTCCACGATGTCGGTGTAAAGCACGGTGACCAGCTTGCGTGAGATGGGCCCTCGGGGTGCGCTGCCGCCGACGAAGTCCTCGACGCCGGCGAGAAGGTCGTCACCGTTGAAGAAGCACACGGGCTCGGGCCCGGGTAGTTCGAGCAGCTTGGCCCCGGCGATGGCGTCGGCCGTCCACCGTGCGGCCTCGATGGGAAGGATGTCGCCGGTCCGGTGGACCACCAGCGTCGGCACATCGACCGCGTGGGTTGCGCCCGTGACGTCGTAATCCCACAGTGCATTGAGCATGACCCGCGCCATGCCGGGACTCGCGCAGGCCCGCTCGACGTTCGGCGCAAACCTGCGGTACACCGCGCTCTCGCGCGCATACGGGGACAGAGATTGGAGCAGCGACCCGTCGCCCCAATGGTCGGTGGAGTGTCGAATAATCGCCCACATCCGTTCCCATCGGTGCTCGCTGCCCGGCAGGAAGTCGTCGCTGGGCGTAATACGCGGCACGCCGCACATCGCGATCAGCGCCTCGACGCGCTCCGGATGCGTCGCGGCAAGCAGGATCGCCGGTGTGGCTGCTTCTGAATTCCCGATGACCACCGCCCGGCGCGAGCCGGCCGCGTCGAGCACGGCGAGAAAATCGTCGACCCGCTGCTGCACCGTCGGAATACCGACGACCGGATCGGACAGCCCGGTGCCCGGCTTGTCGAACAGCAGCAGGCGTCCGATCGATGCCAGCCGCCGGAAGAACGCGGTCGCATACGGGTCTGCCCACAACAGATCGAGATGCGAGACCAGGCCGGCACCAAAGATGATGTCGACAGGCCCATCGCCGATCGTCTGATAGGCGATGCTGATGTCCCCCCGGCGGGCGTACTCGACGTCGACCGTCACGTCGCTACCGTTTGTTCATCCCCCACATAATCGCTGATCGTCCCCCGCTGGGGCCGTCAGGTCAATTAGCCGCGTGGGCGCAGTGTGATCATCGGCGGGCGGTCCTCGAGCGACACCGAGGACGTGCGCGGGGTGTAGTCGTCGCCGTCGGCGAAGAACTGCGTCAGGGCTGCGCCGGAGTCCGGAACGCCGCAACGCGACAGCAGGGTGGCGATGACCTGGCGGCTCATCGACGCGAGCTCGGTCAGCGGGCGATTACGGTGCGTGCGCACACCGAGGTTGACCTGGGCGATGGCGTCCAGGCCGAGCCGGTCGTAGGTGTCGATCAGCAGCCCGATCTCCACCCCGTACGCCGGCGCGAAGGGCACGGAGGTAAGCAGCTCGCGGGTGCCGGCGTATTCGCCGCCCAGCGGCTGCAGGATGCAGCTCAGTTCGGGTCGCAGCGACGCGAGCAGTGGCCGCGCGACGAGTTCGGTGACCCGGCCACCGCCGTTGGCGTCCTCGCTGCCGCTGACCTTTAGCGGCCGCCGGTAGAAGCCCTTGACCAGGTGCACACCGTCGGTGGTGAGCAGCGGGCCGACCAGCTTCGGCACGAACATCGGGTCCGGGTCGATCAGGTCGGAGTCGACGAACACGATGATGTCGCCGGCGGTGGCGGCCAGCGATCGCCACAGCACCTCACCCTTCCCGGGCTGCGGCGCGACCTCGGGCAGCGCGACCTCGCGGCTGATCACCCGGGCGCCCGCGGCGAGCGCGCGGATTTCGGTGTCGTCGGTGGAGCCGGAGTCCAGCACGATGAGCTCGTCGACCAGACCGCCGAGCAGCGGGGTGATCGTCTCGACGACGCTGCCGACCGTTTCTTCCTCGTTGAGCGCAGGCAGCACCACGGAGATGGTGCGTCCAGCCTTGGCGGCTATCAGTTCGTCGACCGTCCATGTCGGCCGGTTCCAGCTGTGATCGGTTAGCCATCTCCCGGTGACGACGTCCGTTCCGGGTAGCTCGGGTGTCAGTGTCATGCTTCGACTCCCGCTCGCTCCGGTCCTCGCTCGTCCCTCGCTGCGATCCTCACTCGCGTTCGTCTCAGTGTCATGCCAGTCCCCTCACCGTGCGCGTCGGCGGACGCACGCCCTGAATCGACGCGACCATTTCGAGTACGCGTCGCGTGGGGCCGACTTCATGCACCCGGAACATCGCGGCACCCTCTGCGGCGGCCAGGGCGGTCGCTGCGAGGGTGCCCTCCAGGCGTTCGGTCAGACCCACACCCAGAGTTTCCCCGACGAAGTCTTTGTTGCTCAGCGCCATCAGGACCGGCCATCCAGTTTTTACAAGGTCTTTTACGTGGCGCAACAAACTAAGACCGTGATAAGTGTTCTTGCCGAAATCATGAGTCGGATCGATTAACACCGCGTCACGCGCCACTCCGACGGCCACGGCGCGCTCGGCGGCGGCTGTCACCTCCGCGATCACGTCGTCGACGACGCCGCGTTCGGAGATGCCGTAGTTGACGCGGAACGGGCGGGTGCGTGGCGTCGCACCGCCGGTGTGCGAGCACACCAGGCCGGCCTTGAACTCGGCGGCGACCTCCGCCAGCGCCGGGTCGTGGCCGCCCCAGGTGTCGTTGATCAAGTCGGCGCCCGCGGCGCAGGCCTGCTTGGCGACCTCCGAACGCCAGGTGTCGACGCTGATCAACTGGTTGGGGAAGGTGTCGCGCAGCCACTCGATGAACGGCACGACGCGGGCGATCTCCTCATCGACGCCGACGGTGTCGCCCGGTCCGGCCTTGACGCCACCCACGTCGACGACGTCGGCGCCCTCTTCGATCACCTGGTGGGCCGCCGTCTTCGCGGCCTCGTCGGTGAACGTGGCGCCGCGGTCGTAGAACGAGTCCGGTGTCCGGTTGACGATCGCCATGATCAAGGCGCGATCGCCGGCCACCGGGCGGCCGCAGAAGGTCGACAACACGCCTTCCAGGTTACGGGCCTGCGATTTCGGCGCGCTTACCGTCGCTCAGCACGTCGCTCAGCGACTGTTAGCGCACCGAAGTCGCTAGTTCTTGGGCTTCTTTCCGTCGGCGACTTCTTTTGGGTACTCGTCGTAGAACTCGACGTAACCCTCGTCGCGGCCGGCCAACACGTAGATCGGGTCCTCGACCTCTTCGGTGTCGTAACCCTCCTTGCGGAGGTCGACCTTCTGGCTCTTGAACGTCGACGTGTGCGCGAGCTCTTGGACGACCCGGACGAACAGCGGCACGGCGTAGCCCGGCAGCCGCTCGTAAGCCGCCTTCGCCAGCGCCTTGCCGTCGAACTCCTCGCCCTCCTTGAGCTGAATCGCCGCCATGCCCGCCCGGCCGCCGGTGCCCTCGACCTCGACCCCGAACACCGTCGCCTCCTCGACCTGCGGGTCGGTGGAGACCGCGGCCTCGACTTCTGTGGTGGCGACGTTCTCGCCCTTCCACCGGAAGGTGTCGCCGAGCCGGTCGGTGAACGCCGCATGCCCGAAGCCCTGCGAGCGCATCAGGTCACCGGTGTTGAACCAGACGTCGCCGTCGCGAAAAGCGTTGCGCACCAACTTCTTTTCGCTGGCCTTCTTGTCGGTATAGCCGTCGAACGGTTGGAAGCTGCTGACCTTGGAGAGCAGCAACCCTGGCTCACCGTTGCGCACCTTTCGCACCCGGCCGTTCTCGTCGCGCACCGGTTCGCCGCTGTCGGGGTCGTACTCCACGAACGCCACCGGCGTCGGGCAGATCCCCGTGGTCTTGTCGAGGTTCAGGAAGTTGACGAACGCGGTGTTGCCCTCACTGGCCGCGTAGAACTCACAGACACGTTCGATGCCGAACCGCTCGGTGAACTCGTCCCAGATGGCAGGGCGCAGCCCGTTGCCTCCGATCACCCGCACCTTGTGCTTGCGATCCGTGTCCTTCGGCGGCTGGTTGAGCAGGTAGGCGCAGATCTCGCCGATGTAGATGAACGCGGTGGCGTCGTAGCGGATGACCTCGTCCCAGAACTTCGACGCCGAGAACGACTTGCCCAGCGCCAGCGTCGCGCCTGAGTTCAGCACCGACGACAGCGCGACCGTCAACGCGTTGTTGTGGTAGAGCGGCAGGCAGCAGTACAGGGTGTCGTTGCTGCTCAACCGCATGCCGAGGCCGCCGAATCCGGCGAGCGCGCGCAGCCACCGGTAGTGCGTCATCACGCTGGCCTTCGGCATGCCGGTGGTGCCCGACGTGAAGATGTAGAACGCCTTGTCCTTGGCCAGCACAGCCGCCGTCGTCGCCGGATTGCCGGTCGGTGCGGTCGCGGACAGCCGTTGCAGCTCGTCGACGGTCATCACGCCGGAGGTATCGGCGCCGCTGTCGGTGATCGGTTCGATGAACTCCGTCTCGGCGACCACCGCCTTGGCGCTCAGTAGCCCCAAGCTGTGCTTGAGCACGTCGCCGCGCTGGTGGTAGTTGAGCATTCCGGCGATCGCACCGCATTTGACCGTGGCCAACATCAACAGCACCGACTGCGGTGAGTTGCGCAGCATGATGCCGACGACATCGCCGTGCCCGACACCGCGGGCGGCCAGCACCGCGGCGTACCGATTGACCGCCTCATTGGCCTCGCGGTACGTGAGCTGGTCGTCACCGAACTTGATGAACACCTTGTCGGCGTAGCGGGCCGCGCGCTCCTGGAAAACCTTGCCGATCGAGGTCTTGGCCGACGGCCGCGCCCCGAATCCGGTGATCACACCGCTCAAGATGGTCGGCAAATCCATCAGCAGACCAGGTACCTGGCTCGCGATGTCGAGCAGCCCGACGCTGCTGCGAGTTCCCGACTTCTCGTCCGTCATGCCTCGACTCCCGCTCGCTCCGGTCCTCGCTCGTTCCGCGCTGCGATCCTCACTCGCGGTCGCCTTCGGGTGGTCATTCGGTGCGTCCCCTCCAATGTTCTGTTGTCGCACACCCTAACCACGGGTGATCAGCGTCACGATGCGGGTGCGCAAACCTCGATCGCGACCTCGACGTTGTCGACGACGACCAACCGGTCCAGCGCGCCCTGTGCGACGTAACCGCTGTCGACCAGCCCGTGCAACCAGGCCAGCAGGCCGTCGTAGTGGCCGATCGGGTCGAGCATGACCACCGGCTTGTCATGCATACCCAAGTACCCCGCTGTCCAGGCTTCGAAGAACTCCTCGAGGGTGCCTATGCCGCCGGGCAGCGCGATGAACGCGTCGGCGCGGTCCTCCATCACCTGCTTGCGCTCCCGCATCGTGTCGACGACGACGAGCTCGTCGGCCTCGGTATCGGCGACCTCCCGGTGCACCAACGCCTTCGGGATGACGCCGACGGTGTAGCCGCCGCGGGCGCGGGCCGCGCCGGCCAACGCGCCCATCGCGGAGACGTTGCCGCCGCCGGACACCAGCGTCCAGCCGCGCTCGGCGATCGCTTCTCCGACTTGAACGGCCAAGGCCAACAGCTCCGCATGCGTTGGCCCGGACGCGCAGTACACACAGACCGCCCATTCGCGCTCAGGTTCTGGGGACACACCGACAACGTAGCCATAGACTCGCGCGGTGCCTGTTGAGTGGGTGACCGCGCCGCACGAACCGGCACTGGAACTCATCGAAACCGGCATCCGCGACCAGGCAGGGACAGTGCTGATCGGCGCCGCGGGTGTGGGCAAGACATGGTTGGCACGCGCGGCGGCAGACCAATTGGCGTCGCAGTTCGGTCGCGTCGACTGGGTGACGGCGACCGCGCCTGCGGTGCCCTTCGCTCCCTTCAACCACCTCATCGAGGTGTCCGACACGGAGAAGACGGCGGCCGTGCTGCGCGCTGCGCGGGAGTCGCTGAGCGACGGCAGGCTACTGATCGTCGACGACGCGCATCTGCTGGACAAGCTGTCCGCGGCGCTCGTCTACCAGCTGGCGGTCAGCGGCGCGGTGAAGCTGATCGTCACCCTCGCGCCGAACGAGCCTGTCCCCGACGGGATTTCGGCGCTGTGGCGCGACGACCTGTTGGCCCGGATCGATGTCGCGCCGGCTGGCCACGACGACAGCAGGCAGGCCACGATGGTCGAAGAGTTCGTCGCGACGCTGCCCGGCCCGGCGCGCCGGGTGCTGGAGTATC
>DASRJA010000032.1:0-4466 GCA_035649695.1 Mycobacterium sp. | reverse complement strand
TTATCTATCCCCTACCGCGGCCGGGTTGTCCAATACAGATTCCGGTACCTGCCATAAACGAGGTTTATAGTTCGGCCATGGAGCTGCGCGAGCTGCGCTACGTGCTCGCCATCGACAAGACCGGCAACCTCAGCCGCGCCGCCGAGGTGCTGCATGTCAGCCAGCCCGCGCTGTCATATGCGCTGCGCAAGCTGGAACGCGAGCTCGGCGTGCAGATCTTCGATCGCCACTCTGGCGGCGTCAAGCCGACGGTCGCCGGAAAGGACGTGATCGCGGCGGCGAAACGCACTGTGCGCGAAGCAGATCGGATTGCAGAGCTGGCCCAGGCGCACGCCGACGGGCAGCGTGGTGTACTGCGGATCGGCTTCGAGGCCACTGGCGCCGGCGAGTTAACGACTCGCGCCCGCTCGGAGTTCACCCGTACCCACCCGGCGGTGCGGGTGCAGCCCAAACGCTACGACTGGGGCGGCGAGGCCGATGCGCTGCGCGACGGCGCCGTCGACGCCGCGTTCTTGTGGCTGCCTGCCGACACGTCAGGCATGCACGTCGAAGTGGTGCATACCGAGCCGCGTATCGCCGCGGTGTGGCGAGGCCACCGGCTTGCCCGACGCAAGTCGATATCGATTCTCGACATCCGCGACGATCCGCTGATGTGGACCGACAAGGCGCCCCGCGCATGGGTGGATTGGTGGGCGGTGAATCCTCGGCCGGACGGGTCGGCGCCAGTGTGGGGGCCGACGAACGACAACGTCGAGGAGATGCTCGAGCAGGTGGCCGAGGGCCGAGCCGTGTGCATCGTGCCCGAGAGCATGGGCAGCTTCTATGGCCGTCCGGACCTGTGCTGGATTCCGATCGCCGACATCGAGCCGCTGCGGGTGGCGCTGGCGTGGATGAAGCCAGGCTCGAAGCTGGTGTCCGAATTCGCCGCGGTAGTGCGAGAGTTGGCGTCGCGATGAGTTCTCGCGTGGGGCCTTGTCTATACGGGCATGAACACCAAAGCAAAGAACCTCGACGGCTACGGCACGCCTCCTATCGAGTGGGAGCGGGTCCGCGACGTCCTCACGTCCGACATCACCCAAGGACCTGATGCCGGCGGACCGAACCGGCATACGACGTGGCTGACGACCATCAACCCCGACGGCTCACCGCACGTGACGCCGGTGGGCGCCATCCAACTCGACGGTGTCTGGTACTTCACCTCCGGACCGGGCACGCGCAAGTCCCGCAACCTCGCGGCGGATCCACGCTGCGTCGTCAGCGTCGCTACGCACCCGTTTGACCTGGTGCTTGAGGGCAGCGCCGCCCGCGTCACCGACGCCGACGAACTGCGTTCCGTCGCTGACGAATACAACCGCGGGGGTTGGCCCGCGCAACCCGAGGGCGACGCTCTGACCGCCGAATACAGTGCGCCCTCGGCAGGTCCGGCACCCTGGCACGTCTACAAGGTCGCGCCGACCACCGTGTTCGCGTTCGGCACCGCTGAGCCCTACGGCGCCACCAGATTCGACGTGACGCGATGAGTTTTGAACCGCGCACTTGTCTATACCGTTGAACATACTAAAGAGCGAAAGAGCTTCCGAAAGGGGTGACATGATGACCGCAGTATTCGGGATGATGGCAATGATGCCCGTGCTGTTTGCCAGCGCCGGCTATGTCCTCGTGTCATCCGCGGGCACCACCGAGCGCAAGGGATGTAAAGCCGATGAGCGATGAGGACGCCATCCGCGAACTGATTGTTCGCTGGGCCGACGCCGTTCACACGGGCGATCTCGAAACCGTTCTCGCCGAACGTGATCCGGACATCGTGATGTTCGACGTGCCGCCGCCCTACGACGGCCTTCGCGGTATCGGCGCCTACCGGGACTCCTGGCCACCGTTCTTCGAGTGGCAGCGGCAGGGTGCCATCTTCGAAATCGTCGAGCTCGATGTGACGGCCGGCGACGACGTGGCATTCGCGTATGCGCTAGCGCGCTGCGGTAAACCGGAGGACTTTGCGAAGAATCCCGACAGTCGCCTGCGAATGACCTTCGGCCTGCGCAAGCGCGACGGCCGCTGGGTCGTGACCCACGAACACGGATCGTTCCCGATGATCGGTTAGTGCCGCCGTTCGGCCAACGCCCGCAGGAAGAACGTCAGGTTCGCGGGCCGCTCGGCCAGCCGACGCACGAAGTAGCCGTACCACTGCGTGCCGAACGGCACATAGACGCGGACGTGGTTGCCCTCGTCGGCCAGCCGCCGTTGCTCAGCGTCGCGAATGCCATACAGCATCTGGTATTCGAAATCGTCGACGCCCCGGCCGGTCTCACGGGCTAGCGCAGGCACCGCCGCGATGATCTCCGGATCGTGCGACGCCACCATTGGATAGCCGGACCCCTCCATCAAGATCTCCAAGCAGCGCAAGTACGACGATGTGACTTCGTCGCCGGCGCGGTAGGCCACCGACGCTGGCTCGTCGTAGGCGCCCTTGCACAACCGGATCCGGGCGCCCGACGCCGCAAACTCTCGGCAGTCGGCCTCGGTGCGCTTCAGGTAGGCCTGCAATACCGTTCCCAGCCAATCGAATTCGGTGCGCAGATCCCGCACGATCGACAGGGTCGAGTCCGTCGTGGTGTGGTCTTCGGCGTCGACCGTCACCCACGCCCCCACCTTCTGCGCCCGTTCGCAGATCGCATGGGCGTTCTCCAGCGCGATCTTCTCGCCGTCGCGCGGCAGCGCCTGCCCCAACGCCGACAGCTTCAGCGACACCTCCAGCGGCCGCACGTCCGACGCTGGCTCGCTGCGGCTGCCCATCGCGTCGAGCAGGCCCAGGTAGGCGTCGACGGTCGCGTTGGCGGTGTCGGCGTCGGTGACGTCCTCGCCGAGGTAGTCGATGCTGATCAAACGACCCGAATACCGTAGTTGCTCAACGGCGTTCATCGCGTCTGCGACGGTTTCGCCCGGGACGAAACGGTGCACCACCTCACGGGTGACGGGCAGTCTTTCGGCGGTCCGTCGTAATCCGTCCCACCGGCTGGCGCCAAGAATCGCCGGGCGCGCGACCCGGTGGAACAGCTCGGCCATCATTCGGTCTCCATGTGCGGGTAGTTGTGGTCGGTCGGCGGAACGAAGGTCTCCTTGATCGACCGGGCTGACGTCCAGCGCAGCAGGTTCAGCGCCGAGCCGGCCTTGTCATTGGTGCCCGACGCCCGCGACCCGCCGAACGGCTGCTGGCCCACCACCGCTCCGGTGGGCTTGTCGTTGACGTAGAAGTTGCCTGCCGTATACCGCAGCCGCTGCTCGGCGGCCAGCACCGCCGCGCGGTCATCGGCGATCACCGCACCGGTCAACGCGTACTTCGCGCCCTTGTCGACGATGTCGAGGATCTGGTCGTACTCCGAATCGGGATAGACGTGCACTGACAGGATCGGCCCGAAGTACTCGGTGCAGAACGACTCGTCGCCCGGATCGTCGGACAGCAGCACCGTCGGCCGGACGAAATAGCCTTCGCTGTCGTCATATTCGCCTCCGGCGGCGATGGTCACCCCGGCGGCGCTCTTGGCACGCTCGATCGCCTTGACGTTCTTCGCGAACGACCGCTCGTCGATCAGCGCGCCACCGTAATTGGTCAGGTCCGTGACGTCGCCGTAGCGCAACGCTTCGGTGGCTGCGAGGAAGTCGTCACCCATCTGTTGCCAGACCGATCGCGGGACGAACGCGCGCGACGCCGCCGAGCACTTCTGGCCCTGGTAGTCGAATGCACCACGAATCAGCGCCGTGCGCAGCACATCCGGCCGCGCGGACGAGTGCGCAAGTACGAAGTCCTTGCCGCCGGTCTCCCCGACGAGCCGCGGGTATGTGTGATAGCGGTCGATGTTGGTGCCAACCTCGCGCCAGAGGTGCTGGAAGGTACCCGTCGACCCGGTGAAGTGAATGCCGGCCAGCCGCGGATCTGCAAGGGCCACATCGGAAACCGCGATGCCGTCGCCGGCGAGCAGGTTGATCACACCCGGCGGCAGACCCGCGGCTTCCAGCAGCTGCATGGTCAGGTACGCGGCGAAGGTCTGCGTCGGAGACGGCTTCCAGACCACCGTGTTGCCCATCAGCGCGGGCGCGGTCGGCAGATTGCCGGCGATCGCCGTGAAGTTGAACGGCGTGATCGCGTAGACGAAGCCTTCCAGCGGCCGGTAGTCGGTGCGGTTCCACACACCGCGGCTGCTGATCGGCTGCTGCGCCAGGATCTGTCGCGCGAACGCGACGTTGAACCGCCAGAAGTCGACGAGCTCACACGGCGAGTCGATCTCGGCCTGATAGGCGGTCTTGGACTGCCCGAGCATGGTGGCGGCCGCGATCTTCTCCCGCCACGGTCCGGCCAGCAGGTCGGCGGCGCGCAGGAACACCGCGGCGCGCTCGTCGAACGGGGTGGCCTCCCAGTCGGCTTTGGCCGCGATTGCCGCGTCGATCGCGGCGGACGCATCGGCGTGCTGGGC
>DASRJA010000031.1:0-2942 GCA_035649695.1 Mycobacterium sp. | reverse complement strand
GGGTCGATCTGGGGACCGATTCGCATGGCATCGATGCCCAGCTCCTGGACGACCGCCCCGGATGTCTCGCCGCCGGCGACGACCAGCTGGCCCACGCCGCGTTCCACGAGGCCGGCCGCGATCCGTGCCAGGGTGTCCTCGATCAATGAGCCCGCCTTGGCCGCGCCGAGTGCATTCTGCACGGCACGCACCCCCGAAGGCGCCTGGGTGGAGTAGAACAGCACAGGTCCCGACGCGAGGTGCCGATCGGCGAATCCGAGTGCCTCTGTGACGACATCCTGGCCGGCGGCGATGCGCAGCGCGTCGACCTGAAATGACGGCCGTCCGGTGCGATGGAACTCGGCGACTTGGGTATTGGTCGCTACCGATACCGAGCCGGAGACGATCGCCTGCAGACCCGTAGCGGCGGGGAGTGCGGCCGCATCTGGCGAGGGACGGAATCCCCAATTGGCAGGCAGGGCAATCGCGACGCCGGATCCGGCGGTGACGAGACGTAGGTCGGCGATGGCTGGACCGAGCTCAAGCAGGTCTTTGTTGGTGATCGCGTCCACGATTGCGATCCCCACGCCGTCTGCGTGCAGCTGGTCGATCCGCGCGCGCACAGCATCGCGGCCCGCAGCGACGGTGGCGTAGTCGATCAGCCCCACCCGGTGCCGGGTTTGGGGAGTTAGCACGCGAACCAGATCGGAGTCGGTCATCGGGGTGAGCGGATGGTCCTTCATTCCCGACTCACTGAGCAGTTGATCGCCGACGAACAAGTGGCCCTTGAACACCGACCGGCCGTTGTCGGGGAATGCCGGTGTGGCAATAGTGAACTCGGTGCCGAGGTCGTCCATCAGCGCGTCGATGACGGGACCGATATTGCCCTTCGGGGTGGAGTCGAAGGTAGAGCAGTACTTGAAGTAGATCTGCTGCGCGCCCGCCAAACGCAACCATGCCAAGGCTTGCCGGGACTGTGCCACAGCGTCGGCGGCAGGGATTGTGCGCGACTTGAGGGCAATCACCACGGCGTCGGCATCGATGGCCGTGTCCGCGGCGGGGGTGTTGATGGTCTGAACGACGCGCATGCCTGCGCGGACCAGATTGTTGGCCAGATCGGTCGCGCCGGTGAAGTCATCGGCGATACACCCAAGGCGGACAGGCATTTTCACAGCTCCTCGGTGCCGTTGCTGGTAGGCAGGTCGACTCCGGGGAACGTCTTGATGACGGCGCTGTCGTCCTCGCGACCGTGACCGGCGGCCGACGCGCGCAGAAACTGCTGGTGTGCCGCCGCCGCGAGCGGAAGCGGAAACACGTTGGGCCGCGCGGTATCAAGCACCAAGCCGAGGTCCTTCACAAAGATGTCGACGGCGGAGTGCGGGGTGTAGTCGCCGGTGAGCACGTGCGCCATCCGGTTCTCGAACATCCACGAGTTGCCGGCGCTGTGCGTGATGACTTCGTAGATGTCATCCGCGCGGAGTCCGCATCGGATGCCGAGTGCCATCGCCTCGGCGGCCGCGGCGATGTGCACCCCGGCCAGCAGCTGGTTGACGATCTTGACCACCGAGCCCATACCGGGCTTGTCGCCGAGCCGGTACACGGCTTCGCTCATTGCCTCGAGAACTGGGTCGGCGAGCGCATATGCCTCGGGCGAGCCGGATGTCATCATGGTCAGCTGGCCTGCAGCGGCCTTGATCGCACCACCGGAGATGGGCGCGTCGAGGTAGTGGATGCCGCGCTCGGCGAGCGTCCCGGCAAGCGCGGCCGACCACTGCGGATCGACCGTGGAGCACATCACGAATACAGACCCAGGCTTCAGACGGTCGATTGCTCCGTCGTCGCCGGTCCCGAACAGCACTGCCTCGGTCTGTGCAGCGTTGACGACGACGCTGATCAGCACGTCGGTCTCAGTGGCGAGCTCGGCCACCGTCTGGTGAGCTGTTCCGCCCTCTGCGGCGAACGAAACAGCCACCTCGCGCCGGACGTCGTAGACACTCACTTCGTACCCAGCGGCCCGCAGGGAACGCGCCATGCCCAGGCCCATCGAGCCCAGACCGACGAGGCCGACGCGCGGCGAAGGCGAAGAGGTATCTGCAGGCAACACATTCATCAGGTCATCATATGACCTGATGACTAGAAATCAAGTGCCCTGCGCCACATTTTTTGGGCCATATGGTCTGGTTCACAGACGGCCAGGGCCGCTTCGAGGGCTAAACCCGCCAGCTAGCGCGTTAGTGCGCCATCGAGGAACACCGCCACCACGGCGTCCGCGGCCAGATGGAGGAGACGCCGACCTAGTCGTCGAACACCGCGGACCGGCCGACGCTTTCCCATGCCGCCAGTTCGGCTTTCGCGTTCTCGAGCGACTGGGTGATCGCGTCGACGGCGTCACCGCCGAGCGCCAGCCGCAGCGGTGGGTCATCAGAATCGAGTGCTTGCAGGATCGCCGCGGCGGCCTTGGCCGGATCGCCGGGCTGCTTGCCGTCGTCGTCGGCGAGTGTGTTGCGGACGGCGTCGATCTGTTCGTCGTAGGCCGGAATGCGCTTGGACAGCAGCAGCGCGCCGCTGGCGTTGAATGACGTCCGAAACGCGCCGGGTTCGACGATCAGCACCCTGATGCCGAAGGGCGCGACTTCCTTTGCCAGCGCCTCCGACCAGCCTTCCAGCGCGAACTTCGTCGCCGAATAAGCGCCGACGCCCGGGAATGAGAACCGGCCGCCCATCGAGCTCATCTGCACGATGGCGCCGGTCCCCCGCTCCCGCATGTGCGGCAACACCTCGCGGGTCAGCGCGGCAGGGCCGAAGAAGTGCAGATCCATCAAGTCGCGCAGCTCACCGTCGCTGGTTTCCTCGGCGGCACCGACGGCTCCGCGGCCGGCGTTGTTGACCACCACGTCGATGCTCCCGTGCCCGTCGAGGACTTCGGCGACGGCGGCGCGAATGCGGTCGGTATCGGTGATGTC
>DASRJA010000030.1:0-5851 GCA_035649695.1 Mycobacterium sp. | reverse complement strand
TGTTGGCAGCACCGACCTCGTCGGCGTCCACCACCGGCGGCGGGCCCGCCGACCGGCTCAGGTCGAATCCCCGCGCGTCCCTCAGCGGCGACTCCACCTCGTAGTCCCAACGGGTGCGCTTGGCGCGCTGGATCCCCGCGGCGGCCGCATACGCAAGCACAGCCTGCGTCGACGTCAGGATCGGATTCGCGGTCGGATCGGACGGCGACGAGATGCCGTACTCGACCTCGGTTCCGATAATCCGTTGCATGTCGCCCAGCGTAAGGGACGCTGGGCAGTAGCCTGCGACCGTGCCATCCGAAGTGGATGAACGAAATGCGGCCGCGGGCCAGTTTGTGGCCGCGCTCGGCGGCGCAATGGCCGCCGCGAATTACCCGGTAACCATGGTGCGCGCGGTGATGGAACAGACGTCGCGCGCGTACGGGCTCGACCATCAATTCCTGGCGCTGCCGAACTACGTCCAGGTTGGCAGCCCCACCGGCGAGGGCATGTTCATCGCCGATCCCGATTTCGATGTGCGCTTCGACCAGTCGTTCCCTCGAGCACAACTGGTCGCACGGGCACCGACGGGCACGATCGATCCCGAAGATGGCATGGCCGAGCTTGACCGAATTCGTAACCAGCGCAGGCGATTTCCGTTCTGGGTCACGATCATGGGCTATGCAGTGCAAAGCACCGGGCTCGCGCTGATTTTGCAGCCGACGCCATGGAGCCTGGTTGGCGCAGCGATTCTGGGGCTCCTGGTCGGCGCGCTGTCGGCGCTCGGTCGCCGCGTCGAGGGCATCGGATATCTGCTTCCGCTGATCTGCTCGTTCCTCGTCGCGCTGATCGTGTTCACGTTCAACAACCATTGGCACGTCGGCGTCGACAGCCTCCGTGCGCTGGCCGCACCCCTTGCCACCTTCCTGCCCGGCGCGGCGATCACGCTCGCGGTCATCGAACTGTCGACGCACCACGTCGTATCCGGCGCAAGCCAGGCTCGTCGCGGGTTTCATGCAGATCGCGCAGTTGGCATTCGGCATCCTGATCGCCGCCCAGGTGGCCGGCATCGCCGACACCAACCTCGTCACCACCGAGATCAACCGGTTGGGCGCATGGGCACCGCTGCTTGGCGTGTTCGTCTACGGCATCGGCGCCATGCTGTACTTCGGCCCGCCGACATCGTTTCTGCCGTGGATGTTGCTGATGCTGCTGACCGCATACGCAGGTCAATGGGTCGGCAACGCCGTGCTGGGAAGCTATGCAAGCGGCTTTGGCGGCGGCCTGACACTGATCATCTGTGCACTGGCCATCTCGCACCGCCCGAACACACCGCCGACCGTGTCACTGGTGCTGCCCGGCTTCTGGCTACTGGTCCCCGGGTCGCTCGGCTTCATGGGCGTCACCCAGCTGCTCGGCACCCACAGCACCGCCGTCTTCACCGCCACCCTGATCTCGATGATGTCGATCGCCGTCGGCGTGCAGACCGGGCTGCTGCTGTGGCGGGCAGCGATCCAGGCGACGTCAGCACCGAACCGGCGGGCCTTTCATGATTGACGTGACGCAGCGTCGCGCTGCCGATGCGTGGTTCTTGGATCGTGGTCTGCCCGCGGTGCTGCGGCCGGGCGCACTGGTGCGGCGGCTGTGGCCACGGTCGGCGCCCGTGCTGGCCGGGTTCGCGGTTTTCATGGCCAACTCCGCGCTCGTCGTGGCCGTCACCGGCAAGCACACCATCGACATCAACGGCCATCCGACACGAACGGAATGGTTCGTCCTGGCGCTGCTCATCCTCGTGCTGCCGATCGCGGTGTTGGTGGGCTGGCTCGTGTCCCGAATCCCGACGGTGCCCGGCCGCACCGTCGCGGCCACGGTGGCGACGACGGTCGCGGTCGCAGGCGGCGTCCTCGGCGGGCCCAGCCCTCGGATTCTTGTGGACCTCATCTTTGAAGCGATCGTGATCGCCGCCATCCTGGCGCTGACCGCATGCGGCGCCGGCTCGATCCTTGGCTGGGCAGTTCAGATGACAACGTCGAACCTTGCGGCGGCGGGATCGATGGTGACGCGTGCCCTTCCGCTGCTGCTGCTGACGATCTTGGTGTTCTTCAACTCCCCCGTGTGGCTGATGGCCGCGACGGTTTCGCGGCCGCGCTTGTGGCTGGCGCTGGCGTTTCTCACCGCGATCGCGGCGGTGTTTGTGGTGTCGGTGTCGCAGGACCGGGTGAAGCCGATGCTGGATTCCGATGAGCCGGCCCACGACCACTCAGTGCGACTGGCAGGCACACCGTTCGAGACGATGCCGGATCCGGCGAGCGCCCGTACGCTCAGCCGCGTTGAGCAGCTCAACGTCATGTTTGTGGTCGCCGCATCGCTGCTCAGCCAGATCCTGATCATCGCGGCGATGACCTCTCTGCTCTTCCTGATCCTCGGCCTCATCCTCTTGTCGCCCGAATTGCTTGCGGCGTGGACACGTAACGGCAGCAGCGACGGGACCGTGCTCGGCATGACGATCCCAGTCCCGGATTCGCTGATTCAGATCACGTTTTTCCTTGGCGCGCTGACGTTTATGTACATCAGCGCGCGCACCGTGAGCGACGGGGACTACCGGACACGATTCTTCGACCCGCTCATCGACGACCTTCGGCTCACGTTGACGGCGCGCAATCGGTACCGCGCGGCATTATCGGCGCGCTGAACCTCCACTACGGCCGCAATCGCGCACAATATTGCCCGTGTCCGACATGCGGCAGGTGCACGAATGGTTCTTGCAGCGCGGGCTGCCGCTGGTGCTCACCCGACGGGTTCGCTCTCGCGCCTTGATCGAACGCTCGGCACCGATGGTGAGTGGCATCGGTGCGGTGATATCGCTGACGATGATGCTGGCCGAACTCACTGACGGCGATCCCGATTTCGGCTATGTGATCCGCCTCGGGATACTCACGGGGCTGCTCATCGCCGCCCCGTTCGCGCTGTATCTGCTGCACCGCACTGGCACCACACTCGGTGAAGCAGGCCGACGGTCGGCGGCGCTGCTGGTGATGGCGATCTTCGTGTTCGGACTTCCCTTCGCCGACAGCGGGTTCTCAGGGATCGCCGCGGCCGAAGCGGTGGGATTCGCGGTCGTCGCACTACTGGCGATCTGGTTGACCTATCTCGGGTTCGGCTCGATTGCGTTGTGGGCGTTCCGCTTTGCCTGGGTGCAGTTCGGCGCATTGGGCACACTGATGAGCCGTGCACTTCCGCTGCTGATGATCACCGTGGTGGTGTACTTCACCGGCGAGCTGTGGCAGCTGTCCGCCCGATTGACTCGCCAAAGACTTTGGCAGACAATCGGATTCCTCGCGCTCGTCGCCCTCATATTCGTGGTGACCACTATTCGTGACGAAGTGCGCGCGCTTCGGGAGGACCGCGCGGAACAAAGCGATCCCGCCAAGCTGCTCGAAGGCACACCGCTGGAAACCGCAGCCGGTCACCAGCCGGTGCGCACGCCGCTGTCGCTTGCCGAGCAGGTCAATGTCGTTGCGGTGATGGTGGTGTCGCAGGCCATCCAGGTGGTGTTCTTCACCGCAGGGCTGTTCGCGTTCTTCCTGGCGCTCGGCATCGTCGCGGTACCGGACGACGTCGCCGTGCTGTGGTCCTCAGAGGAGACGTGCCCCGTTGGCGAACCACCTTGTCCGGGCACCTGGTTCGGCATCCATGTACCGGTTCCCCAGACCATCGTGCATGTGTCCTTGTTCGTCGCGGTGCTGTCCGGTTTGTACTTCACCGTGAGTACCAGCGTCGACCCGCTATACCGCGAGCGGTTCTTCACCCCCCTGATCGACGATGTGGCGGTCAGTCTGGCCGGCCGCGACGCCTACTTGGAAATGGAGGGTGCCCGCTAACGCGGAGCTACCGAGCCTACAAGATCGGCTAATTTGCTGCGAACCCCCGCAGCTCCGGCATTCGCAGACGAGGAGAGCTATCTCACCGACCTGGCCAACAACGACTTCACCGGGCCGACCGATGTTGCGCTGGACATGGGCTACCAGATCTGCACCGACCTGCAACACGGTGTCCCCCAAAACAACACGGTCAAGGCCATCTACGAAAACACCGGCGATTCCATCGAAGTGGCAGATGCGCAGTACATCTACGAGGCGGCGGTCATCCACCTCTGCTGACAAGCCGTGCCGCAAAGCCCCCGAATCCCTGCGATTTCGGGGGCTTTCGCGTGCCCGACGTCTGCAGTGAATAGCTGTTGGCCAGGTCGTCTTGCCTCACGCATGCGTCCTGACTTGTGGTGTCAACGCGCAGTGATGATGTCGGCGTGCGCGGCCGGTACGTCCAGTCGTCCGGTAACGACAGCCGGCTTGCGAGGCCCGGCAGGTCGCTCAGTGACAGTGCGGGATCGACAGTCTGGCTCCACGTCTGCATGACCCAACGCCGACCATCGGGGTCGACGAGCTCGTAGATCTCGCGGCCCGCGTCGAAGGTGAACACCGCCTTGCGGTCCACCCGATTCAGGCTGTAGGGCGAGGGATTCATCGAGGCGAGTTTGACGGTGGCTTGCCGGATCATCTCGATACCACCGAAACTCTTGCGCTCCAAGGTCTCTCGACTTCGCTTGCCGATGCTGCTCATCAGCCAATATCGCGGCCCGTTGAGCAGTGCGGCAACGGCGCCGTTGTCTGCCGCGATAGCTTGCGGATCCAGTTTGTCCCACAGCTCGACGGGACAGTCGTTGAGTGGAAAGGTCTTGTAAACGGTCGCCTCGGGTCCCGCAGGCGTGGTCGTGACGAGAAGCATCTCGCCGTACCGCTTCCCGTACACATCGTCGATCACTGTGACATCGTCGGACATGTCCGCCAACGTAACCCCGTGGGCCGTGAGCGTGCGCAAAATGCACGCGATAACCGGGGTGTCGGCGTGCAGAAACGCACATCCGCGGAATGAGACCTAGAGGTACTGACCCAGGTTCGACTCGGTGTCGATCGCCCGCGACGCGCTTGACGACTTGCCGGTGACGAGCGTGCGGATGTAGACGATCCGCTCGCCCTTCTTGCCCGAAATCCGCGCCCAGTCATCGGGATTGGTGGTGTTGGGCAGGTCCTCGTTCTCCGCGAACTCGTCGACGATCGAGTCGAGCAGGTGCTGGATCCGCAGACCGGGCTGACCGGTCTCCAACACCGACTTGATCGCGTTCTTCTTCGCCCTGTCGACGACGTTCTGGATCATCGCGCCGGAGTTGAAGTCCTTGAAGTACATGACTTCCTTGTCACCGTTGGCGTAGGTGACTTCCAGGAACCGGTTGTCGTCGATCTCGGCGTACATCCGGTCGACGACCTTCACGATCATCGCCTCGATGCAGACCGTGCGGTCGCCACCGAATTCGGCCAGATCGTCGGTGTGTATCGGCAGTTCCTCGGTGAGGTACTTGGAGTAGATGTCCTGTGCCGCTTCGGCATCCGGGCGCTCGATTTTGATCTTCACGTCCAGGCGGCCGGGCCGCAGGATGGCGGGGTCGATCATGTCCTCGCGGTTGGAGGCGCCGATCACGATGACGTTCTCCAAGCCCTCGACACCGTCGATCTCACTCAGCAGCTGCGGCACCACCGTGGTCTCCACGTCCGAGCTCACACCGGTGCCGCGGGTGCGGAAGATCGAGTCCATCTCGTCGAAGAACACGATCACCGGCGTGCCTTCGGACGCCTTCTCACGGGCGCGCTGGAAGATCAGCCGGATGTGCCGCTCGGTCTCGCCGACGAACTTGTTGAGCAGCTCCGGGCCCTTGATGTTGAGAAAGTACGACTTCGCCTCCCGGGCGTCGTCGCCACGAACCTCAGCCATCTTCTTGGCCAGCGAGTTGGCCACGGCCTTGGCGATCAATGTCTTG
>DASRJA010000029.1:0-4775 GCA_035649695.1 Mycobacterium sp. | reverse complement strand
CTCTGACGATCGGCATCAGCCTGAAGATGTACTTCGGGCACACCCGCACGGTCGAGTGGTGCGGCGCGGTCGCCCGCATCGCCCACTCGCATCCGGCGGTAACCGAGGAACACGCGAGGTTGGTGGTGCTGCCGTCGCACCCCTACCTGCTCGAAGCGGGCGCTGTGTTCGCTTCCACGCCAGTGCGCATCGGCGGCCAGGACCTCTTCTGGAAGGACGAGGGGGCCTTCACCGGAGAGGTCAGCGGTGCGCAACTGCGCGAACTCGGTTGTGACTACGTCGAAATCGGGCACGCCGAGCGGCGGCGCATCTTCGGTGAAGATGACAAGGTCATCGCGGCCAAAACAGCGGCGGCGTTCCGCAACGGACTCACCCCGATCCTGTGTGTAGGTGAGCAGCGCCGCTCGACGGTCGAGGCCGCCGCGGCGGAATGCGTCGCGCAGCTGCATTCGTCCGGCCCGATGGTGGTGGCCTACGAACCAGTGTGGGCGATCGGCGCGGACGAGCCCGCATCACCCGGTTACATCGCCGCGGTGTGCCGGGCGCTGCGGTCACATGTGTCCGGTCCCGTTATCTACGGCGGCAGCGCCAAGCCCGGGCTGTTGACGCAGCTGGGTGACGGGGTGGACGGTTTGTTCCTCGGCCGCTTCGCTCATGACCCGTCGGCGGTCGCGGCGATACTCGACGAGGTCGTCGACCTCGCGGAGGGAGGACCACGATGGCGATCGGCCTGAGCACCTACGCGTTCTTCTGGCGGAAGCTGTCGCTGCACGACATGCTCAAGCAGACCAATGAGTTGGGCTGCACGGTCTTTCAGATCTGCGACTACCCGGCCGTGGAATCGCTGTCCGCGGCCGAACTGGCCGATCTGCGCGACACCGCGGCAGACCTCGGCATCGAGCTGGAGCTCGGCACCAGGGGCGTCGCGCCCGAGCACCTGCACCGCTACCTCGACCTCTGCAAGCAACTCGGCGCGACGCTGCTGCGGTCGATGCTGCAGCAAACCGGCGATTCGGTGTCGATGCTCAAAGAGACGATGCCAGCGTTCGAAAGCCAGGGTGTGACAGTCGCTTTGGAGACCTACGAGCAAGTTCCGACACCCGAGCTGATTCGCGTGATCGATGCCGTCGGCTCCGACGCGTTGGGCATCTGCCTGGACCCGGCGAACTGCGTCGCGGGCCTAGAGCTGCCGCACGATGTCATCGACCGCGCCGCGCCGTATGTCAAGAACATGCACATCAAGGACTTCGCGTTCACCCGGCAGGCCGGCTGGGTCGGCTTCACGCTCGCGGGCTGCCCGCTCGGGGAAGGACTGCTCGACTACGACGAGATGGTCGCTGTCGTGGACCCAGCGTCGCGAGGAATCAACCAGATCGTGGAGCACTGGCTCCCCTGGCAGGACGACGCCGAGACGACCTGCCTGTTCGAAGCCCAATGGACACAACACAGTGTCAACTATCTGAGGAGCAAGTCATGACCAACCAGTCAGCCACCGTCACCGTTATCGGCGCCGGAGGCAAAATGGGACAACGCATTTCGAACAATCTCGCCAAGAGCGACTACCGGACGCTGTACTGCGAGAGCTCGCCGCACGGACGTGAGCTGATTGCCGGTCTGGGACGCGAGCTGACCGGTACCGACGAGGCGGTGGCTCAGAGCGATGTCGTCATCCTGGCCGTACCGGACGTGGTGCTGGGCAAGGTGTCGGCAGCTGTCGTGCCGTCGATGAAGTCGGGGGCGATCCTGCTGACGCTGGATCCGGCGGCGGCGTACGCCAATCTGCTGTACCAGCGCGACGACATCGCATACGCGGTCGCGCACCCCTGCCACCCCTCGGTGTTCCTCGAGCGCACCACCAAGGAAGAGCACGCCGACACGTTCGGCGGTATCGCCGCGCCGCAGGAGGTCGTCGCGGCGTTCGAGAACGGGAATGCTGGTCAGCGCGACCTCGTCGAGGGCGTGGTCCGAGTGAGCTACGGCCCAGTGCTCGATGTGCATTGGGTGACGGTCAAGCAGCTCGCCGTGCTGGAGCCGACGCTGGTCGAGACGGTGGCCTGCATGGTCGGCGGCCTGCTCAAGGAGGCCCTGCACGAGACGGTGCACACGGTAGGCGTGCCCGAAGCTGCTGCCAAGGCAATGCTTTTCGGGCACGTTCAGGTGGCGCTGGCGAATACGCTACGCGGGTCGAACCCGTTCTCCGATGCGTGCCTGATTGCGATGGACTATGGCCGCGAAAGCATCGTCCGCGATGACTGGAAGAAGATCTTCGACGACGGCGAGCTGGACAAGGTCATCACGCGGATGCTGCACCTCGACCAGATCGCGCGCACACCCGCGTAGCCGTTTCGCGCCGTAGTGGACCTTTGGCGAGCACCATCCTTTCTACCGTCGCCGTGCGCTTCTGGGATTTCGGAAACGGGGTCCCGCTGTTCGGATCCGAATGCCAAATGCCAGCTAATACCGAAGCGGTAGAACCACACACCTAAGAACTCAAAAGCACTTCCGCGCAACCGAATTCATCGGCCGCCGAATGACCTCGACCGCGATGGTGGAAGCCCGGCAAAGTCTCAAGAATCTCGCCGCATCGCGCGTCAATATTCGACTGAGCGAGTAGGGTTTTTTATCGGAGGGCAAGCGCGAGCCCACGACGACATGACCCACCGGAAGTGGTCAGCGGCGACGGGCGGAAGTACGTTCACAGCTTGCGTGGGACACGCTCCCCGCCAAGAGCCGAATATGCGTAGCAAATGTCTTGGAGGGGCAGTGGAGATCGTACTTGGCGTGTCGATGACACCCACGACGGTCAGCATTGCACTCGTTGAGGGCGAAAAGGCCGACGGTGTCATTGTCGAGCGCGACGTCTTCGACATCGCCGCCGTCGACGGCTCGGCAACGTCGAGCGCATCCGATCACGTCGTCGCCGCGGTCCTGGGTACCCAGGAGGGCGCGATCGCCGCCGGCCACCATTTGGTGTCGACCGGGGTGACCTGGACCGACCACGCCCAAGCGGCCGCACTGCGGGAGGCATTGATCGCCCGCGGCATCGAAGATGTGCTGCTGGTCTCGGAGCTGCACGCGGCCGCGGCGCTCGCCCAGGCGGTCGGCCGGGCAGTGGGCTACGACAAGACCGCACTGATGTTCGTCGAGCGCGACACCGCGACGCTGGCGGTCGTCGAAACCGCCGATGGCTCCGTGGTGAAGGTACTGAGCCAAGGTCTGCACAGTGCGGACACGATCGCCGTGCTGACCGAAATGGTCACCAGCCTGCAGGCCGAGAAATCCACGCCCCAGGGCATGTTCGTCGTTGGCTCCAACGTGGACGTCACCGCGGTCAAGGCACATTTGAAGGACCTTGTCTCGGTGCCCGTCATCGCCCCCGAAGAACCCCAGGTGGCGTTGGCGCGCGGCGCTGCGCTGGCAGCAGCGAATGCGCCGCGCTTCGATGCGTCCACCGTCGGCCTGGCCTACTCCCTGGATCCCGACGACACCACGGACTCCCCGCTAGCGCTGGCCGATGACGTGACCGCGTTCCTTGGCCCCGCCGACGCACTCGTGGACACGGCCGACGTGGCTTCGGACTCCGACGCCGTGTCGAGCCGCAGCAAGCCGTTCCTATTGGTAGGCAGCTCGCTGACCGCCATCTTCGTAGCGGGAATGATGGCTCTGGCCATCGCAATAGTGATCAATATCCGCCCGACCGCGGATCAAGGCTCGGGCGAGATGACGCTTCGTCCCGAAGCTGTAGCGCCGCCTACCGCGTTGCAGACCGCGCCGCCCGTCGCGCCGCAGCAAGTGCCCAGGACGGCCCCTGCGCCGGCTCCGGCGGTACCACCTGCGCCCATCGAGACGGCACGACTGAAGGTTCTGCCCGCCCCGCCGCCGCGAGTGGTGGTGCGCAACGTAGCGCCCGCCCCGGCGGCGCCGCCAGTCGCTCCGCCGCCCGTTGTGGTACCGCCACCGATGCCGCCGCCGCTCATCCCGTGGCTCCCACCGATTCTTCAGCCACCCCCCTACTACAACCCGCAGCTAGGCCCGCAGTGGTACCCGGGTCCGAAGCCGCCGTGGGGCCGCGGCGGCTCCCGGCACGGGGACGGCGACGACCACGGTGATTAGGCTGGAATTGGCTGCGCCGGATCGCCATTCGTGACGATCGCGGTGATCGAAACGCTCAGCCGGCCACCGGGCATTCGCCGAGCAGCGACGTGGTCAGCATGATGCGGCCCAGCGCCACCCAGGCGGCGCCGTAATAGGTCGGGGACCGCTGCTCCAGTTGCGCCGCCGCGTCGAGCCGCTCGACGGCGACGTCGGGATTGCCGGCGCCCTGTTCGGTGGCCGCGGCGGCGACCAAGGCGACGGGATGCTGCCAACTGCTGGCGGCCGACCCATTCAGGTTGCGCAAAGCGGGAACTTCACCCGGTGCTGTGAGGATCGGGCGCATCGCACCCGCGAGGGCTCGGTCCTCTCGATCGCAGGATTCTGCGAACCGGACCGGCAGGCGCGCGGCGTCGAGACCGAAGGTTATGGGGCCCCCGGTGACGGGTCGGGTGGGCACGGCATGGCCGACTTCACTGACGGTGGCCCAGTCGGGCGGCAGCATCCCGGTCCCGATGAGCTGCCAGCCCAGGACCCGCTGAGTGCGGGTGATGTCCGTCCACCGCCGGTCGGCCGATGCCTCGAAGAGTTCCCATTCGGCGCGAGGACTGAAGTACCCAGGGTTGACGATGTACGGCGCTGTCATAGCCCAGTTTCCGCCGACCAGCGTGCGCCCCGAGCCG
>DASRJA010000028.1:0-4448 GCA_035649695.1 Mycobacterium sp. | reverse complement strand
CCGGTGATCGGGGTCAGACAGCGGGCACACTCGCCGGTCGTCGGCGCGGCCACGTTACCGGTGACCAGCACCCCCTCCGACACGGACTCGATCCGCAGATCCAGCGTCAGCGGCGCGCCTGCGTCGATCCCGATCAGGTCGAGCCCGATGCGTGACGGGCTCGGCACCGTCTCGGAGTAGGTCATCATCGACCCGGGCCGCCGGCCGAGCCGGGAAATGTTGATCACGAGCGGCGATCGTGAGGCGCGGCGCGCCGCTGCGTTCGCATGCGTCGCCATAAATGTCGATCTTACGGCGACGGCCTCGGGCTACCGTGCGGCGTAGTCGTGGGTGCCCGCCGCAGTGCGCAGCTGATGACGGCCGCGACCCACCGACCTAATGGTTCCGTTCAGGAAGTCCTCGAACTCCGCGAGCTTGCTGTCGACGTAGATATCGCACTCACCGCGTAGGCGATCGGCCTCGGCGTGCGCCGAGTCGATCAGGCGAGTGGCCTCGGCCGTCGCGGTCTGCACGATCTCCGTCTGCGACACCAGCCGCTGCTGCTCCTTGATGCCTTCCTGCACGGCCTTCTCGTAGGCCAGGTTGCCGTTCTCGATGAGGCGGTCGGCCTCGGTCTTGGCGCGTCCGGCGCTGGCCTCGTACTCCCGCTTGGCGGTGGCGCTGATGCGGTTCGCCTCCTCGCGGGCCTCGCCGACCATCCGTTCGCTGTGGTGGCGGGCCTCGGCCACCATCCGGTCGGCCTGGGCCTTGGCGTCGGCCAGCAGCCGGTCGGCTTCGGCGCGCGAGTGGTTGATCAGCGAATCGGCTTCGGCGGTGGCCGTGCCCACCATCTGGTCGGAGTGGTCCTTGGCTTCGCGCAGCATCCCGTCGCGCGCATCGAGCACGTCCTGGGCGTCGTCGAGTTCGCCGGGTATTGCGTCCTTGATGTCGTCGATCAGCTCGAGGACGTCGCCGCGGGGCACCACGCAGCCGGCCGTCATCGGCACGCCGCGGGCTTCTTCCACAATCGCGCCCAACTCGTCGAGCGCTTCAAAAACTCGGTACACGGCAACACCCTCCAGGCGTAGTTGACAGTTACCAGTGTGCCTGGTGTTACCTCTGTGACTTAGCTTCCGGGGCCGGTGTGTCGTCCTTTGGCTTCCCCAGCGTGACTCCAGGCGCAACTCCCGTCTGAATTGCTACCCGCACATTATGTCAATACAGCAGGTCAGCGCTTCGCCGACGATGCTCGGCAAAACCAAAATCGCCCGCACATCCGACGTGACGGGCGATTTTAGTTCCCCTCAGCACATCACCGACGGCTCTGCGGCTGGCCTGTTTGAGAACGCCGCGGGCCCGATCGCGCATCCACACGAGCGGCCCGGCAGCAAAACCGTTCGGCCGACTACCGCAGCGCGGCGCCGATCAGATCGCGGGCGCGGTCCAGCATCGAGGCGAACGGCCCGACGGCAAAGTTCATCTTGGCCGACTCGACTCCCGCATGAGGACGCGTGGGCGCGATCGCCTCGGCCGCCTTGACCGCCTTGGCCATCCGCTCGCGGTCGTCTGCCGTGAGGTTGCGCTCCAGCTTGGTGAACTCCTCGTTCTCCTCGTGCTCGGCGTGGTCGATGACGTCATCGCGGAACTTGGTGAGCTCCTTGATGAACTGCGGCGAAGCGATATCCATGCTTTCGAGCTTCGAGAGCATTTCCTTGGCCTTGTGCTCCTCCTTCAGGCGGGCATCGACAATCTCGTCGCCCGAAGCCGACTCGTGCCGGACCCGCGGATGCACCACCATCTCCTCGGCTGTCTCGTGCACCGCCAGCAGTTGTCGAAGCTCGACGAACGCCTTCTCGCGGGCCTTCGGCTCCGATGCGCTGAGGACTTCGTCGAACATGTCCTTGATCAGGTCGTGCTGACCCTTCAGGAACTTCACCACGTCATCGCTCGACTCAACGAATGTCTCGACCATGGCCGTCACCTCCGTACTTCTCGGATTGGTTGGGGCGCGAAATGGGCTGTGCGCCACCCAACGCCTACCCGCGAAGGACGAGAGCTAACCCTCCAGCTTGGCCTGCAGGCGCACGTTGACGGGTTCGGGCAGCAGCTCAGACACGTCGCCACCGAGCATCGCGACTTCTTTTGCCAGTGACGACGACACGAACGAATACCGCGGTGTCGTCGCGACGAAAAAGGTGTCGACGCCGGCGATGTGCTTGTTCATCTGCGCCATCTGCAGCTCGTACTCGAAGTCGGTGCCCGTCCGCAGACCCTTGACGATCGCGGTCAGTCCGCGCGCCTTCACGAAGTCGACGACCAGGCCCTCACCGGATTCGACGCGCAGGTTCGGCAGATGCGCTGTCGATTCCTCGATCATCGCGATGCGCTCATCGAGGCTGAACATGCCCTGCTTGTTCGGGTTGACCAGCACCGCCACCACGACCTCGTCGAATTGGGCGGCCGCGCGCTCGAAGATGTCGACGTGGCCGAGGGTTATCGGATCGAATGATCCCGGGCATACCGCGCCGCTCATGGGTGACGACGCTATCAGGGCAGCTCAGTCCGCTCGGCGAGCTCGATGCGGGTGTCGCCGTACCGCCGTGACGGCCATGGCTGCCAAGCGTCCGGCCAGGCCAACTCCGGCCCGGACGTGCCGCGTTCCACGACGACGACCGTCCCTGCCGCCGCCCAGCCTCCGCTGACCAATGCGGCGAGCATCTCCTCGATCTCGGTGGCCGGGATGTTATACGGCGGATCGGCGAACACCAGATCCACCGGCCGCTCCGCACCGCCGGCCAGCACATAGGCGACCGGGACACGCCGCACTCCCGCCGTAACGCCCAACGACGCAATGTTCTTGTCGATGATGGCGGCGGCCCGTTGGTCGGATTCGACGAACACTGCCGATGCGGCTCCGCGCGACAGCGCTTCCAGGCCAAGCGCCCCCGAGCCCGCGTACAGGTCAAGCACCGAAGCCCCTTCAAAGTCGATGCGCGATGCGAGCACGTTGAACAGCGACTCACGCACTCGATCGGTGGTGGGCCGAGTTCCTGTGCGCGGCACCGCGATTCGTCGCCCGCCGAACGTGCCGGCGACGATGCGGGTCAGCTCACCACCACCAGCAGATCGCCGCCCTCGACCTGCGCGGTGGCCGAGACAGCGACGCGGCCGACCGTGCCGGCCTTGGGTGCGGTGATCGCGGCTTCCATCTTCATCGCCTCGATGGTGGCGATGGTCTGTCCGGCGTCGACCTGATCGCCGGCCTCGACATTGACGGTGACCACGCCCGCGAACGGCGCGGCGATGTGGTCGGGGTTGGACCGGTCGGCCTTCTCGGCGGCCGGTATGTCGCTGGCGATGCTGCGATCACGCACCACAACCGGTCGCAGCTGACCGTTGAGGATGCACATCACCGTGCGCATGCCGCGCTCGTCGGGTTCGGAGACCGCTTCCAGCCCGATCAGCAGCTCAACACCGCGCTCCAGCCTGACTCGGTGTTCTTCGCCTTGGCGCAGCCCGTAGAAGAACTGATTGGCGCTCAACTGCGACGTGTCGCCGTACAACTCGCGGTGGGCCTCGAATTCCTTTGTCGGACCAGGGAACAGCAGGCGGTTCAGCGCGGCCTGTCGTTTCTGGCCCGGCTGCGTCAACACCGTCTCGTCTTCGGCAGATAGTTCCTGCTGCGGCTTGGCGGGTGGGCGTCCGGCGAGCGCCTTGGTGCGCAGCGGTTCGGGCCAGCCGCCCGGCGGGTCGCCGAGTTCACCGCGCAAGAAGCCGATCACTGAATCGGGGATATCGAATTTTGCTGGGTCAGCAGCGAATTCGTCGGCGCTGACACCCGCCCCGACCAGGGCCAGCGCGAGGTCGCCGACCACCTTGCTCGACGGGGTGACTTTCACCAGGCGGCCCAGCACCCGGTCGGCGGCCGCGTAGTTGGCCTCGATCTCCTCAAAACGGTCACCGAGACCCAGCGCGATCGCCTGCTGACGCAGATTGGACAACTGACCGCCGGGGATCTCGTGGCGATACACCCGCCCCGTCGGTCCAGGAATCCCAGATTCGAAGGGCGCGTACACCTTTCGCAGCGCCTCCCAGTACGGCTCCAAATCGCATACCGCCGACAACGACAGCCCGGTGTCGTATTCCGTGTGCGCAGCGGCGGCAACGATCGAGGACAGCGCGGGCTGGCTGGTGGTGCCCGCCAACGGCCCAGAGGCACCGTCGACGGCGTTGGCGCCTGCGTGCCAGGCGGCCAGATAGGTGGCCAGCTGCCCGCCCGGAGTGTCGTGGGTGTGCACGTGCACCGGCAGGTCGAACCGGCTGCGCAGCGCGGTGATCAGCTGATGAGCGGCCTGCGGGCGTAGCAGGCCCGCCATGTCCTTGATCGCCAACACGTGCGCGCCCGCATCGACGATCTGCTCGGCCAACTTGAGGTAATAATCCAGCGTGTACAGGTTTTCGTTCGGGTC
>DASRJA010000027.1:0-9367 GCA_035649695.1 Mycobacterium sp. | reverse complement strand
TGTCGGACTCAGAGATTCAGCGCCGAGTCATCACCCAGGCCAAGACCACCGAGCAACGCGCGTGGCTGGCCGAGGTGCTCAGTGTGGCGTTGGTGCAGTCGTGGCTAGCGTCGAGCACGACGTGCTCTGCGTGCGGGAACCGGCTCGACGAGCTGCCATTGCGGATGGGCCAATGGTCGTGCCCGACTTGCTCGGTCACCCACGACAGAGACCACAATGCCGCCAAAGTCATTCTCGCCGCCGGGCGGGCGGAGAGACTAAACGCTTGTGGAGACCATGCAAGACCGCAACCCGTTGCGGCGGTGGACGATGAAACAGGAAGCACCCCAACAGCGGCATAGCCGCCGGGAATCCTCGGACTCCCAGTCCGAGGAGCACGTAAACCCAACAAGCCGTATTGCTCCCCCAGGTGTGGTCAAGGAGTGCGAGCATCTAACTGATCATCCGACGAATCCGTGTGCGGGCGATTCAAAGGACACCGGGCGATGCTTGAACTGGTCGACGACGGCCGTGCAGGGAGCTGCGCCCGACATCGGTGCCCTCCATTCACGGCGCCGCGCATCGGGCGTGGATTGGGACGAGCAGAGGTGGTGACCACGCAGAGCGCGATTGCACCTTTCGGCTCGACGGCAAAAGCGAGGCCAAACATGAACGCCGACAACATCATCGCCACTGACGCCCACCTTGATGCGCTCCGGCCGTCCACCGCATTCACGCGGCGGGGCGTCGCTTGTCCAGCTGACCCCGTGGGGGATCCGGCGGCGGTTCACGAGCTGCGGGTCTAGCTGTGGAGCTGCTCACGCTCGATCAGATCAACGCGGCGGCGGATCGGCTGAGGCCGGTGATGCGACGAACGCCGGTGATCGCGTCGCGGGTGCTGTCGGATCGCACGGGCGAACAGGTGTGGCTCAAGTGCGAGAACCTGCAACGCACGGGGTCGTTCAAGCCGCGGGGCGCCTATAACCGGATCGCCAACCTGAGTGACGAGGACCGGGCTCGCGGTGTGGTCGCGGCTAGCGCAGGCAACCATGCGCAGGGAGTTGCGTGGGCCGCAACCGAGCTAGGGATCGCGTCGACGGTGTTCATGCCGGTCACCGTCCCGCTCCCAAAGCTGGTGGCCACCAAGGCTTATGGCGCGCAAGTTCATCTGGTCGGCGAAACGATCGACGATGCGCTGGTCGCGGCGCGTGAATATTCGGAGCAGCACGGCACGGTGTTGATCCACCCGTTCGATCACGCCGACATCGTCGCCGGCCAGGCCACCGTCGGGCTGGAGATCCTGAACCAGATTCGGAACGTCGACACCATCGTGGTGCCGACCGGCGGCGGAGGTCTGGTCGCCGGAATTGCTGCGGCGGCGCACTATCTGGCGCCGCAGGTCCGGGTGATCGGAGTGCAGGCCGCGAACGCGGCGGCGTGGCCGGGTTCGTTGGCCGCCGGACAGCCCGTGCGCGCGGAGTCGATGTCGACGATGGCTGACGGCATCGCCGTCGCAATGCCCGGGGTGATCCCATTTGGCCATGTAAGGGCATTCGCCGATTCGGTTCGGACGGTCAGCGAAGACGCGCTGTCGCGCGCGTTGTTGCTGTGCATGGAGCGTGCGAAACTCATCGTCGAACCGGCCGGGGCGGCAGCGGTGGCAGCGCTGATGACATCGGCACCCGAACTCGGCCTGAACGGCCCGGTGTGCGCGGTCCTGTCGGGTGGCAATATCGACCCGCTCGTGTTGACCCACGTGATCACCCACGGCCTGCGCGCAGCCGGACGATATCTCGCAGTGAAGGTCACCATCCCGGACCGCCCCGGCGGGCTCAGCACGCTGCTCGCCGTGGTCAGCGAAAGCGGGGCCAGCGTTCTCGACGTGGTGCACTCCCGTACAGCACCCAAGCTGGCACTGGACGAAGTTGAGGTGATGCTTACCGTCGAGACCCGGGGCCCGGCACACCGGGAGGAGGTATTAGCCGCCCTGGGCAGCGCGGGATTCATCGTCTCCGTCGAGGACAATTAACGCACGGCTGCCTGACGGCCGCCATCGACTCGAGCACAAAGCGGGGCGCCGGGAGACCTGGGAGGACTCGCCCGCCCGCTGGCCGCATCATGTAGGCGCCATGGACGTCATGCTTGGCGGGGTGGTCCAGAATCTGCAGCGGCACGGCGCCGCGTTGGAACGCGTGCACGTCGACCCTCAGTGGTCAAAAGCGATGTCGCTGTTGATATCTAACGGCCTGCGCCACGGTTTCACCCTTGGCTGGGACATCGGAGGCACATAGTTGCTTCATGGCGAGCGTCGCGGCAGGCTAAAGCGGCGCGGCTTCGCTAAAGGCGTCTGTCTGCCGAGCGCTGAGTCGCCGCTCGGGGAGCGTCGCCGCTCCTAGCCAGAGCCTGCACCGCAGGCTCTCTGGTCTCCGACGGGAAGTCCACGACGAGGTCGTCGCCAGGGTCGGCGCAGTCGGGCGCACCGGCTTCCGCGCACTGGCAATGGGCGTAGATTCCGAAGTGTTGGAATTCCGGGCGCAAGGGTATGGGCGGCACGTGATGGATGTGCGACTCCTCAGGTTCGGGTCGATCGAGGTCGACGGACGAACGTACGAGCACGACATCGTCATCGACCGAGGTGCCGTGCGCAAACGAAGCAAGAAGCCCTCCAAGCCATACCGCGACAAGTTCGGACACACTCCGCTCTCGGCCGATGAGGAGCTCCCGTGGGGCGGACCCCGGTTGATCATCGGCACCGGGGCCCACGGCTCGTTGCCGATCATGCCCGAGGTGGTGGCGGAGGCCGCACGCCGAAACATTGAGGTTGTCGCTGTCCCGACGGAACAGGCCTGCCGGCTGATCGCGGGCCTAAAGGGACAAGAAGTCCGCGCGGTACTTCACGTCACCTGCTGACCCGACGATCTGAAGCGGAGCCGGATCGTCAGCAGCCCCGCTCTGGGAGGCCGGCTTGACCGCTCAGGAGCGAGGAATTTATCGGCCTTGGACCACGGTCGTTGAAAATCGCTGCGGCACAGGCTGATGCTAGAAACCTTTACCGGTCGCCCGCGTATTTGAATCCGTCGCATTCGTCCCGTCAGTGAGGTGGGGAGCGGCTGAGGCGACGTCGATCTCAGCTCGAAGGTTCGAGGGGGTGTCGGGCGAAGAACGAGGACAGCGCCTCGGCCATCTCGTGCGGGCGCTCGACGTGAAGAAGGTGCGTGGCGCCGGGGAGGTCGAACGGCTCGACACTCGGCAGCCAGGCAAGCAGGAGGTCCCGCCGCTCACGGAATGTCGGAGCGCTGTTCTCGCCGAGGACGGCAAGGACGGGTTGTGCGATGCGGCGCGCATCGGTCTCGGCGAACGACCACTGCTGCACAGCCGGCAGCTCCTGGGCGAAGAATGTGTCCGCACAGGCGAGGATCTCCTCGAAAACGCCGGGCAGACCCCGATCGAGCGAGGCGCGGTAGCCCGCTCCGAAGACTCCCCGGGCCCAGATGTCCACCGCCCCGGCCACGTCGCCCGCGCGATACCGGCCGATCGCCGCTTCCGCCACCTCGCGAACGAAGGCCGCCTGAGCCTCAGTTGCGGGAGCAGGCCGCGCCGCATCCATGAGCACCAAGCTCTGCACTGCGTCTGGAGCGTCGAGCGCGAGTTGCAGCGCGATTAGGGCGCTAGAGGAGTGACCGACGACGTGCGCGCGTTCGATGCCAAGCTGCCGCAGCAGCAGCCGGCAGTGCTCGGCGTGATCGGCCATGCTGATCGGCCCCTCGACCCTGCTGCTGCCTCCGAAACCGACACGGTGGTACCGCAACACCCGGTAGCGCTCGGCAAGGATCGGCTCCGCGAGCAGTGGCTCGGCCCACCTTGCGCTGACGCCCCAGTGGATCACGACGACGGGCTCCCCGGAGCCCCGCAGCTCGTACTCGACCTCGATGCCGTCGATCGCCGCCAGCTCCATCTCCGCCTCCGCACGCCTCATTCAGACATGCGTTGTCACACCGGGAAAAGGTCCAGCCGGAGTAACCTGCGTCCTTCTGGTGCTGCCGTCATCTGCGCTCGCAATACCTCACGCACCGAGTGCTTCTCGGATCGCGGCGACAACCGCCTGCGGCTTCTCCATGTGCGCCATGTGTCCCACGCCGTCGACGATGTGCACCGTGGCCGCATTGCCGAGACCGGCTGCGTTCGCGGCAGGCACGATCTTGTCTTCGCGGCCCCAGACCGCAACGGCGGGTCCCCCGAAAGAGGCCAGTTCGCCCGTCAGGTCGACCGCGGACTTGTCGCCCTCGACGAGGTTCTGGACAAGCGATCGGAGTGCCTGATCCACACCGTCGAGGCGCTTGTACTTGAGCAGATCGTCGATGAGCTGCCGGTTGACCAATCCCGGATCGGCGAACAGTGCAAGCAGGTGCGGTTTCAGGTCGCGTCGCGACTCCGCTTCGGCGAACCCGCGCAGGTAGCCGGCGTTGATCTCGGGTCCGAAACCGACCGGCGAGATGAGCGTCAACGAGGCGACCTTGCCGGTGGCGGCCGGATCGGCCGCTAGCAGGGTGATGACCGCACCGCCCATCGAGTGGCCGACCAGATGGACCCTGTTGAGGCCGACTGTGTCGAGGAAGCCGAGGACGGCTTGTGCGAGGGTCTGGATGGTCCCGTCCCCGACATCCTTCGACGACGCCCCGTGCCCCGGCAGGTCGAGCGCGTATGTGGCGCGGCCGGCGGCGATGGGCTCCTGTACGAACAGCCATGAGTTCTTGTCACCGCCGTAGCCATGCACGAACAGCACCGGATCGTTCCCGGACTCGGTGTCGCCGAGCACGGCATACGACAGCTGCCGGCCCTCGACATCCACCGTGAGGACTTTTGGTCCTGAAACGTCCTCGATCGCACCGGATTCGAGCTGGGCCCGCGCCTCGGCGACGACCGCATCGATGTCCTCCTGCGGCACCTCGGCGGGCGCGACGATTGCGATCGTCCCGCCCACCGGGACACTCTCGTTCACGCCGACGACCAATGCGCGGACCACACCAGTCCACGTCGACTCCAGTTCCCCGGCGATCTTGTCGGTGTCGATCTCGCACACATCGGCACCCTCGGTCAGCTCATCACCGACGGCCACGAGCCAGTCGGTGACCTTGCCCGACTCCATGGACAGGCCCCACTTAGGCATCGTGATCCGTTCAATCCGATTGTCTACCACTGAGATCACTGGCTCCACTCGGTCACGGTCTTGGCCGAGTTGACGATGTCCTGCACCGACGGGATGTACAGATCTTCGAGCGGCTGGGCGAACGGCACCGGCACGTGCGGCGGGCTAACCATCTTGATCGGCGCCCGCAGGTCGCCGAAGGCCTCGGACACAACCTGTGCGGAGATATCAGTCGCCAGGTTGCACCGCGGGCTCGCCTCGTCCACGACGACGAGCCGGCCGGTTTTCTCCACCGACTCCAGGATCGTGTCCAGGTCCAGCGGGCTGGCCGTTCGGGGATCGATGACTTCAGCTGAAACACCGGACGATTCGAGCTCGACGGCGGCCTGCTCGGCGAGCGACACCATCCGGCCCATCGCGACGATGGTGACATCGTCGCCTTCCCGAACCACGTTCGCCTCACCAAACGGGATGGTGTAACTCTCCTCAGGCACATCACCGGTCATGTCGTACATCGCCTTGTGCTCGCAGAAGATCACTGGGTCGTCGTCCCGGATCGACTGTATGAGAAGGCCTTTCGCTTCGTACGGACTGGACGGCAGCACCACCTTCAGCCCGGGCAGGTGGGTGAAGACCGGGTAGAGCCCCTGCGAATGCTGCGCTGCCGCACGCAGTCCCGCCCCATACATGGTGCGGATCACAACGGGGGTAACCGCCTTGCCACCGAACATGTACCGGAACTTCGCGGCCTGGTTCATGATCTGGTCCAGGCAGACGCCGGCGAAGTCGATGAACATCAACTCCGCGACGGGGCGCATGCCCCGGGTCGCGGCGCCGATCGCGGCGCCGATGAACGCGGATTCGGTGATGGGCGTGTCGAGCACCCGACCGGGAAACCTCTCGTACAGGCCCTTGGTAACGCCGAGCACTCCGCCCCAGGCGTCGTCCTCTCCCGGCGCTCCCGCACCGCCGGCATTGTCCTCACCCATCACGATGACCGACGGGTCGCGCTCCATCTCTTGGCGGAGCGCTTCGTTGATTGCTTCTCGATAACTGAGCTTGCGTGTTGCCATGATTCGTCGTTCTCCTTCGGGTCACCCGGATCAGTACTTGACGTAGACGTCGGTGAGCAGGTCCTCTGGCGTGGGCAGTGGTGCTGCCTTCGCCTCGGCGACGGCCTCATCGATGAACGCGGTGACCTGGCTGTCCACCTCGTCGAGTTGAGCATCTGTGAGCCGTCCGGATTCGACGACCCGGAGCCGGAATCGCTTGAGGCAGTCGAGGTTTTCCCTGGCGTTCGCGACTTCGTTCGGGCCACGGTACTTCTGCTGGTCGCCTTCGAAGTGGCCGTAGTACCGAATGAACTTGACTTCGAGCAGGGTTGGCCCGCCGCCCTGCCGGGCACGTTTGATCGCCTCCCCGGCGGCCTCGTACACGGCGAAGAAGTCGAAACCGTCGACGATGGCACCTGGCATACCGAAACCTGCTGCGCGATCGGCGATGTTGTCGGCCGCCACCGACCAGGTGGAGCTCGTCGCCTCGGCGTAGCCGTTGTTCTCCGCGACGAAGATCGCGGGCAAGTTCCACACCGACGCCAGGTTCATTGCCTCCAGAGTCGTGCCCTGATTAGAGGCTCCGTCGCCGAAGAACGCGACACCGACACCGCCGTCGCCCTTCAGCTTCGCGGCCAACGCGGTGCCACATATCAGCGGCGGTCCACCGCCCACGATGCCGTTCGCGCCGAGCATGCCCTTGGACAGGTCGGCTATGTGCATCGAGCCGCCCTTGCCGCGACACGATCCCGTCCGCCTTCCGAAGATCTCGGCCATCATCGGCTTGATGTCGACGCCTTTGGCGATGCAGTGGCCGTGCCCGCGGTGCGTGGACGCGATCGTGTCGCGATCGGGGTCGAGGTGTGCGCACACTCCGGTCGCCGACGCCTCCTCTCCTGCATACAAGTGCACGAAGCCGGGGATGTCGCCGGTCGCGAACTCCTCGTGCACGCGGTCCTCGAAGGCGCGGATGGATCGCATGGTGCGGTATACGTCGAGCAGCTGGGTCTCGTTGAGGCCGGACGCATCGGGTGCGTCCGCGCCGAGCGAGGACAGTGTTTGGGTCATCGAATCTCCTCTGCGATTGACTTCATCGATACGGTTGAGCAGCAAGAACATTCGCTTGCGAGCGCTGCGGGAACATCGATCACGCGGGGACCGTCGGCGGCGAGCGTGACGCTGATCCGATCGCCTGGACCGAACTCCAGCTCGCGTTCGCCGTCGAGCGCTAGCGTGCCCCGTGCCAGCCCGACTTGGCGGGTGATACCGGGTGGGAGCGGCTCGCAGCCATCGAGCCCGATCAGCTCCAGCAGTCCCGGTGCGATTGGCGCGAGCACGTTGTGCGACGAGCGACCGTTGGGGCCCATCCGGACAGCGACACCGTTCGGAGCGGCACGACCCGTCGGCATGATCCGCCCGGGAATGGACGACAACCCGATCGCGTCCGGTTCGGCAAAGGTGCAGTACAGCTCACGAAGCGTGTCCGTCTTCCAGACCGCTCGCGCGCCGATCTCGCCGATCGTGTTAACGCACACGTCGACCAGGGCGATCTCGTGGCGGCGCGTGCCGTCGGACCTGGCGACGTCGACGTGTAGGACCTTCGCGCGCGCCGTCGGGGCGTGCACACGACGGGTCGCGATCAGTCCCAACGCCATGCCGGCGACGGTGGCCTCGATCATGATCGGAAACACGTTGTTGGTGCCGGTGCTCAGCGCAAGCATGGGGGTGTCACCGAGTCCGGGCGCGGCCGCTCGCATAGTGCCGTCACCGCCGAGCAGCGCCACCGCGGCCGAGCATCGCTGGGCCATCATTCGGGCATACTCCGTGGTGTCCGTTGCGGACCCGGTAGGTTGCGGCAGGGTCAGGAAGTCGATCTCGGGCAGCCGCACGCGGGTTGACGGCGGGCCAGCGCGAAGCCGGCGAACCTCTCGCAGCACACCCGCCGCTATTCCGAAGGTATCGGTGGACAACAGAACCCGCTCCACGCCCAGCGCCCCGACCGCACGGATGATCCGCAATACCATCGATGTCTTTTCGGTGTTCGGGAAGACCGACGCTTGCGCGACGACGCGTCGAATATCTCTGCCCGACATCGGATTCGGAATAATTCCAACAGCACTGCCGGGGACCACAGGAGTCGGATGTTCGGCCACCGTTTCCTCCTGCACGTCATCGGTCGATCGGCTCGTACGGTCGGTCGGCTCACTACAGCGAGTATGTGACGCCGATCACAAGTGTCAAGCGTTGCAGGGAGTTGCATGCAAGTTGGCCGTGGTGACGTCTGGCCCCTCGGCAGTGGGGCGCCGGACGGCAAGTCGTCTCCGCCCCGCCGTTCCATTCCAGTCGCGACGCAGCTGAAACAAGCCCAGAAGCCCCATGAGTCCCGCGATTCACAGTGGCACCAGCCTTACGCCGAGTCGGCGCAATGCCTTGGGAGCGCGGTCATTCCGCTGACGTCGGCAAACCGTCCTGGTGACGGAAATCGCCGCCGACACGGCCCTGTCCCGCGCAGACATGTCGGCGCCGTCGCTTATGTTGGGGCGTCTGACCAATGACAGATCGAGGAACGAAGGTGGACGACGACAACGCTGGACTGTCGGCCGCTGACCTGCTCGAGCTGAATCGCGACCTGCAGGGCTCCCGGGCGATTCGTCTGCTCGCCACCACCAACCTGAGCCTCTATGCGACGCTCATGGAGCGCCACCTGTCCGACGGTGCCGTCGCCGAGACCGAGCTCGTCGTGCGGCTGGAACGCGACCTCGAGGGCCTCGATGACCCCCAATCCGGCCTCGCCCTGATCAAGTCCTGGGCCGCCCAGGGTTGGCTGCACCGCATCGTCGACGAACGCCACGACCACAACGTCTGCTACCTCACCCAGGACGCCCGCCGGGCGCTGGATTTCCTGCGCGGTATGCGCCGCCAGGACACCATCGCCACCGGCGGCTCCATCACCGGCATCGCCGCGCGCCTCAAGCAGGTCGCCGTCAAGGTCGACAACGATCCCGCCCGCATCCGCAAGCACATCGCAGCCGAAATCGCCGCCCGCCATGTTGAACTCGACCAACTCGACAAGAACGACGGACCAACCCGGCTCCCATCTGACCTTACCGACTGCTACGACGAGGCCCGCGCCATCGCCCTGCAGATGGAACGCCTGATCACCGACATCGGCCAATACGGCACCATGATC
>DASRJA010000026.1:0-4698 GCA_035649695.1 Mycobacterium sp. | reverse complement strand
TGGGCGGGACGGTGTGGAGTTTCCGCTCGCTGCGTGAAGTCGGCGTCCGGACTCCCGCCCGCCTCGATTGGCCCGGCACAGTGCTTTTCGGCGGGGGCCTGACCGCACTGCTGGCAGCAATCACCTACGGGATCCAGCCCTACCGCGGTTCTCCCACCGGTTGGACCAACCCCTGGGTCCTCGGTTCGATCACGCTGGCCGTGGTCGCACTGGTCGCGTTGTACTTTGTCGAGTCGCGCGCACCCGCTCCCATGCTCGACTTCAGGCTGTTCCGGTCCAAGCTCTTCGCGCTGGGCAACCTTGCCGGGCTGATGGCCTCCGTGGGGCGTGGCGGCCTGCAGTTCATGCTGATCATCTGGCTGCAGGGCATCTGGCTACCGTTGCACGGCTACAGCTTTGAATCCACCCCGCTGTGGTCGGGCATCTACATGCTGCCGATGACCCTCGGCTTCCTGCTGGCAGGTCCGCTGTCGGGCGCCCTATCGGACCGCTTCGGCTCCCGGCCGTTCGTCATCGGCGGTCTGATGCTGATGGCGATGACATTCGTGGCCCTGGCGCTGATACCGGTGGATTTCGACTACAGGTTGTTCGCCGTGCTGATCTTCCTCAACGGCGTGGGCGGCGGCATCTTCACGTCACCCAACACCGCGGCGATCATGTCCAGCGTGCCGGCCGCGGAGCGCGGCGCCGCGTCGGGTATCCGTGCGACGGTCACCAATGCCGGCATGTCATTATCGATCGGTATTTTCTTCTCGCTGATGATCGCCGGCCTGGCCCACTCGCTGCCCACCACGCTCCTCGCCGGACTGCAGCAGCAAGGCGTACCCGCGACGGTGGCCCACGACGTGGCCAACCTGCCTCCGGCCGAAAGTCTGTTCGCGGCGTTCTTGGGTTACAACCCGATCGCCGAACTGCTGGGCTCCTCCGGAGTCCTGCAACAGCGCGGAGTCAACGCGGCCGTGCTGACCGGAAAACAATTCTTCCCCCAGTTGATCTCGGGGCCGTTCCACACCGGGTTAGTCGTGGTGTTCACCGCCGCCGCGGTGATGATGGTGATCGGCGCGGCGGCCTCATGGGTCAACCCCGGTCACACCGTCAACGACAGCGGCGACTAGGCCTTCGAGCGTCTTCAGCACGCGCCGCGGTTTGCCGCTCATCCAGCTGTCTCTTCGTGATTCGTACACCGCCACAGTCGGGATGACCTGCCAACTGAGGAAAACGATGTCCTCTTCGACACCTTCAGGGCGGGGTTGCCAATAAGTGCTCGGTCACCAATACCGCCGCAAAGCTGCATGTCCACCGAAACACTGTCCGGCACCGTCTGCACCGCATCGAGCGCGACACCGGCCGGTCGCTCGGGGTGCCTGATGAACTCGCCGAAATGTGCCTCGCGCTCGAGGTCCGCCAAAACATGCCCGCACCATAGGGTCTCGGCATACCGACTGGCTGCAAGCGTGCGGGTTCGTCGAGGCCGTCCTGCGTTCAAGATCCGCCGGCGGGCCAGTCCTTACGTGTCAGGCGGTGGCCACTGCCGGCTGACTGCACGACGTCATCCATCAGATGGGTCAATCGCAAGGCGTGGTCGAAGTCGGGCGCCGTGTGTTCACCGAAAGTGACGTCGCGGGACAACGCGCGATACATCGCCGCCACATTGACCGCAGCGGCCGGTAGCGTGTCGGGCGGCTCGTCGACCCATTGACGTTCGCCGTCGAGGCTGAGGGTGAGTCGACCAGCCTGAAAGCCGTTTGGGTGACCGCCGGCCAGAAGGATTCGTCCCTCAGTCCCAACGACTTCGAAAGTGAAGGGTGTATCGGGTGGTCGGTCACCGGCGACTTCGACGGCCAGGGCACAGCCGCTGCTCATGCGCGCCTGTACCAGCAGGTGATCGGGTGCGGTGCGTCGGATCTGCTCGCCGGTGTCGGTAAGCGTGACCGTCGGATGCTGCAGGGTGGTGAGCGCATCGAGGCTGTCGATTGCGCCGAGTACCAGGATCGCCAGGTCCAGCGTGTGACCACCCAGGATCGTGATCAGGTTCGCGCCGCTCTCAAGCTTGTTGAGGTAGGCGTGTGTCGCCGGTAGGTGCGGCGCGAAACCGGCGGTGCTGGAGAAGATCCGGGCGGTCAACACCCGGCCGATCGCGCCGGCGGCGATCAGGTCAGCCGCGCGACGCGCGGCCGAGTTCATGTGCGCCTGCAGGCCGATCGCCACGTGGACCGCGCGCATCCCCGCGGCGGCTGCCATCTCGGCCGCTTCGCCGCCATCACGCCCCAGCGGCCACTCGCAATAAACGTGCTTGTCCGCCGCAAGCGCTGCCAGAACCAGGTCGCGGTGATACGGCACCCTTACGCACACCGAGACGATGTCGATGTCAGGCGCCGTGACCATGGCGTGGGGATCGTCATAAGCAGCGCGCACGCCGAACACCGCAGCGGCGGCGTCGGCGCTGGCACGGCTGGTGGTTGCCACCGCCGCCAGCTGCACATTCTCGAGGCTGCGCAGCGCCGGAATGTGGGAATCCTTGGCCCAGCCGCGATCTGGGTTGGCGCCGATGACACCGACGCGAAATGGCGTCGTCATACCATCCTCCGCCCGAGTCGGTGGGTGGGGCATATGAAGTTGCGCCGGACGCCATGCGGCGATCCATCCTCAGCTGCCACGATTCAAGTGTTACGTTCGCTGCGGCCCGCCGTCGATGTGCTGCCGAACAACCACGGTAGCCGCTCGAGATGGCCGCCCACATGTATGGCCCTCAGTTAAGAGGCCGTCGCGGCTTGTCGTGCGGCCATTGGTAACCGACGACTATGCGACTCCGCTGCCACGGACGGCCCGTGCGCAGTCAAGGCAGCGATTATGTAGTCGACAACCCGCGGACTTATGAGCATGCCGAGATGGCCGATGCCATCGACCGTGATGGTCTCTACGTCGGCGTGGGCGGGCACCGACCGCAGGCCCGGGACGATGATGTCCAGTGCAGCGGTAACCGACAACCACCGCACGCCGACGGGTACCGGACCGGAGGCTAACCGCCGCAACTGAGGTGAACCTTGTCGCAACGCCCGGAGCAGATCCCCGAACGGCAGCAGGGCCGCCCAGGGCGATCCCCCGAACGGGGAGCCCAGGGTGATGACGGTGTCGACCAGCCCGCCCAGGCCGCCGCCCGCGATGGCCTGGGCGATGACGACACCGCCCAGACTGTGTCCGACCAGATTCACTTTGTCCGCGCCGCTTCGAGACAGGGTCCTCTGCACCGCGGCGACGAGTTCGTCGGCAAGCTGCTCCACAGAGTTTCCCATTGGGCTGTAGGCGATCGTGTCGACCACGATGCCTCGATCGCTCAGCGCATTTGCGATCACGGACCAGCTGGACCTCGTACCCCCGAACCCGTGGACGAGCAGCACTGGACGGGCCGTAGGTGCGGCGTGCCCTTTCGTCAGCGGGGACACGCTGCTCGCCGGCTCGAGCACGCCACCGACGACGGATAGCGGCACCATTGCCACTGTTGAAGCCAGTGCCCCCACCTCGTATGCATGCACCGCCGCGGCGCGCCCAACCATCCGGACCACGGCGCGAGCACTCTCGAGTGCGCGCAGCGGCGTCGCCGCCACCCTCCACATTCCCACGGGGTCGGACAGCAGCGTACGCTGATCGGTCGTTTGATCAGCGTCCGCAACAGGTCCGTCGTTGATGCTCATAAGCATTGAGCTCCTTCCCGCAGCGGCCCCACGATCCGAGCGTGGCGGAGGATACGACCGACGGCGATGTGCCCGCTGACAACGTCAACGACGGATTCGTGTGAAGCCGCTCAGCCTATTTCCGGGTGCTCACGATCTGTAGGCCGCGCCTCGAGAAGAACAGCAGGGCCACAGCGGTCGCTATAGCCCAGACGGCCGCCGAGATGCCGATGTGGACGAAACCGCGACTTTCGGGGCCCAATATCGGAGCGATGGCCTCCGGAACCTGACGCCAGAAGAAGTTGTGCTCGATGCCGCCGGTGGGGTCGGCGACGTAGTACAAGGCGTACGGCAGCACCAGGTGGGCAATCCACCTGCTCGTGGTGCGACGGTCTCGGCGTTGTCCCCAGCGATGGATCAGTCGCTCGCCGCCGACAGGAAACAGCACCGACACGAGGTTGCCTACCCCGAGCCAGGACACAATCGGCACCGCGACGTTGGGAATCGTCACCGCAAGCCGTGCGGGTGTTTCGAGCCAGAGCGTCATGGCCGTCGCCGCAACAAGAGTCGGCAGTCCGACGATCACGACCAGCGCCAGGTTCTTCACCAGCAGCACGCGCCAGAGCGGAACCCCGTCGCGCAACGCCTTGCGCACCCGAATGTGGTCGGTGCCAAGCAGATTGGTGGTGGTGACGTCGGCCAGAATGAACGACGAGAAGTAGGTGCCGATGAGGATGACCCAGTCGTGGTGACGGGGCAGATGCAACGGCTGGACCAGCAACCACACCAGTGCCACGATTAGGTTGGCGGCTACACCGGAAAGCCACGATCGCGGCGGCGTGAATGCCCACCGAACCTCGGCAGCCACCGCCGAAACCAGTGCGAGTCGCAGACCCTCCGCGGCCTTTTCCGCGACGGCAGGACGGTGGAGGGCCGGAGTCACCCGACCCAGGATCGCGCCGGCCCATCGTCCAGCGCACCCAGACCTCATTGGTTAAATGACTGTCAGGGCGTCAGTACGACCGAC
>DASRJA010000025.1:0-7949 GCA_035649695.1 Mycobacterium sp. | reverse complement strand
AGCGATTCAATTTACTTACACGCCATTGTCAATCGAGGTTTTGGCAACGTCATCTGGACCGAGATCTGGAAGTCCAGCGACAGCGGCATCTCCTGGACGTCCATGGGCGAGGACGCCAGGTTTCCCGCAGACCTGCATGGCGGCTACGCGCAGTGCTGGTCGTGGGACTACGAGCCCGACGACGGCTGGGTGTACGTGGTGGCGACGGGATTTCAACGGGACAAGGGCATCATCCGGATGCGAGTCCGGCCCCGGCACATCGGCCAGCCGTCACGATATGTGAGCTGGGGCCACACCGCCGGGCGCTGGAAGTGGGGAGAGGTCGCCACACCGATCACGCCCAAAGGGGAGAAGTGGGGAGAGCTGACATTTCGCCGTATGGCACAAGGCAAGTGGGTGCTCGGCGGATTCCTGGCCTCGAGGTATGCGCTCGGCTACCGGGTCGTGGACTCGCCAATCGCCAACATGCACACCACCGAACTTCAGATCCCCGTGGTCGGGTCGTCGTGGCACGACGAGAACCATTCCAAGAACCGGGTCGCGCAACTGTACGGCGGCTACGTGCTGCCGGGCTCGCGGTTCGACGTTCAGGGCGGTTTCGGGCTGGTCGTGTCACAGTGGAACACCGCCGTCGGATGGCCTTATCGGGCAATGCAATTCAAAGCCGCGCTCAAGGACACCACGAAGACGGTGCAGCCACCGGATCCGATCAATTTGTGACGTCAGACGGTGAAGCCGCCGTCGACGTTCCAGTTGGCGCCGGTGATGTAGCCCGACTCCGGTCCCGCCAGATAGCTGACCGCGCTGGCGATGTCGCTGGTCTGACCGTAGCGGCCGAGGGACGTCATCGGCCGGGCCCAATCAGCGAATTCGCCCTCTTCGGGGTTCATGTCGGTGGCGATCGGGCCGGGCTGAATATTGTTGACGGTGATGCCGCGAGGCCCGAGCTCACGGGCCAGCCCTCGGGTGAGGCTTGCGACGGCGCCCTTGGTCATCGCGTACACCGACAGGCCGGGCGCGGGCACGCGGTCGGCGTTGATGCTGCCGATATTGATGACGCGGCCACCTTCGCCAAGGTGAGGAATAGCCCGCTGGATGGCGACGAATACGGCCCGAACATTGACGGCAACCAACCGGTCGAACTGCTCGAGCGGGAACGACTCGGCGTTATCGACGTACGCCACGCCCGCGTTGTTGACCAGGATGTCCAGGCCGCCCAACTCGGCGACGGTTTCGTCGACCGACCTGGCGACCTGCTCGGGGTCACCGCTGTCCGCCTGAATCGCCACCGCGGTGCGACCCGATTCTGCGACCTCGGCCGCCAGCTTTTCGGCCTCCGCTGTCGAGGACCCATATGTGAACGCCACCGCGGCGCCGTCGGCGGCCAGCCGTCGCACGATCTCCGCTCCGATACCGCGCGATCCGCCGGTCACGAGTGCTTTCCGCCCAGTCAGTGATGAAGTCATGCCTTCGTAAAGGCAAGTCGCGGCCGGATCATTCCCGCTATGGTCGGCGTCACTGGCGGCCCAGGTTCACTGCATGATTCTCGAGAGCGTCATCAAATGTGGCAGAGCCTCAAATGTTGACGCGGTCAAATCGAGCCCGCCTAGGGTGAAGGCCGTGAAGGATTCCGCCAAGAAGCGCGTCGTCGTCTGGGGTACCGGATTCGTCGGCAAGATGGTGATAGCCGAGATCGTCAAGCATCCACTGTTCGAACTCGTCGGTGTCGGCGTGAGCAACCCCGACAAGGTGGGCCGCGACGTCGGCGAAATCTGCGCTCTGGGACAGAACCTCGGTCTGGCCGCCACCGACGATGTCGACGCCCTCATCGCGCTGAAACCCGACGCGCTGGTGCATTACGGTCCCACCGCGGCGCACGCCGACGACAACATCGCGCTGATCACCCGGTTCCTGCGGGCCGGCATCGACGTGTGTTCGACGGCCATGACGCCGTGGGTGTGGCCCACCATGCGCCTCAACCCGCCGAACTGGATCGAGCCCATCACCGTGGCCTGCGAGCTGGGCGGATCGTCGTGTTTCACCACCGGCATCGACCCGGGCTTCGCCAACGACCTGTTCCCGATGACGCTGATGGGTCTGTGCTCGGAGGTCCGCAAGGTGCGCGCATCTGAACTGCTTGACTACACCAACTACGAGGGCGACTACGAGTTCGAGATGGGCATCGGCAAGCCTCCCGAGTACCGCCCGCTGCTGGAAAACCCCGATGTGCTGGTATTCGCCTGGGGCGCAACGGTTCCGATGATCGCACATGCGGCGGGCATCATGCTCGACGAGATCACCACGACGTGGGACAAGTGGGTGACGCCCACCGAGCGCAAGTCTGCCAAGGGCATCATTTCGCCCGGAAACGTTGCGGCCGTGCGGTTCACGATCAACGGCATGTACCAGGGCGAGACCCGCATTCAGCTCGAACATGTCAACCGGATCGGCAATGACGCCGCACCGGACTGGCCGTCGGGCACCGAGAACGACGTGTATCGCGTCGACATCGAAGGCACGCCGAGCATCTTCCAGGAGACCGCGTTCCGCTTCACCGACGGCTCGGGACGGGACGCGGCCGCCGCGGGGTGCCTGGCGACCGGGCTGCGCGCGCTCAACGCGGTGCCCGCCGTCAACGACCTTTCGCCAGGCTGGGTGACGGCTTTGGATTTGCCACTGATTCCCGGTGTGGGGACCATTCGCTAGTAACGCGAACACCGTCAGACAAGATTGAATACCGGATAGGGTTTTCATCGAGACGGAGTGACATGTCTGACGGGGTAGGGCTCTCGGTTGGTGCCTCCAACCTGGCGGCCGTCGTAGTAGGCCGGACCGCGGTGACGCGGTCGCCGGTAGTGACGCTCTACCCGCACCGGCCGCCCGAGGTGGGCGTGCCCAGCGAAAACCCGAACCTCACCGAGCGCGGCCTGATCATCACCGACTTCGTGGACCGCGTCGGCGACCCCGTTGGCATCGTCGCCGCCGACGGCTCCTCGCACATGGCCGACAAGGTGCTCGCAGACGCCCTGCGGGCCATGCTCTACACCGTCGGTCGACCGCCGGCCGGACCCGTCGCGATCACCTACCCCGCCCACTGGCGTCCAGCCGCCGTCGACGCGCTGCGCAACGCGCTGGCGTCGGTGCCGGCGCTTCAGGAGGCGCCGCTCATCTCCGACGCAAGCGCGGCGCTCACCGCATTGCAGGACGACCCCGGCGTGCCGACTCGCGGCGTCATCGCGCTGTGCGACTTCGGCGGCACCGGCACCAGCATCACGCTTGTCGACGCCACCAATGGGTTCGAGCCGATCGGCCCGACCGTTCGCCACACCGACCTGTCCGGCGACCTCATCGACCAGGCGCTGTTGACCCACGTCATCGACGACCTGTCGGCGGCGGGCACCATCGACTTGTCCGGCACCTCGGCGATCGGCTCACTGAGCCGGCTGCGGGCCCAGTGCCGTGGGGCCAAGGAGCGGCTGTCCACCGCATCAGTCACCTCACTGGTGGCCGAACTGCCCGGGCACCGCAGCGATGTTCGGCTGACCCGCAACGAGCTCGACGAAGCGATCCGCGCCCCGCTTGCCGATTTCGTCAGCGTGGTCCAGGAGACGGTGGAGCGCAGCGGAATTCCGACGGCCGAACTCGTCGCCGTAGCCTCCGTCGGCGGCGGCGCCCGCATCCCGATCATCACCACCACACTGTCCGAGCACTTCCGCGTGCCCGTCACCACCACCGGACAGCCCGAGTTGACGGCCGCGATCGGTGGCGGACTCAAAGCGGTGCGCGGCACGGTCGACGAAGGTATGACGTCGATGGCCGCGGCCCCGGGTGCCGTCGCCGCAGCCGCCGCGGCTACCGCCATGGCACCCGAGGTCGGTCCGCAGGACGCGCCGCAATCGAGCACCTTCGGCGCGCTGGCATGGTCGGACGCCGACGACGTCCCCGATGTCGCGCCCACCGACCCGTACGACTACGGCGGCGAGGCCGATGGCGGCGGTTTCACCGACTATGCGCGCCCGCAGATGCAGTTCGACCACGAACCACAAGAGTACGAAGCGGCGCCGGTGCCGTGGTACCGCAAGCCCGCCGTTTTCCTGGGCGCAGGTGTGGTTGCGCTGCTGGTGGCCCTTGCCGCGGCGGTGTTGTTCGTGATGCGCGACGACAGCGCCCCGACGCCCGCGTCGACCACCACTGCCGTCACCACCACGCCGCCGCCGACGACGACCGCAGCGGCACCACCTCCGGCCTCTCCGGCGCCGCCTCCACCGCAGACGCAGGCGCCCCAGACCCGCACCGTCACCCGGGAGGCGCCGCCGCCCCCGCAGACCGTCACCGAGGCCCCGCCGCCTCCGCCGGAGACCAGCGAGGCGCCGCCGCCACCGCCTCCCACCACGGAGGCACCGCCGCCGACCACGGAGGCTCCTCCGACGACGCAGGCGCCGTGGAGTCCCACTGCGCCGTACCCGACGATCCCGGGTCTGCCGTGGGTTCCGGCGCCGCAGGCACCTGCGCAGCCATAGGCTCGCGTTCATGACGCAGACCGACGGCTTGCTCTTCGATCCGAACACCTACGACCCGCAGCAGTTCGACGAGGAGACGCGGCGGCTGCTGCGCGCGACGATCGATTTCTTCGAAGGCCAGGGCAAGAAGCGCATTCTGGACGATGACCTGGCCGCGCAGTGGCCCGCGGACTTCGTTGAGTTCGTCAAGCGGGAGAAATTGTTCGCGACGTTTCTGACGCCGTCGGAATTCGCCGATGGCAACCCAGACAAGCGCTGGGATGCCGCCCGCAATGCTGCTTTGTCGGAGATCCTCGGGTTCTACGGCCTGACCTACTGGTACACCGAGCAGGTCACCATCCTGGGACTCGGGCCGATCTGGCAGAGCGAGAACAAGGACGCCAAGCTCAAGGCAGCCGATGACCTGGAGGCCGGCCACGTGATGGCCTTCGGGTTGTCCGAGCGTGACCACGGCGCCGACGTCTACAACACCGACATGGTGCTCACCCCGGCCAGCGAGAAGGACCGCGCCGACGGCATTCTGTACCGCGCGACGGGAGAGAAGTACTACATCGGCAACGGCAACGTCGCCAGCATGGTGTCGGTCTTCGGCCGGCGCGGCGACATCGTGGGCAAGGACGCCGGGGACGGGTACGTGTTCTTCGCCGCCGACAGCCAGCACGAGAACTACCACCTGATCGACAACGTGGTGCACATGCAGATCTACGTGAGCACGTTCCGGCTGGAGAACTATCCGGTGCGGGAAGAAGACATCTTGCACACCGGCGTGGAAGCGTTTGCGGCAGCGCTGAATACGGTCAATGTCGGCAAGTTCAACCTATGCACCTGCACGATTGGCATGACCGAACACGCCTTCTACGAGGCGATCACTCACGCGCAGAACAGAATCCTCTACGGCAAGCCCGTCACCGAGTTCTCCCATGTGCGGGCGAATTTCGTCGACGCGTACGCCCGACTGGTCGCGATGAAGCTGTTCAGCCAGCGCTCCGTCGACTACTTCCGCAGCGCGAGCCTCGAGGACCGTCGCTACCTGCTCTTCAACCCCATGACGAAAGCCAAGGTCACGATGGAGGGCGAAACCGTCCTTCGTGCGCTGCACGATGTGATCGCCGCCAAGGGCTACGAAAAGAACACCATGTTCCGCGAAGTCGCAGAACTGATCGGCACGCTGCCGCGATTGGAAGGCACCGTCCACGTCAACGTCGGCCTGGTGCTGAAGTTCATGCCGAACTACATGTTCAACCCCGCTGAGTATCCGGAGATTCCGACTCGCAACGATCCCACCGACGACACCTTCTTCTGGAATCAGGGACCGACCCGTGGCGCGGGCAAGGTGCAGTTCGCCGACTGGACGCCGGTGTATGAGAACCACGCGCGCATCCCGAATGTCGCGCGATTCTATGAACAGGCCAAGGCGTTTGCGACGCTTCTCGCCACCGCGGCTCCGGATGCCGAACAGCAGAAGGATCTGGACTTCATGCTCAACGTCGGGCACCTGTTCTCATTGATCGTCTACGGGCAACTCATCCTGGAGCAGGCCACACTGACTGGTCTGGACGACGACATCGTCGATCAGATCTTCGACTTCCAGATCCGCGACTTCAGCACGTACGCCGTTGCGCTGCACGGCAAGCCGAGCTCGACGCAGGGCCAGCAGGACTGGGCGGTTTCCGCAATCCGCAAGCCGGTGTCCGATGCCGATCGCTTCGATCGGGTCTGGCAACGTGTCAAGGCATATGACGGGGCGTACGAGATGCGCCCATGACGCGGGAGGGTCGGCATGCAGACGTACAACCATTACATCGATGGTGGCGAGGTTGAGCCGGCCGGTCGCGAATGGCTGGATAGCATCGACCCGTATCTGGGTGAGCCGTGGGCGAAGATTGCGCGCGGCACGGCGGCCGACGTCGATCGCGCGGTAACCGCTGCGGCGCGCGCCATGCGTGACGGTCCGTGGGCGTCAACGACCGCAACCGAGCGGGGCAAGCTGATGGTGCGGTTGGCTGATCTCGTCGCAGAGAACGCCGAGCGGCTAGCAGAGATCGAGGTTCGCGACAACGGGAAGCTCCTGGCGGAGATGCGCGGCCAGCTCAATTACCACCCCGAATGGTGGCGCTACTTCGGCGGTTTGGCCGACAAAGTCCAGGGCGCGGTGATGCCGATCGACAAGCCGGACGTGATGGCGTTCACCAGGCATGAACCGATTGGCGTTGTCGCTGCCCTGACAGCGTGGAATTCGCCGCTGTTGTTCGTCGCGTGGAAGTGCTCGGCCGCGATTGCCGCCGGATGCAGCGTCGTGGTGAAGCCATCCGAGTTCGCATCGGTGTCAACACTTGAGTTCGCGAAGCTAACGCGCGAGGCCGGATTCCCAGACGGGGTGTTCAACGTGGTGACCGGTCTGGGCGCAGAGGCCGGGGCCGCCCTTGTCGATCATCCCGACGTCGCCAAGGTCACGTTCACCGGGTCCGACGCGACGGGAGCGAAAATCTATGCGCAGGCGGCGCGAAGCCTCAAGCGCGTCTCGCTTGAACTCGGCGGCAAGTCACCGAACATCGTGTTCGACGACTGCGACCTCGACGCTGCGGCAGCGGGCGTGATTTCGGGCATCTTTGCGGCCACCGGTCAGACGTGCATCGCGGGTTCCCGTCTGCTGGTTCAGAATTCGATTCGCGAGGAGTTCACCGACCGCGTTGTAAAGCTGGGCGAGTCGGCGCGCAAAGGCAATCCGATGTTGCCCGACACCAACATCGGTCCGGTGACGACACTGCCGCAGTACGCCAAGATCCTGGATTACATCGACGTCGCCAAGGCGGAAGGCGCGCGGTGCGTGCTGGGCGGCGGACCCGCCACCGAGCTTCCCGGCGGTCAGTTCGTCGAGCCGACAATCTTTGTCGACGTGAAGCCGGACATGCGGATCGCGCGCGAGGAGGTGTTCGGTCCAGTGCTGTCCGTGATCGGATTCGACGACGAAGCCGACGCCGTGCGCATCGCGAACGACACGATTTACGGCCTGGCTGCCGGTGTTTGGACCGGTGACATCGGCCGGGCCGTGCGAATGTCATCGGCGCTGAAGGCTGGAACGGTTTGGGTGAACACCTACCGCGCGATCAGCTTCATGATGCCGTTCGGCGGGATGAAGCATTCCGGGTTCGGCCGCGAGAGTGGGATCGAAGCAATCAAGGAATATCTGGAGACCAAGAGCGTGTGGCTGTCATACGCCACCGGTGCACCGGCCAATCCGTTCATCATGCGCTAACAGCGCTCATGTCTCGACTCCTCCTCACTCCGGTCCTCGCTCGTCCCCCGCTGCGATCCTCACTCGTCGTCGTCTTCGGCGCACACCCGTCACCGCCGAGCGTGGCAACCGCCCGGCACGCGAGTGTCCGTTCAACCGGTTGCCGTCGACGACCACGTCGAACTCGAGGTTCA
>DASRJA010000024.1:0-26796 GCA_035649695.1 Mycobacterium sp. | reverse complement strand
CATCGGGAAGGCGCCGATGACGCCGACCGAGGAAAGCTGGCCGTCGTCCTTGTAGAGGCCGAGCAGCAGCGAGCCGATTGCGTCATCACCCGACTTGTGCACGCGGTAGCCGGCAACCACACAGTCGGCGGTTCGCTCATGCTTGACCTTGAACATGACGCGCTTGTCCGGCTGGTACGTGATCGTCAGCGGCTTGGCGATCAGCCCATCGAGGCCGGCGCCCTCGAACTCGTCGAACCAGCGCTCGGCGGTGGCCAGGTCTGCGGTCGCCGGGGTGAGGTGAACCGAGGAGCCGGAGCCGGCCAACGCGTCGACGAGGGCGGCGCGGCGCTCGCTGAACGGCCGATCGGTGTAGTCGTCATCATCGAGGGCCAGCAAGTCGAATGCGATGAACGAGGCCGGCGTCTGCTCGGCGAGCATGTGCACCCGCGACGCGGCCGGGTGCAGCCGCAGCTGGAGCGCCTCGAAGTCCAGACCGTGGTCGGTGGCGATGACGATCTCTCCGTCGACCACGCAGCGCTCCGGCAGCTCGGCCATGATCGCTTCCACCACTTCCGGGAAGTATCGGGTCATCGGCCGTTCGTTGCGGCTGCCCAGCTCGACCTCGTCGCGGTCGCGGAAGCAGATTGTCCTGAACCCGTCCCACTTCGGCTCATACGAGGCGCCTGGTGGGATCGACCGAACCGGTTTGGCCAACATCGGCGACACCGGCGGCATCACGGGCAGCTGCACCGGTTCATTCTCGCGCGCCGATGAGATTGCCCGGGCTCGACGGTCTAGTCGAGTATGGAGATTGTGGACCTCCCCGTGTTGCCACCGTTAGAGCCAATGCTGGCGAAAGCCCAGGCCAAGGTGCCACCCGAAGCGGGGGTGTGGTCCTACGAGCCGAAGTGGGACGGCTGTCTTCACTGAACTTGTCAAGATTGCCCAGGTTCGAAGCCAGAGGGTCTCGCTAGCGACCCAGTGTCACCGCCATCAACCATTCGACGTTGGCTAGTCTTGGCGCCCTCAACGTGGACGAGTGACTCGTCGTTGGCGCCATTCGACACGGTCACGGCAGAAGTTGAGGCAAACGCCTCATGTGCCGCCACTCCCAGTGGACGAGCATCACGGCATGAAGCGCTTCTCGCACTCAGCTACGGCGCCGCGACGCACGATCCGCGCAGTCGGGAACCCCTCCCGCAAACACACAATTTCAGGCCGGACATCACCGGCTGGCACCAACACCACCTCGACACCAAGGACCAGAAATGACATCAACGAACTACACCACAATCTGCGCCCGCATTAGTCAATGTCTGGCCGCAACCGCGCTCATGGCAGGCATCGCAATCGGATCAGCCGCAACCGCGGGCGCCGAACGCGTATGGGATCTCGATGCATACGACAAGTGCATCGCTACTTGGCCGCCCGGCCTAGATCCGCACAAGCAAGGCGATGAATACATCCGCTTTGAAAAGGGCTGCTGTGCGAATTCTGGCGGAGATTGGGACGCGAACATAGGTGAGTGCGTTGCTCCGCCGGCGGAGGCAGAAAACTTGCCCCAAGAGCCGGGACAGACCACGACTCCGCCGGTGCTGCAGAACCCGCCGGGACAGCCTTCGAATCCACTGATACCGGCGCCCCGCGGACCCAACAGCGGCGCCGTGGCGCCGTGATCAGGTCGACGCGAGGATCAAGACCCACCACTGAAGTGGACCCTGACAAGCTCATGGCCCTCGTCCTTCGCGCTGTTGAGGAGACGGGTGCCGCCTCAACTGCGGCGATGACATTGCCCGGCTTTGGCGGTCTACGTGAGTATGGACATCGTGGACTTACCCGTACTGCCACCGCTAGAGCCGATGCTGGCCAAGGCCCAGGCCAAGGTGCCACCCGAAGCGGGGGTGTGGTCCTACGAGCCGAAGTGGGACGGCTTTCGCGCGCTGGTGTTCCGCGACGGCGACAAGGTCATCATTCAGTCGCGCAGCGGCAAGGACCTCGGCCGCTACTTCCCAGAGCTGGAACAGGCGCTGCTTGACGAGCTGGCGCCGCGCTGCGTGCTCGACGGCGAGGTCGTCGTCCCGCGTGATATCGGCGGGCGCATGCGGCTGGACTGGGAGTCGTTGTCCCAGCGCATTCACCCTGCCGCGAGTCGAATCAAGATGCTGGCCGAGCAGACGCCCGCGCATTTCATCGGCTTCGACGCGCTGGCTACCGGCGACAGGTCGTTGTTGAAGGAGCCGTTCCGGGTCCGCCGGGAAGCGCTGTCCGAGGCGGTGAACGAGAAGCAGTGGTGTCACGTCACCCGGACCACCGAGGACCCCGACAAGGGCGCGCAGTGGCTCGACACCTTCGAGGGCGCAGGGCTGGACGGCGTGATCGCCAAGCGGTTGGACGGCCCGTATCTGCCGGGCAAGCGGGAGATGGTCAAGGTCAAGCACGCCCGCGACGCCGACTGCGTGGCCATCGGCTACCGCATCCACAAGAGCGGCGAGGGCGTCGGATCGATTCTGCTCGGGCTGCACCGCGACGACGGCGAACTACAGATGGTCGGCGGTGCCGCGTCGTTCACCGCGAAAGACCGACTCAAGCTGCTGGCCGACCTCGAGCCGTTGCGCGAGGGCGACGAAGCGGTCGACGGGGCGCCGAGCCGGTGGAACTCCGCCGCCGACAAGCGGTGGATCCCGGTGCGTCCCGAAAAGGTGTGCGAAGTGCAGTACGACCAGATGGAGGGAAACACCGTGCACGGCCAGCGATTTCGCCATGCGGTGAAGTTCGTGCGATGGCGGCCGGACCGCGATCCGCAGAGCTGCACCTTCGAGCAGCTCGACGTACCGATCACCTTCGACCTCTACGACGTGCTGGAGTCTACGTAATGCCAACGCCCGCAGAAGAACTCGATGTCGACGGCGTCAAGGTCCGGCTGACCAACCCGGACAAGGTGTACTTCCCGAAGCTCGGCTCCGGCGGGACGAAGCGCAAGCTCGTCGAGTATTACCTCGCTGTGGCAGGCGGCCCCATGCTCATGGCATTGAGGAATCGGCCGACGCATCTGCAGCGGTTCCCCGACGGCATCGAGGGCGAGGAGATCTACCAGAAGCGAATCCCGCAGCATGCCCCGGATTATCTGGAAACCTGCAAAGTGACGTTTCCGTCCGGCCGCACCGCCGACGCGCTGAAGGTGACTCATCCGTCGGCGATCGTATGGGCGGCGCAGATGGGCACCATCACGCTGCATCCGTGGCAGGTGCGCTGCCCGGACACCGAACATCCCGACGAGCTGCGCGTCGACCTGGATCCACAGCCGGGCACGGGTTTTCGGGAGGCCAGCGCGATCGCGGTCGATGTGCTCAAGCCGGTCCTCGAGGAACTCGGCATGGTCGGATATCCGAAAACCTCCGGCGGCCGTGGCGTGCATGTCTTCTTGCGGATCAAGACGGACTGGGATTTCATCGCGGTGCGCCGGGCCGGTATCGCGCTGGCCCGCGAGGTCGAGCGGCGGGCCCCCGATGCGGTGACCACGTCGTGGTGGAAGGAAGAGCGCGGCACGAGAATCTTCATCGACTACAACCAAAACGCCCGCGACCGCACGTTCGCGTCGGCGTACTCGGCGCGCAAGACGCCGATCGCGACCGTATCGATGCCGTTGACGTGGGACGAGCTGCGCGACGCGGACCCCGACGACTACACCATCACCACGGCACCCGACTTCGTTGCAGGCCGCGACGATCCCTGGGAGGGAATCGATTCGACAGCACAGTCATTAGATTCATTGATGGACATGGTCAAAGCCGACGAGGAACGCGGGCTGGGCGACCTGCCGTATCCGCCCAACTATCCGAAGATGCCGGGCGAGCCGCCTCGCGTGCAACCGAGCAAGAAGGTGGCGGCGAACTGGGATGACGAGGGTAACCGGAAGGCGACGTGAACTCTCCTACAACAGATGCCCGGCGTCGCCACGACCCCGACGTTCGCGGCTTCGCGAGTGACAACTACGCGGGTGTTCACCCGGAGGTCCTTGCGGCCCTGGCGTTGGCCAACGGCGGACACCAGGTCGCCTACGGTGACGACGCCTACACCGAAAACCTGCAGGGCATCATCCGCGACCACTTCGGCGCTTCCGCAGAGGTGTTTCCCGTCTTCAACGGCACGGGTGCGAATGTGCTTGCACTGCAAGCGATCACCGATCGTTGGGGCGCAGTGGTATGTGCCGAGAGTGCACACATCAACGTCGACGAGGGCGGTGCGCCCGAGCGGATGGCCGGGCTCAAGCTGCTAACAGTTGCCACGCCCGACGGCAAGCTCACGGCCGAGCTGATCGACCGGCAGGCCTGGGGTTGGGCCGACGAACACCGAGCCATGCCGCAGGTCGTCTCCATTACGCAGAGCACCGAGCTGGGCACGCTGTACACGCCGGACGAGATCCGCGTGATATGTGAACAGGCCCACGCCCGCGACATGAGAGTGCACGTGGACGGCTCGCGGATCGCCAATGCGGCTGCGTCACTGGACATGCCGATGGGGGCGTTCACGTCCGACGTCGGCGTGGACATCCTGTCGATGGGGGGCACCAAGAACGGCGCGCTGTTGGGCGAGGCGGTCGTGGTGCTCAATCGGGACGCGGTCAGCCACATGAAGCATCTGCGCAAGCTGTCGATGCAACTGCATTCCAAGATGCGCTTCGTCTCGGTGCAGCTGGAGGCGCTGCTGGCCAAGGACTTGTGGCTTCGTAGCGCCCGACACGCGAACGAAATGGCCCAGCGGCTCGCCGAGGGGGTGCGCGCGGTCGACGGAGTGCGGGTCCTTTACCCGGTGCAGGCCAACGCGGTCTTCGCCCGGCTGCCGCACGACGTCAGCGTGCGGCTGCAGGAGCGGTTTCGGTTCTACTTCTGGGACGAGGCCCCCGGAGACGTCCGCTGGATGTGCTCGTTCGACACCACCGAGGCCGACGTCGACGCCTTCGTCGCAGCGCTCAAGGAAGAGATGGCGCGCGCCTAACCCTCCCGAACCCACAGGGCGGAGAACCGGCGGTCGACCGCAGCGATCATTCGATCCAACTCGCGCTCCTTGGCTTCCAAGTCACGAACCGCCCTCCGCGCCCGCGCCATCCCGCGAAGCCCAACAACCTGATCGCGTTCCATACATTCGCGTAACCGAGCACGGCTGTGGGCCAATTCGAATACGACGTGTGCGAGCTCATCGGCCAGGAAACCCCGAAAGTAGGCGGCCTGCGAGGCATCCGCTCCAAGCACCCCGGTCGCCAGGATTACAAGTTCGGCCACCGCCGTAACTTAACCGAACTCTTAGCCCAGTGCCACTCAACTCCAAGAATCGATAGGTACTACCACGGCCCGAGCGACGGCCTGAACTGTCTGTGGAGTGTGCGGGTCGCCGTTGCAGCGAAAGCTAAAGTCGACCGGCGGCGAAACCCGCGCCTTGACTCGCCAATCCGGACTTCACGTACGACAGGTGCGCATCGGAGAACATCTCTTCTCGCGTCGGCGTCGACATACCGCCGGCGGGCAAGCAGATCGGATCGCCAGCGGCACACACGTCGATCGTCCTGTCCGCGTACGACGGGCTGACCGCTGTCAGCGGCATCCCTATGTATCTGTCCAGGGGGTTGCCGAAAACGGCAACGGCTGCAACGTGATCCGCGACCTCGGGCGGTATCGGGGCGGGTGTAAACCCAGCCATTGATAGTGGGATCGCGGTAGTCAAATCTATCGCGAGCGCGCCTTGGGAATATCCACCGAGCACGACTCTGGTTGCTGGACAGTTTGCGGCCATTGCCTGGACATGAGCTCGGGCGTTGTCGGCGCCAGCCGACGCGGAATTCGTGAAGTCTTCGGAGGCGGGATAGTCGACCGCATACACGGCGACGGATCTGTTTCCGACTTGCGAGCGAAGTGAGTCGACAAACGCCTGCCCGACTTGGCCGACACCAGGAGGCTCGGTCGTCGCGCGGGCGAACACCACCTCGATGTCGGGGCAGGGCGCGGCGTGTGCAGACGACATTGTGAAGGGCGCCCACATCAACGCCCCGCAACCTAGGAAACACACGACTCGGCGTGCGCTCACGAATCCATGCTGGCACATCGTCGCGGCGGAAGGGAACGTTGTTGCCAGCGCAAGGAACTGGGCGCAAAGCGCTGATCGGATTTCGCAAGTGCACACGGCTCTGACAACCGCTGCCTACTATCGAGTGGTGGCCATTGACGTGGCGCGGCCACGTCGGATCGCGAGCTTGCTTGGCGCCGCCACACTGACGGCGGGCGCTGTGTGGATTGCGGCCATAGGCACCCCTTCCGTCGCCGCCGATCCGTGTCCCGATATCGAGGTCGTCTTCGCGCGCGGCACCGGTGATGCGCTCCCCGGGGGACCGGTGGGCCAGGCTTTCGTTGACTCGCTGCGCTCCAAGGTGGCGCCGAGGTCGGTCGGAATGTACGGGGTCAACTACGCGGCGAACATGAATTTTCTTCTGGTGACCGACGGCGTGAACGATGCCAACAATCACGTGCGGTTCATGATCGGGAACTGTCCCGCGACCCGGCTGGTGCTCGGCGGCTTCTCACAGGGTGCCGCTGTTATCAGCGTCCTTGTCGGTGCCACGCCAAACCTGGCAGCCATACCGGGAGTGGGTGCGATACCGGGACTGGGTGCGATACCGGGAGTGGGTGCGATACCGGGAGTGGGTGCGATACCCGGCGTCGCTGCCATACCTGGCCTCGGCGGCGGAGGGGCGCCGCTGCCTCCCGAGGCCGCCGATCACGTGGCGGCTGTAGCGGTGTTCGGCAACCCGGTGGACAAACTGCTCGGTCCGTTGAACGGCCTGAGTCCTGCGTACGGGTTCAAAACGATCGACCTGTGCAACGCCAACGACCCGATATGCGGCCAGGGCGACATGGACAACAGGGCGTCGCACCACCAATACGTTCCCGGCATGACCGATCAGGCCGCGGCGTTCGTCGCAGGGCTGGTCTAGTCGCCGGTGCGCTGCACGCGAGAGTCGAAGTCGCTGTTGAACGGACACTCACCGGTGACCGTGTAGTGGCCCCGCCCGGTGAGCAGTGCGACCGGATCCTGCGCCGGCTGGGGGAGCGGGTACTGAAGGGTTACCTCGCCGTGGGCACGACTGCCGTTCTTGCACGTCGCGTCTTTCGCCGTGTTCGCCAAGACCCACTGATTCTGGGAGAAGACCAAAGTCTTTGTGTCGTTGGGATTTTGCCAATAGCTCAGACACCGATCACCGGTGCGCAGGCAGTAGGTCGCGATGTCGAAATTCACTTCCGCGTTGCGACCGCCGTCGGCATAGGTGTCCGTCTCTTGGTACTTGCCGTGAAGCGCTTGGGCCGATGATGGCACCCGCGGCGGCTGGGTCTGGGGATCGGCAACTGAGACATCGGGTTTCACGTCCCCGACGCGCGTGAACTTCACCTGCTGATCGGTGGCACAGCTTGCCGTCGACCGAACAATGAATTCACCGGCCAGCGTTCCGTCCGGCTGAACCCGCAGCGACATTGTTTCCCAGAATTCGGCCTGACTGTTCATGCACGTCCCGTGCGTCGCGCTGACGGCTGTCCAGCGTCCGCCGATCTGGTCGAGCACCATCGTCGACGCCGCAGACTGAGATCCGCTGACCTTCGATGCGGTCGCCACGCATCCCTCGGTCTGGCACGCCGACTTGATCACCCACGTCTCGGGTCCGCCCGATGGGTTTCCGTATGGCTGTCCGTTAGGCCTCTTATCCGCGCCGAACTCGACCGTGTATGTGCCGTTGAGAGCTGCCGCCTGGGGCGGTCTGTTTTCGCTGCCGCCTCCGATCACGACGATGAAGATTGTGACGACAGCAGCGATCACCAGGACCGCAGCGATGGGGATCACCACCGCCATTCGTTGCCACCATGGCAACGGGCGCACGGCTTCGGGCCACTGATCAGGGGTATGGATTTCGGGCGGCGAGGTGTCGTGGAGCTCCTCGACCGGCCGGTTTTGTGTGGGGGCCCAGGCCTTCTCAACATGGTCGGGCGGACCGGCCTCGGTGGCCGCCCACGCTTTCCTGACGTGGTCAGGCGGACCCGCCTGGGTGGGTGTCCAGGCTTCGTCATCAGCTGTGGGCATGCGAGCCTCGGTGGGTGCCCAGGCCTGGCCAACACGCTCGACTGTGTGGACCTCGGTGGGAGACGAGGGCGCTGCCCCCACCGCCGTGTGCTGTGGATCAGGCGGCGGCTTCGGTATGACAGCGGTCAGTGCCTCTCGAGCCGCGTGAGCCAATTCCGTTGTGGTGCCATAGCGTTCGTCGGGATCTTTCGCCATGCCCGTTGCGATCACCGTGTCGAGTTGCGGTGACACGCCCGGGCGGGTGATCGAGGGCCGCGGCGGCGGGGTCGTCAGGTGACCGGCGATCTGCTGCTCGACGCTGTCGCCCGGAAACGGCCGAACCGATGTCAGGCACTCGTAGAGCACGCAGGCGAGCGCGTAAATGTCTGAGCGAGTGTCGCTTTGGCCGGTGGTGAAACGCTCGGGCGCCATGTAGGGCCAGGTGCCCACGACGTTGCCGGTTGCGGTCAATTTGGTTTCGCCTGCACCACGGGCGATCCCGAAGTCGATGAGATACGCGAAATCTTCCTCCGCAAGAAGGATGTTGGAGGGCTTGACGTCGCGATGCACCAAGCCGACCCGATGCGCAGCGTTGAGCGCCGAGGCAATCTGCTCGACGATCATCACGGCCCGGTCCGGGTCCATCGGGCCGTGCGCCAAGGCATGCTCGAGGTCTTCCCCCTCGATCAGGCGCATGTCGACGTAGAGTCGACCCTCGATCTCGCCGAAGTTGTGGATCGGCACCACGTGAGGATTGTTGAGCCCCGCAGCTGTAAAGGCCTCGCGCCGGAACCGCTGCTCGAACATCGGATCGGCGGCCAGTTGCGCCGGCAGGACCTTGACAGCAACGACCCGCTGGGTGGCTGTGTCAAACGCCTTCCAGACCTCGCCCATGCCACCACGACCCAAGAGTTCGATCAGTTCGTAGCGGCCGAAGGGCGTTCCCTTCACGAAGCCTCCCGACGGCAGCAAACCAGCAGGTTCACAGCCATCACCATAGGCCGCCGATTCGCGACGCAATGGGTATTGCGGGGCCGCTACCGCTTGAGCACGCAACCAGTGCGACAACTATCGGTCCACGAGTGCAGCGGACGAAAGCGTAAAAATTTGCTGGTCAGAAGTCGAAACGGTCCGTGCAGTTGCCCTCTCCGCGCAACAAGATGCGAAGTTGAGCCGGTATTTTTGCCGATTCTGTGAAATTCCTGGCTGCGCGCTGACACAATCCCGATCATCTGGGGCACTTAGCTGAAATGGATCATCAGGGGGATTTGTGATGGGGCTTTTCCGTCAACTCCGGCCGGGCGTACTGATGATCACGGGGATGGCCGTCGTTGCTGCAACCGTCGGCGTTACCGCACCGGATGCCGAAGCCTTCTACATCCAGAACCACGAGCGCGTCACGCGTGATGCGCTAACACCTGCCGGCGTCGACGACGCCACCCTGAACCAAATATTCGTCGGCCCGCCGCCTGGTGCCGGCGCCGTCGGAAGCGACGCGTTTTTCAGTGATGAGTTCCGCCATATCGACGACGCGAAGAATCCCGCCGAGATCTGCGACCGCGCAGTCCAAGCCTGGAACGTCTTCACGCCGATCGTAATGAGCGGATCGCAGCCCGTCGGGCCCAACGGCAGCGACCTCGCGGACGGGCCGGCAGCTCGTGCGGCGTTTGGCGGCCTGGCTCACGCACTCCAGGACTTCTACTCGCACTCCAACTGGGTCGAGGACAACATCGCCGCCGGACAGCTAGAGCGTCTGGCGCCACCGCTGATGCCCACATGTGATCCGGCCACCCTTCCAGCCGACCTACACACCGGCTTCTTCTCGATGGATTTCTCGTCGGACTTTCCGCTCGGGGGGTGCCCGCCGGCAGGTCCGCCGCCCGGTTTCGCGGAATGCCACTCGACCTTGAACAAGGACGGCTGGGACACCCCCCGGGGCATTCTCGCGGTGCCCGGCGCCAACCCCCCGATGAACTACTTCGACCTCGCAGCGCGACTGGCCACCCGAGCCACCACCGACTTGTACTGGCAGGTCCGCGGCCTCGTCGTCAACGAGCACGGCGAATGCGCCGCCGCCAATCTGTTCCAGGTCGATCGGCATCAACCCTGCTGGTGACCTTGACCGCAACGTGGAGAGGAGTTGAGCCACGATGCTTGTGCCACTTGGTATTTGCCGTGCTCGTGGCGTAGCAGTTGTCCTGGCGTCAGGTGCTGCGATCGCGTTGACCGCGCTTAGCGCGGGAGTTTCCCCAGTCCTCGCCGAACCTACCGACATCTACGTAACGACAACCGAAGCCGTGCCTACGGTTCCGCAGTACGAGCCGACCTACGAGGCGCCGCCGGTCATTCAGGCGCCGGTGGTTCCACAAGCGCCGGTCGTAACGCAGGCGCCGGTCGTGACGCAGGCGCCGGTCGTGACCGAGCAACCTCAGATCGTCACCACGCGGCAGCAGGCGCCGATCATCACCGAGGATCCTGCGATCGTGACGACGACGGCCGCACCGATCCCGACGCCCGCCGAGATTGTCACGACGACGACGGCCGCGCCGATCCCGACGCCCGCCGAGATTGTCACGACGACGACGACGGCCGCGCCGATGCCACTGGCACCGGGAGGCACGACAGCCGTCACGACGACGACGGCGAACCCAGGCGTGACGACGACGGCGAACTCAGGCGTGACGACGACGACCACTTCCTCCGCGACGTCCTCCTCCACGACGTCCACGTCTCCGAGCGTGCCTGCGGGACTGGTGCCGTCGAGCACGACGTCCACCACCGCGACCACCGAGACGACGGGCGCGACTTCGACGGGCGGCACGAGTCCCCCGGGCGGCACGAGTCCCCCGGGCGGCACGACTTCCGCGGAGCCGAATCCCGCTGGTGGCACCTCAGGTCCGACAAGCGCCGAGCCGGCCGCGGGGGTGGACAAGGTGGCTGAGCCAGTCGCGCTGGCCGCACAGCCGCAGGACCTCAAGACTGCCCAGCAGGCGGTGCCCGTCGAGCAGAACCCGCCCCCGGCGCCGGAGGCTCAGGTCACCCGGATCAGGGACTTGATCATCGCTCCGCCGAATCCGGACGCGAATGCCGCGCCCAACGTTCCCGCGCAAAACGGCGTTGTTGCCGCCGAGCGCAGGGTGGTGCTCTGGCAGCAGGAGTGGGTGCAGTACGACGAGTTCTACCGGCCGCTGATATTTAACCCGTTCCCCGATCCGCTCCAGGTGGTCTACCTCCTGGCTGGTGCGCCACGGATTCTGTTGATTCCACCGCTGGGACGCATCGTGACCGAAGTGCCCCAACTTGGTTCGTACAACTTCACGGCGGTGCGGCTCAGTGCTTTTGGCATACCCATCGACATCGCAGTGGGCAATTTCTTCGGCGGCGGCTTCGTCCCCGGTCCCGGTCTGCCGCCTCCGCCTCCGCCACCGCCGGTGATCACGAAGGCCAACGTGCCGGTCAAGGTGAAATACACCAACGCGGAGTACAAGCCGATCCGCGTGAAGAAGGTCGTCGACGTCGGCCCGGATCCCACCGTCGGTGAGCACAAGGTTCTCCTCGACGGCGTGGCGCCTGCCTGGGGCGAATGGAAGCAGGGCCCCACCGGCGAGCGAGAGTTCGAGGTGCACAAGACGCAGTCGTTCCCGGGCATGGAGGCGCCGGCAGAGGGACCGCTGCCCGGCGACTACCCGATGCAATTGGTCAGCGATTCGTCTCCGACCGGCCTCAGCGCCAAGGACGTTGCCCTGATCGGGGGCGCGGCCATCGTGGCGTTGTTGGCCGTGGGTGCGATCGTCTTCACCGTCTACCTTGGACGTCGGCGTCCGCAACACTGACTCGCCTGCCGACCTTTGCTTCCCGACGCCGCGCAGCGCCTAACATCTGGCATGCGGAGCGATTTCGAATGCCAGATGCGGCCGACAAGGGGAGTAGATGCAGACCATCCGCAAGTTGCTCGCGGCGCTCGCGATCGTCGCGATGCTTGTCGGCGGCATCAGCATCGCGGCTGCCCTGATCTTCGGCGACCACTCGAAACCGCAGCAGCCGACCGCAACGCCGCGAACGACGCTCGCGCCGCCGCCCTCGGTGCCCACACCCAAGGAGTTCACGATCAACGTCGTCGTCACCGAGCAGAACTGCGAGCCGGGTCCTGGTTGTGCCTACAAGTACACGATCGAGCCGAAATACATTGGCTTCCATCCATTGCCGAAGACCCCGTTCACCGTCAAGTACGAGGTGCAGGGTGGCAACCAGCCGCAGCCCGGTGAGTTCACCGTCGAGGGCAATCAGGCGAAGATCCTCAAGGACGTGATCCTTGAAGGACCGGCGGCCGCCCGGTTGCAGGCGGTCGTCCTGCAGGTCGTCGGCTGAATATTGCGATTCCGCATGCACGGCAGCGTGCTCGACGCATTGTTAGCTGTATGACAAAGCCGTCGCTGCTCCGCGCTGAGGAAGGTTTGCCCCGCGGTGTCCAGGGTGCGGCCGATTCGCGGTTCTCCAATGTCGTGCGCGTGTTCGCGGGTCTGTTTCCTGGCAAGCGGTTCGGTGGTGGCGCGCTTTCGGTGTACATCGATGGGCGACCGGTCGTCGATGTGTGGACGGGGTGGTCCGACCGCGCGGCCGAGCAGCCCTGGACCGTCGACACGGGCGCGATGGTGTTCTCCGCGACGAAAGGCGTCGCGGCGACCGTCATTCACCGTCTGGTCGATCGCGGCCTGCTGTCCTACGACGAGCCGGTCGCGACGTATTGGCCCGAGTTCGGCGCCAATGGCAAGGACACCATCACCATTCGCGACGTGCTGCGGCACCGGTCCGGGCTATCGCACCTGAAGGGTGTCAGCAAGGACGACCTGCTGGACCACAAGCTGATGGAGGAGCGGTTGGCCGAGGCGTCGGTCGACCATTTGCGCGGTTGGCCCGCCTACCACGCGCTGACGTACGGATGGCTGCTGTCCGGGCTCGCGCGCGCGGTGACAGGCCAGGGCATGCGTGAGCTGATCCGCGAAGAGGTGGCCCGACCGCTTGACACCGACGGTCTGCACCTGGGCCGGCCGCCTGCGGGCTCACCGACCAAGGTCGCACAGATTCTCGCGCCGCAGAGCACGCGCACCAACCCGGTGTTCAACTTCGTCGCGCCGAAGGTGGCCGGCCTGCCACTCTCCGGTGCATTCGGGGCGATGTTCTTCCCCGGCATCAAATCGTTTGTGCAGGGCGATATTCCGTTCCTGGACGGTGAAGTGCCCGCCGCAAACGGTGTCGTCACCGCCCGCGCTCTGGCCAAGATGTACGCAGCCATCGCCAACGGCGGCAGCATCGACGACACCGAATTCCTCTCCGACGAGCTGGCGCAGGGCTTGATCGGAAATCCGAGGCCCTGGCCGGACCTGAACATCGTCGTGCCGATGCCATTCCACCTCGGCTACCACGAATCGCCGATCCCCGGGCTGCTCAAGGGATTTGGACACATCGGCCTTGGCGGCACCCTCGGCTGGGCCGATCCGCAATCGGGCAGCGCGTTCGCTTTCGTCCACAACCGGCTGTTGACCCCGATGGTGCTCGACATGGCGTCGTTCGCGGGGCTGGCCCGGCCGATGCGCAGTGCCATCACGGCAGCACGGCATGCGGGCGCGCTCGCCGTACCGAGATATGGCGCGCGTTATCGCGATGTCGGTCAGCAGGTCTCGAAGAAGCGGGTAGCCGGGCGGCGCTAATTCGGCACGATGCCGCGCGGCAGCGTCAGCGGCAGGTCGTTGTACGTGACGATGCCGGGCGCGGCGGCGACGACGGCGGGGATCGCGTGGATCGGCGGCAACGCGGTGATGATGTGGCCGAGTCCCATGAAATCTTCCATCGTCTTGGCGTTCTCGACGAAGTCGGGCGGCGGCAGAAAGCCCACCTTCATCGTGACTGTCGGCAGCCCGTCGATGGTGATCGTCCATGGGTCGCCTTCGATCTTCCAGTCGGGGTCGAGCGTCTGCCCCTTGCGCCACCGTACGTTGAGGTCGACGACGGTCTTGCCGCCGACACGGCCCTGCCAGCTGCCGAAAACCCCTGCCACACAACCGGCCTTGATGGTCCATGAAGCCATCTCGACGTCTGCGGTGGTCTGCGCGTATTCGGCCTCGCAGACGATTTCGTCGAGTTCGACGCCCAACGCGTCGGCCACCAGACGCACCGCCTCGGCGAAAATCGCCGTGCCCTGCGACATCATCGGCTGCAGGTTGGGATCGTCGATCGGCATGCCGAAGCCACACGGTCTCTCGGTGTCGGGTGAGTCGTAGAAGGTGGTGTCGGAGGCCTCGGCGATGGTGACCTTGTCCACCCGGGCGCAGCCGTTGGCCGCGACGATGGCCAGCAGTTCGGCAAAACCGGGGCTGACGCCTGAACCGAACATCGTCGAGCCGCCCTGCTTGCACGCCTCCTCGATCCGGTCGCGGCCGGCCTCCAGATTGTGCCCGGTGATGAACGACGCGGACGACACGACGTTCACGCCCGCAGAGAGGATGCGGACCAGCTCGTCGACGTCGATCCACATAGGGTTGTAGACGACGCAGTCGGGTTTCAGCGCGAGCAGTGCGTCGACGTCGTTGGTGGCCTGAACGCCCAGGGGTTCGATTCCGACGAGCTCGCCGACATCGCGGCCGACCTTGTCCTTCGACCAGGCAAAGCACCCGATCAATTCGTAGTTGGGGTTCTTCGCGATCGCCTCGACCGAGCTTTTTCCGACATTTCCCGTCGTCCATTGGACGACTCGGTGAGGAGCGGTGTTGTGCACTCGCTCAGCATAGGGTGCTTACGGGCCCGAAACCAGGGTGGCCTTGCCGGTGCGCTGCTGGCCGCTGCGGTCGATCCAGGTCAGGTCGACGACGTCGCCGGGGTAGTGCCGGTCCAGCACGTAGGTCAGTGTGGTGGCGGAGTCGAGATCGGTTCCGTCGAGGTTGGTCAGTACGTCGCCGGTCGCCAGACCCGCCTGTGCGGCCGGTCCGCCGAGCATCACGTCGCGCACGATGATCCCGCCGCCGCTGCGCTGCTGGGTGCCGACACCGACGCCGAGCAGCGTGGGCTGTCCGATGTGCACATCGCCCGACGCCGCACCGGACCGGATCTGACCGGCGACGGCCATCGCGTCGTTGATCGGTATCGCGAAACCCTTTCCGGCGGGACCCATTTGGAAGTTCACGGTCGCTGCGGTGACCACTCCGATGACCTGCCCGGCACCGTTCACCAACGGCCCGCCCGAATCTCCCGGCCGCACGTCAGCGGCGACCTCGATCAGGCCGTTGACTTCCTCGGAGCTGCCCGTCAACGCGTCTTCGGCGTTGACTGTGCGGTTGAGAGCGACCACCGGGCCGGTTTCGTGGGTGAGCGGAGCGCCAACTCCGCGGGCGTTGCCCAGACCGACGGTCGGCTCGCCCACCACCACCTGACCGGAGTCGCCGATCGGTGCCGTCGGCAGCCCGCCCGCACCACGCAGCTGCAGCACTGCGATGTCGTGCTTGCGGTCGTAGCCCACCAGATCGGCGGGGAAGTCGCGTCCGCCCACGGTGCCGGTGATGGTGTTGGCGCCAGCGACGACGTGGTAGTTCGTCAGCACGACGCCGCCGGGATCGACGACAGTGCCGGTTCCTGTTCCGATCGCCTGCTGATAGTCGATTTTCGTGGTGATTTGGACGACGGCAGGCTCAACCGCGGCGGCGGCCGCCGCGATGTCGGCCGGAGCTGCCACCGAAGTCGCGGGTGAGACCAGGGCCAGAACCGCGGCCAGTGCGATTACCAGCGCTTGCAGCGGACGGCGCAAGGAAGAGATGCCCATCTGCCTATAGTGCCCGAACTCCGGATTCCTGAACCCTCGCGCCGTCCAGGACCAGGTCGACGATGCGTTCGCCCAACTGCTCGTCGACGGGCTCGCCGGTGATCAGCAGCCGGCTGTGCAACGGTGCGATCAGGGTCTCCAGAAGCAGTCCGGCATCGGTGTCCGGCCGCAGCTCACCGCGGGCGATGCCGCGGTCGACGACAGGGCGCAGCGCATCGAGTCTGCCCGCCCAAAATGCCTGGCGACCCTCCTGGTATTCGTCGACCACCAGTGACGCCACATGCAGCGCGGCGAGGCCGACCGGAGTCGTCACGTAGGCAGTCATTGCTCGCACAATCGCCAGCAGGTCGTCGCGGATCGATCCGGTGTCCGGTGTGGGTATCTCGTCCGCACTGCGACTCAGCATTGCCTCGACGAAGAGCTTCTCCTTGGTGATCCAGCGTCGGTAGATCGTCGTCTCATGGACCCCCGACCGCTGTGCGACCCCTGCGACGGTCGCGGCACCTGCGCCGTTCTCGGCGAGCTCATCGAATGCCGCGGCCAGCACGGTGCGGCGGACGTGTTCACCGCGGCGATGCGTGCTCATCGCTCGACCCTATCGCAAGTTCACTTGCAATACGGTCCAAACAGGCGCATGATCTATCGCAAGTTGACTTGCGATAGGAGAATGCCATGGATTCGTCAGCGCCCCGCCTGGACTTCACCGGGACAACGCCGGCCGTCGGCTATCACCACTTCCACGACGACGTGAGCCTGAACTTCCAATGCAACCGATGGGTGCAGTGGATCGGCCCGTCGGCGATCGCGGAAGTCACCGAACTGGCCCGCCGCTGCAACACCTATCCGGAATGGATCGACGGCTTCCTGGGGTTGGCAGTCGACGCCCGCGACGCGGAACGGCTGTTGGCGTCGGCGTACTACGACCGGGCGGCCGAGTTCTTCATGCGACCCGACGATCCCCGCCGCGACGGCGCCAGGGCGCGTTTCGCGCAGACGATGCGGACGCTGTACGACGTCAGCCCCGACGAGGTGCCGTATGACGGTTCGGCGTTGCCTGCCTTCGACTTGCGCCCGCCAACCGAAACCGGAAGCACCATCGTCGTTTTCGGCGGATTCGACAGCTATGTCGAGGAGTTCCTGCCGATGCTCGCCACGATGTTCGACGCGGGCCATCGAGTCATCGCCTTCGAGGGGCCGGGTCAGGGCGCTGCGTTGGAAGACCGCGGCCTGCCAATGATTCCCGAATGGGAGCGACCGGTGGCTGCCGTGCTCGACCACTACCGGCTGACAGACGTGACCGTCGTCGGCGAATCGCTGGGCGGAGGCCTCGCGATCCGGGCGGCCGCCTTCGAACCGCGGATCAGCCGCGTGGTGGCCATGGACATCCTCGACGACGAGTTCGAGGTGTTAGCCCGTCAGATCGGCCGCGGAGTCACACCCGCACTGCGCGTACTCCTGGCACTGCGCGCCCGACGCATCGTCAATGCCGTTGCGCGACAATCGATTGCGCGCAAACCCGTTGCCGAGTGGGGACTGCAGCAGGGCATGCACATCACCGGAACGTCGACGGCCTACGACTTCATGCGCTCGACGACCAGGGTCACCACTCGGCGCGTCTCAAAGTTGGTCACAGCAGATGTCTTGTTGCTTGCCGGGGCCGACGACCACTATGTGCCGCTGAAGCAGTTGCGGCGGCAGGCGGCCAACCTGGTCAATGCGCGGTCGGTGACAACACGCACGTTCACCGCGGCCGAACAGGCGAGTAATCATTGTCAGGTCGGCAACATCGGCGCGGCCGTGCGCGTGATCCAGGGCTGGTTGGAACTCACGGCAATCAGTCACCTGGCCGAAAAGGGCGGCGTGGCTCAGGAATTCGCCCGCTAACCCTTCCGAACCAGCAGCGTGGCGCGGTAATCCTCGAACGGGATGGGATCGGGCGTCTGCGGATAGGGATCGAGCGACTGCAGCTCGACGCCGTACTTCCCGACTGTGACGACCTTGACCGTCTGGCCCGGCGCGGGGTTCGTGTTGAACTCCACGTTCGTCGGACTGCCGCCGTCGGGCTGCACGGCAATGGCAATGCGCGCCTGCCCTGTCCAGAAGCAATCCACCTGCGTCGGGCAGCGCGAGTCCTCCACGACATCGGTAAACCGGAGCCGCAGTTTCTCGCTTGGAATCAGCGCTTCTTGGCCGCCGTTCAGCGCGAAGGGCTCATTCAGGTTGAACTCGGGCACGTCGGCTCGCGCGGATCCGTCCACGTGGCAGCTCGTCAGCGCCACAGCTGCTAGCGCCGCAAAGACGCTAATCCTCGACGGCGACACGGCCGCGCAACCGCCTGCGCCGGCGATTGCGCAGCCCGCCGTTGGCCGACCCGTTGGCGGCCGGCTCCTCCTCGTCCTGGACCGTCGGCTCCGGCTCCTCGGCCGTCGGATCCTCAGCCTCAGCAGTGACCTCAGCAGGCTCCTCGTCGGATGCGGACTCCGTGCCGTCTTCGGTCTCGTCCTCCGCCGTCGCGTCCTCTTCGGACTCTGGCGCTTCGTCGGCGGCTTCTTCTTCCACGTCCTCGGCGGCCTTGCGGCGACCGCGGCGACGCTTCTCCTTCTTGGGCTTCAGCGGCTTCGGCGGAGGCGGCGGCAGCTCGGCCACAAACGCCAGATAGAAGGCGAACATGCCAAGCAGGGCGATCGCGGCGGCGGCCCCGTAGATACCGAACAACCATTGCCCCACGTTGTCGAGGCTGAGCCAGATCTCGCTGATCGCCGCCCCGATGATCAGCACCGCGGCAAGCACGTGCAGCGCGATCGACGACGTGCGCAGCCTCAACGCCATCTGGGGTGTACCGAACTCCGGTCGGCGGGTGCGCAGCAGCGTGAATACCACCGGCAACGCGGCAAGCCCGATCAAGGCGCCGGCGACGATGCGCAGCACAGTGCCGAGGGTGTGCGAGGTGTCGCCGAGCAGTTCGGGCCAGCGCGGCAACACGAAGAAGAAGTATCCGACACCGGCGGCGATAGAAAACGACGCGTGCCAAACCACCGCAACAGTGCGGCCCATACCCCTCCTCAAGGCTTTGGCCGGGGCGCGACCGGGTTGCTTCTTCAGCCGGTCGCACCCCGGGCCGAGTGCGGAGGATAGGGGATTTGAACCCCTGAGGGCTGTTAACCCAACCCGCGTTCCAGGCGAGCGCCATAGGCCACTAGGCGAATCCTCCGCGGGCCATGGTAGCCGACCTGGCTGATGCGCCCGTCGAGTTGTCCAGCGCACTGGTATTACACTCGCTACGGACCCCGCGCGGCGTCTATCCTGTGAACTCCCCCAGGGCCGGAAGGCAGCAAGGGTCAATGGGCTCTGGCGGGTGCGCGGGGTCCCCTCTTTCCCGGATCTGACGTTGGTGGAAGGCGCGCGGTGTCGTTTCAATCTCTCGGCCGTGACGAACTGCAAGCGCAGCACGAGCAGCAGAAGCGCAACTACGCCGACCTGCAGGCCAAGGGCCTCAACCTCGACCTGACCCGCGGCAAGCCGTCACCGGCCCAGCTCGATCTCTCCAATGCGCTGCTGAGTCTTCCGGGAGATGGACGCGACGCATTCCGTGATGGGGATGGCACCGACACTCGCAACTACGGCGGCCTGCTCGGCCTGCCCGAGCTTCGCGCAATCTTCAGCGAGCTGCTCGGCATCCCGGTGCCGAACCTGATCGCGGGCAACAACGCAAGCCTCGAGCTGATGCACGACGTGGTGACCTACTCGATGCTGCACGGCGGCGTGGACTCCACCCGGCCATGGATCGCCGAGCCCGTCGTCAAGTTCCTCTGCCCGTCGCCGGGCTATGACCGGCACTTCGCGATCACCGAGACGCTCGGCGTCGAGATGATCACCGTGCCGATGCGCGAGGACGGCCCGGACGTCGACCTGATCGAGGAGCTCGTCGCTTCCGACCCGGCCATCAAGGGCATGTGGTGTGTGCCGGTCTACTCGAACCCGACCGGCGTCACATTTTCGTGGGACACCGTCCGCCGGCTGGTGCAGATGCGAACGGCGGCAACCGATTTCCGGTTGATATGGGACAACGCGTATCCCGTTCACACCCTGACCCACGACTTCGTGCAACAGGTCGACGTGCTGGGGCTGGCCGAGGCGGCGGGCAACCCGAACCGGCCGCTGGTCTTCTCGTCGACGTCCAAGATCACGTTCGCGGGCGCCGGTGTCAGCTTCTTCGGCGGCTCGCTGGGCAACATCGCGTGGTATCTACAGTACGCGGGTAAGAAATCCATCGGCCCGGACAAGGTGAACCAGCTGCGGCACCTGCGGTTCTTCGGCGACGCAGACGGAGTGCGCCTGCAGATGCAGCGCCACCAGCAGCTGTTGGCACCGAAGTTCGCTTTGGTGCAGGAGATCCTCACCGACCGGCTGGGCGAGTCGAAGGTCGCGTCGTGGACCGACCCCAAGGGCGGCTACTTCGTCAGCCTCGACGTGTTGCCCGGCACCGCCAAGCGCACCGTGGCCCTCGCCAAGGACGCCGGCATCGCCGTCACCGAGGCGGGCTCGGCCTTCCCGTACCGAAAAGACCCGGAGGACAAGAACATCCGGATCGCGCCGTCATTCCCCGGGCTGCCCGAGCTGCGCGATGCGATCGACGGCCTGGCCACGTGTGCGCTGCTGTCGGCGACCGAGTCGCTGCTCAAGGGCTGACGTGTTCGGGCGTCGGACGCTGTCGGTAGCCTGCTGAGCGTGGCGCTCTACCGGAAGTACCGACCGGCAACCTTCGCCGACGTGGTTGGCCAGGAACACGTCACCGAACCGCTCTCCACCGCGCTGGCGGCCGGCCGCATCAACCACGCCTACCTGTTCTCCGGGCCACGGGGCTGTGGCAAGACGTCGTCGGCGCGCATCCTCGCCCGCTCGCTGAACTGCGAGCAGGGTCCGACGCCCACCCCGTGCGGCGTGTGCGACTCGTGCGTGGCACTGGCGCCGAACGGACCGGGCAACATGGACGTCACGGAGCTTGACGCAGCTAGCCACAACGGCGTCGATGATGCGCGAGAGCTGCGTGACCGCGCGTTTTACGTTCCGGGTGAGTCGCGATACCGCATCTTCATCATCGACGAAGCCCACATGGTCACTCCGCAGGCATTCAACGCGCTTCTGAAGATCGTCGAGGAGCCACCCGAACATCTGATCTTCGTGTTCGCGACCACCGAACCGGAGAAGGTGCTGCCCACCATTCGGTCGCGCACCCATCACTACCCGTTCCGGCTGCTGGCCCCGCGGACCATGCGGTCGCTGCTGGAACGCATCTGCGCCTCGGAGGACGTGACGGTCGACGACGCCGTGTACCCGTTGGTCATTCGCGCCGGGGGTGGGTCGCCGCGCGACACCCTGTCCGTGCTGGATCAGCTGCTGGCCGGTGCCGAAGGAAACCGGGTGGACTACCAGCGGGCGTTGTCATTGCTCGGCGCGACGGACGTGGCGCTGATCGACGTCGCCGTGGACGCGTTGGCCGCTGGGGACGCCGCGGCGCTCTTCAGTGCGGTCGAGGCGGTGATCGACGCCGGGCACGACCCGCGACGGTTCGCCACCGACCTGCTGGAGCGTTTCCGCGATCTGATCGTGCTGCAGTCGGTGCCCGACGCGATCGCCCGCGGCGTGGTCGACGGGCCCGAGGATGTGCTGGAGCGAATGCGCGACCAGGCCACGCGGATCGGCACCGCGACGCTGACCCGGTATGCCGAGGTGGTGCACGCCGGGCTGGGCGAGATGCGCGGCGCCACCGCGCCGCGGCTGCTGCTCGAGGTGGTGTGCGCGCGGCTGCTGCTGCCCTCTGCCAGCGACACCGAATCGGCGCTGCTGCAGCGTGTCGAGCGCATCGAGACGCGGCTCGACATGTCCATTCCGGCCGGCGAGGGTGCCGCGTCGGCGCCAGATGCGCCGCCAAAGCAGTACGCCCGCAAGAGCAGGACTGAGCCGACTCCCAAAGCCGTGCCGAAGCCGGAACCCGCGCCGCAGCCCAAGGTCGAGGCCGAACCGGCACCGCCTGCGCCCGAGCCGCCGCCGTCACCGCCTCCGGTCCGAGCGCCGTCCGACCCAGCAGTGGAGGCTCCGGCCGCGACTGTGCCTTCGATGGGGGGCGAGCCCAATGCGGCCGCGGTGCGCAGCATGTGGACCACCGTGCGTGAGAAGGTCCGCCGGCGCAGCCGTACCATCGACGTGATGCTGGCAGGCGCGATCGTCCGCGCCGTCGAGGGCGACACTCTGGTGCTCAGCCACGAGTCGGCGCCGTTGGCCAAACGGCTTGTGGAGCAACGCAATGCCGACGTCATCCGCGAGGCGCTCAAGGACGCGCTCGGCGTGGACTGGAAGATCCGGTGCGAAGTCGGAACTGCCGCCGCCGCGCCTCCCGCACCCGAGCCCGACGATCCCGTCGTATCCGCGCCGCCACAGCGCGACGAGGACGAAGAGGACATGCTGGCCGAGGCTGGCAACGACAGTTCGGAGGTCCAGCGCCGCGACCCGGAGGAAGCGGCGCTGGAGCTCCTTCAGAACGAGCTCGGCGCCCGTCGCATCGACGGCGGCTGAGCCCTAGGGTTATTCGCCGCAACAGCCACCTTTGACCGAAGGTGCGGTCTCGACGCTACTTCGGAACGGGGCCGGCGGATGCACGGCCGTCCCGCCGAACGGGTAACCCACCACCAGTCGGTGGCCATCTACCGCGGCGACCCGGCTGTCGGGCAGCGCAACGCTCGCAGGCGGCACGTCGGCGTACCGGGATTCCGCAACGGCCGCAGTCGAAATGGACATCACGGACGGCGCCGGACGCGCCTCCAGACGGTCACCGACTAGTTCGAGTGTCGATGCCTTGCCGTTCAAGTCGACCGTACTGGTCGGCAGGAGCCACTGTTGTTTGATCGAGGTGTGCTCCAATGAGCCGTCGAGGTCATGCTCGATGCGCAGCTCGGTGCGGCCGTCGGTGATGACCTCGATCGCGATCGTCTCATTCGACTCCGCCGAGAAGGATGCGAGCCGCCGAGTCGGTGCACCCTGCTGAACGCCGTGAATTTGGAGCTGCATTCGACCCGGCGCCTTCTCGACGTAGACCGTCCAGTGCCGCAGGGGATCGTGACCGTAGTCGAAGTCGGGAGGGTCGACCAGCCACCGGACATCCTCAAAGCGCTCGACGAGCATCATGCAGTTGGCTTTCATCGCAATGAGTTCGGCCGGGGTCGGCTGTGCGGGCGGGGCCGGAACGTGGTCGATCTCGAACCGGGCGATACCTGCGCTCGTATGGAGGAAAACATGTCCCGCAGGCAGCGGAAGGAAGTGGCTTCCGACGTGCAGTCCCGGCCCGGTGTAGGCCCACAGATCGCCGATGACCGATACGTACTGGTCAATCACAGCGGGCCCCGGCCAATCGATCGTCCAATGCGCCGACGGCACAACCCAACTGGTGTCGTATACGGCGACCTCTTTGCCGAACAGCTTCTCGGTGTTCAGCACTTCAACGTTATCGGTGATGTGGATGCGGGGCAGCTCGAAGGAGGCATGCCAGCCCTGGTTACAGTTGTAGCCGCTCGACCACGTCCCTTTCAGGGTGGCTCCGTTCGGCGGCCAGAAGCTGCAAGAGTGATCGATCAAGCTGAGCGGCAATAGATTCAACTCTCCGCCGAAGGTAACCCCGTCAGCTGCCGAGGCCCCGTGCTGCATCGTCGCTCCAGCCTTGGCGAGGGCGCCGAGATTGAGATCGACTTCCAGAGAATGAATCGTGAAGTTGTCTCCGCTCCCGATGGTCTTGAACCCCTTTCCACCGCTCTGGCCCGTGACACCCTCACCCACACCGTCGTCAACCTTGCCGCCGACGATCGCGTAACTGCCAAGGCCGACACCGATTCCGATGATGGGGTTGACGAAGAAGGCGACCAGCGTCACGACGCCGAGGTTGTTCAGCCAGCACTTGAAGGTGGTGCCGTCGTCCGCTTGCGCGCTGATCTCCAGATAGAAGGTCAGCTTGCTACTTGCGGCGTCGGGCACCGGCAGCAGCGTGGTGTGAACCGTAAGGCTGACGTCCTCATCGCCACACGCCTTGTGCTTTGTCAGCCGGTAACTTCCGCTGGCCCCCCAGCCGTTGAGGTCTACTGCCCACGGAGGCCCGCCCGGCCACCCGATCGCGGTCGGACCCCACGTCACAGAGGGCGGTTGAATCAACGTCGCGCCGCCGGGAGGCGCGGGTGTCACCGAATCCATCAATGCTGTGAGCAGCAGTTCGGTGAACACTTCGGGTGACACGCGAAGCAGCCACTTGTCGCCGAATTGGACCAACCGTTCCGCCGCCGGCAGGAAGACGTTCTGTCCTGCTGTGGCGACTCGCAGAGTTGCGGCAGCCGCCGACAGCACCACCGCCGAGCCGGTGATCGGAATGTCAGAGAAGATGTCAGGCAGCGGAATCTGCAATGTTCCCAACGGTTGACGTCCCCACCGGGGCGACGCGGGATCATCGAAACGCCCGGTGACCGGCCGCCCTTGAACGTCAATTCGAATGAGATCGGCGATCAGTAGATGCTGGCCCTTGCCGACGGGCACGAAGGTCAGCTTCCCCGGGATGGGTACCAACGATATGTACACCCATGCGACGGCCTGGGTTACGGTCTTGGCGTTCGCGTCGGCCTCCAACTCGGCAACCGACGCATGGCCGATCTTCACATCCACCTTTGCGGCGACGACGCCTGGCGGCGGTGCAAGATCGGGTGGGGCGTTCCCCAGCGTGACGTTTGTGCAGTCGAAGCTGCGCACCAGCCGATCGTTTCCCAGCACCTCGAAGGTTGGGTCGGGGATCGGCGACTGTTTGACGAGAAACGTTGCAAGTGACAGGAATTCGGTTCGACTGAGTTCGATCTCGATCAGGCCCATGATGCACGTCCGTGGCTCAGGACCTGGCGCGCACGGTCGCTCGGTGCTCGAGCTTGGCGAGCAGTTCAGACACGGCGACGCCGATGACTTCTTCACTGGAACCGAGGGCATCGTCGATCGCTGTGATCAGCTCCTGGTTTTGTGTCCTGGCCTGAATTTCGGCGCCGAGTTCTCGCGCGCGGTTGAACAGATCCTCGGAAACGACCGTCCCGCTCGCGTCCGCCTTGCCCTCTTCTGAGAGTGCCCGCGCGGCGACCCAGGCAATATCCACGACCAGTCGGGACACCTTGGCCTTGAGGTCTGGTTCGGCCTCGAGCACTCGACCCACGTCGTCGGTGAACTTGCGGTCAAGCAGATCGAGCTTGTTCAGCAGCCGGGACCGACGGGTCCGTCGATTCACCTCGCAGATCGGAAAGATCATCAGCCTCGCGCCCACTGCGCGCGCGCTGAACGGGTTGGCATCGTTGTCGATCTGGGCGTGATCGTCGAACACCAAGGCGGACACGCGGTGGCCGGCATCCGGGCTGTACGGGCGGTAAGTACCGCCCACTAGCATGCACTGATTGTAGGATTCCTTGCTGGTGACCGGATAGGTGTTCCCTGACTGGTCGGTGCAAGTGCCGTCGTACGAGTTAGTTGATGGCATTTCAAAACCCCCTCTTGGCAGAATGCCGTGATGACTGTTTCGCCTTGAGCGCGCGGAACGACACCATGGTGATCCGGCCGAGTGGCTGGGGGCACGCGTAGTCGACTACCCGATCCCGGGGTAGTCGACTACTCGATTGTGGTGTTGGTTTGCTCTAGGGCGTCCACCACGGCCGCAGCGGCAGGTTGCCGTCGCCGCCATGGGAATCGAGCTTGACCGCCAGAACCTGGTGCAGCTGAACGACATTCGTCTCGAAGCCCACGCGTGAGCCGGCCATGTACAGGCCCCACACCTTCGCTGTGGGCAGCCCGACCTCCTCGACGGCCTCATCCCAGTGCTCGACGAGGTTGCGGCACCAGTCACGCAGCGTCAGCGCGTAGTGGTGACGGAGGTTCTCCTCGTGCACCACCTCAAGGCCGACGTCCTGTGCCTCGCTGATGATGCGGCCTGAGCCCGTGAGCTCGCCGTCGGGGAACACGTAACGGTCGATGAAACCGCCTGCGCTGGCCCCGGTTCGGTTGTCGTGGCGGGTGATGCAGTGGTTGAGCAGCAGCGCACCGGACCGCATTTTCGATTTGAGGAACCGGAAGTATGCCGGGTAGTTGTGCACGCCGATGTGCTCGGTCAAACCGATTGACGACACCGCGTCGAACCCGGATTCGCGCACATCGCGATAGTCGCTGTGGCGCACCTCGCCCAGGTCGGACAGGCCCTGCTCGTCGATCGCGTTCTGCGCCCACTCGGCTTGTTCTTTCGAGAGCGTGACGCCGATCGCCTTGACCCCGTGGCGTGCGGCGTAGCGGACCATGCCGCCCCAGCCGCAGCCGACGTCGAGCAGCCGGTCGCCGGGCCGCAGGCGCAGCTTCTCGAACACCAGCCGGTACTTGTTCTCCTGCGCCTCCTCCAGCGTTGCGTCTGGATGCGGATAGCAGGCGCAGGTGTAGGTCATCGACGGGCCAAGCACCCACTCGTAGAACGTGTTTGACACGTCGTAGTGGTGGTGAATCGCCTCCGCATCGCGGATTCTGCTGTGCCGCAATCCTTCTGCCATGCGACGCCAGCGGGGCAGTGCTTCTTGCGGCGGCGGCGCGATCGGCTTGAGATGTTCGAAGCCGATGGAGCGGATGATGTTGGCCAGCACCCGCGCGGGCGGACGCTTGAAGTCCATCTTCTCGGCGAGCGCCTTCAGCAGCTCGTAGGGATCGCCGGGGTGCACACCGTGCGGTTCGACGTCGCCAGACACGTAGGCGCGGGCCAGGCCAAGATCACCGGGCGCGGTGGCTAGATAGGTGGTGCCGCGCGGCGTCAACAGATCAAGGCCGAGTTCGGCGTCCTCGGGTCCGGCCATGCTGCCGTCGTACGC
>DASRJA010000023.1:0-10541 GCA_035649695.1 Mycobacterium sp. | reverse complement strand
CGACAACCGGCTCGTGACGTTGACCGGTGCCGGGGGTGCGGGCAAAACGCGTCTCGCCATTGAGATCTCGGCTCACGTAGCGTCGCAGTTTCCCAGCGGCGTCTGGTACGTCGACTTGGCGCCGACGACATATGCCGAAGTCGTGCCGGTCGTGGTGGCCCGTGCGCTCGGCCTGCCCGATCAACCGGGCACTTCGACGCCCGACACGCTCGTGCGGTTCGTCGCCGATCGGGAGACGCTGCTCGTGCTGGACAACTGTGAGCACCTGATCGACGCGACCGCATCCCTGACGACTAATCTCTTGGGCGCCTGTCCGGCGTTGCGGGTTCTCACCACGAGCCGTGAGCCTATTGGCGTGGCCGGTGAAGTGACGTTTCTAGTGCCATCGCTGTCGCTTGCCAACGAAGCCGTTGAGTTGTTCGCAGATCGGGCTCGGCGGGTGCGGCCCGATTTCAGCGTTACCGATGACAACGCCGCTACCGTGACCGAGATCTGCCGCCGGCTCGACGGCATGCCGCTCGCCATCGAGCTGGCGGCGGCACGGGTGCGGGCCTTGTCGCTCGACGAGATCCTCGGCAGTCTGCATGACCGCTTCCGCCTGTTGACTGGCGGCGCGCGCACTGCGGTGCGCCGACAGCAGACCCTGCGCGCGTCCGTGGACTGGTCGCATGCATTGCTGACCGAGACGGAACGCATCCTGTTCCGCCGGCTCGCTGTCTTCCTGGGTGGGTTCGATCTTGACGCCGCCCAAGCCGTCGCCGGTGATGCCGAGGTTGAGCGCTACCAGGTTCTTGATCAGCTCGCCCTGCTGGTTGACAAGTCATTGGTGGTCGCCGAGAACACCAGTGGCGCAACGCGATACCGGTTACTCGAGACTGTGCGCCAATACGCGCAGGAGAAGCTGAGCGAGTCCGGCGAGGCCGCGACGGTGCGGTCACGTCACCGCGACCACTACACCGCGATGGCCGCCTTGCTCGATGCGCCGGGACGGAGTGACTACGAACAGCGAGTCGAGCAGGCAGATGAGTCGATGGACAACCTGCGAAGCGCATTCGGGTGGAGCGCCGAAACCGGCGACATCGGACGCGCGTTGGAGCTGGCATCGTCTCTGCAGCCGCTCTGGCTGTCCCGTGGCCGCATCAAAGAAGGGCTGGCCTGGTTCGACGCCGTGCTGACCGACGAGATCGAGGTGCAGCCTGCCGTGCGTGCGCGGGCGCTCGCAGACAAGGCTGTGCTCGACGCGTGGGTCAACATCTACAGCTTGGATGCCTCTGAGCAAGCGCTGACGATCGCGCGTGAGCTCGACGATCCGGGGCTGCTGGTCCGGGCGCTCACCGCCTGCGGCAGCGCGTCCGTTTACGACGCCGAGGTGGCAAGTCGATACCTCGCCGAGGCGAGTGGTCTGGCCCGGGAACTGGGGGACAGGTGGCGGTTGGACTATATCCTCGGCCAGCAGGCTCAGGCGGCGTTCGTCGCCGGCGATCCAGTCGCGGTGCGCGCGGCCGCCGAAGAAGGACGCGACCTTGCCGACGCCATCGGTGACCGCTTCGGATCGCGGCAGTGCCGGTGGCGGCTCGCCGGTGCATACATACAAGAGGGCGATCTGGCCGGCGCAATTGCCGAATTGCGCGGGGTGGTCGCCGAAGCCGAGGCCGCTCACGACGTGATCACGCGGGTCATCGCGCTCCTTGTGCTGCCCCACGCGCTGGCGAGTTACGGTGACGCGAGCGGAGCCCGGGCATCGGCCGAGGCGGGCATCGAGTCCGCCGCGAACCTCGGTGATGTCCACATGGGCGGTTGTTACATCGCGTTGATGCTCGCACACCTGGCCGCGGGTGAGGTCGCGTTGGCGGCCGAGGCCGCGGAGGCCGCCTGGTCGCGCGTCAGTGATCTGTATGGGACGGCGTCGATTAATAGCGCGTACGTCGCCGAAACTGCCCTAGCGCGGGGCGACCTCGCCGCGGCCCGGCGTGGGGCTGACAATGCCATTGCGGCGACAAGTGGGTGGTTCTTGGCGGCGGCGCTGAAAATTCGTGCCCGCATCGCGATAGCGCAGGGTGACACGGAACTGTGCGAGCGCGACGCACATGACGCCCTTGCCTGTTGCGCAAGAGTCAAAGGGTATCTTGGCGTTCCGGACATCCTTGAAATCCTCGGTGGTCTCGCCAGTGATGCCGGCAGGCACCGCGAAGGGGTCCGGCTCTTCGGCGCAGCGGATGGAATCCGCCAGCACACCGGCGAGGTCCGCTTCCCGATCTACCAAGCCGACTACGAAGTCTTGGTCGCAGGGCTGCGTAATGCCTTGGGCGAGGCAGATTTTGAGGTCGGCTGGGGCGAGGGTGCGGCATTGTGCACCGAGGAGGCGATCGCTTACGCACAGCGTGGGCGAGCCGAACGCAAGCGGCCATCGAGCGGCTGGGCCGCGCTCACTCCGGCCGAGCTCGATGTCACGCGGCTAGTTCGTGAAGGTCTAGCCAACAAAGACATTGCGGCAAGGCTTTTCGTCTCGCCGCGTACCGTCGAGACCCACCTCACCCACGTCTACACCAAGCTCGGTCTCTCTTCGCGGGTCCAACTCGCCCAAGAGGCAGCACGACACGCCTGAGTGCTGACTAGGCCGGGCGACGACGCCATTCGCGGGGCGATGTGCCGTGGATGCGACGGAACTGCCTGCTGAAGTATCCGGGATCGGACATTCCGACTCGGTGGGCGATCTCGTTGACGGGCAGCTCGGTCTCGGACAGCAGGCTGCGAGCTTCGGCCATGCGACGTTCGATGATCCACTCCTGCACCGTGCGACCGGTGCGACGGCGCACGACAGTGGTCAGATGCCCCGGCGTCATACCGAGTTCGTGAGCCACATCGCGCAGTGAAAGAGGCTCGCCGCGGTGGCGGTCGATCACGGTAAACACGTCGGCCAGAAGGGGTTCGCCGCTGCGCCTGAGATCACCTACCACGTCGCCGGCCAGTCGTGCGACGTCGATCAGCAGAAGCGTGAGATGGGCCAGCGCCGCCTGTCGATAGCCCTCCTTGCGGGCGGCCAGTTCGGCTTCAATGGAGTCGATCGCGGTGTCCCACACCGGCTGTCGCGCGGCGGGCACCGTCAGTCGCAATAGCCCGCTGGACTGTCCATGAACGAATGGGAACAGCAGCGGGTGAGCGCGCCACGACGGCCATGGCGATCGCCCGTCCCCATCGAGTGCGGCGGGATCGAAGAACAGGCCGACCCCGTTGTCTCGGTGGGGAACCTTCGCCGGGTCGACGGCGGCACCCGGCGCGACCACGTAGACCAGGCCCGCCGTGTGGGCGTACCACAGGACCGGGAAGTCGTGAATGTGCACGCGATGTTCGAGAATGCCGTGTGCGCGGATGACCGAAACGGGAGGGGTGTCGGAATCGGCCCGGTATTGATAGACGGGCATGCCTCCGCGGTGACGGACTAATCGCGAAGCCTGGGTCATGTGACCAAAGATAGTCCAACTTTTGCCGACGATCGGCCAACACCCTTGTGCATTAGACGGCAATCATGGAAATCATGACCGAACATCGTCCACATACTGCTACCAAGCACGATTACGTCCCCGCTTTCGGCAAAGACGCGCTGCTTCCGTTCTACGACCTGCTGACCCGCGTGCTGGGCATGGGCAGGGTCTACGACGAGCTCGTCGCGCAGGCCGACCTCGGTGACGGGTTGCGAGTCCTGGAGATCGGCTGTGGCACGGGCAACGTCACGCTCCGTGCCAAGCGCGCTGCGCCGGGTGCGGACGTGATCGGCACGGACCCCGACCCGCTGGCGCTCGCTCGTGCGCAACGAAAAGCGCGTGGCATGACCGGGATTCGCTTCGAGCGCGCGTACGCGCAGGAGCTACCGTTCGCAGACGGCGAATTCGATCGGGCGCTGTCGTCGATGATGCTGCACCATTTGGACGAAGACGTGAAGGCGGGTGCGGTAGCGGAGTTACACCGTGTCCTGCACCCCGGCGGCCAGTTGCACATAGTCGACATCGGTGGGCACATGACCGCCCACCATGGACTGGCCGCGCGGTGGATGAAGGACAATCCCCATGCCGCAGGCAATCTCGGTGATGCGATCCCGCGGTTGCTCCGGTCGGTGGGGTTCGACTGCGAGGAGGTCGGCACGCGTCGACAGCGCTTCATTGGACAGGTCACGTTCTACCGCGCGACCCGCCCGGCCTGACGACTGAGCTCACCGACGGGGGCGACCGTTCGTGTCGAACCGGGATCGTGTGGCCGCGACGTAGTCTTCCACCGTGATGGGCTTGACTCCGCCGATCACCTCGACGAGGTTGTTAACCCCGGCGAAGACGCCGTCGCGGTAGTCCTGTGCCACGCTGCTGATGTGTTGCACGAAATGCTCCGATGCGCCGGCGGCGGTCAGGCCTGTCGCGAACGACGGAATGTCAATCGGCTCATAGCGCACCGGGATGCCCAGGGTCGCTTGGACTTTCGCTGCGATTTCATGCCAGTCGAGTTCTTCGGCACCGAAGAGCGGGTAGACCTGGCGGTCATGCGGATCGGGGTTCTGCAGTATGGCCGCGATGACATGGGCTTGATCGGCGGCGTCGATGGGGGCGTGGCGGCCGTCTGCGAAGGGCAGCCGGTAGATCCCTTCGTCGTTGTCGCGGATCCAGAACATGTTCAGGAAAAACGTAAAGAAGGTGGGCCGTAGGTGCGTGGTGACTAGCGCGCTGCGGTCCAGCAGCCGCTCGGCGAGCCAATGGTGGCGCGCAGCGTTGCTCTTAGCCTCCCGGCGCGCCGAGATCTGCGACATGTTCACCACCGCGTGCACGCCGGCCTCACTGGCCGCCTGCACGAAGTTCGCGGTGGCCTCAACCAAACCGGGGGCGACGGGGTAGTTGAGGTACGCCGCCGTCACTCCTGCCGTCGCCGCGCTGAGTGACGGAAAGTCCAGCAGGTCGCCTTGCACCACTTCGGCGCCCAATTCACTCAGGCGCGCGGCGCGGTGATCAAGCGTATGTACGAAAGCCCGCACGCGATGACCGCGTTCGCGCAACAGGCGCACGGTGTGTGCACCGGTGTTGCCGGTGGCGCCTGTGATCAGGAACAACTCCTTGCTGTCGGCCATATTGATTGCCTTTCTCACGCGCAGAGGTCTTGAGCTGGTGCCTCGATCAACCGAAGTAAACCGATCGGTATTCCAAGCCAGAAGGAATTAACAGCCAATTTGGACGTGCCCGCACCGAACGGTGTACTTTTGGCCGATGGACTTCACGGAGACCGTCATCGCGTCGCCAGGCCGTGGTGCCGAGAAGCGGATCATGGCGGCCGCAACGGACCTGTTCTACCGCGAGGGCATCCACGCGACGGGTGTGGAACGCATCGCCGAGACTGCGCGGGTCTCCAAGCGCACGCTCTACCGGTACTTTCCAACCAAGAACGACCTGGTGGAGCAGTACCTGCAACGCATTCACGACAGCGGCGGGATTCCCAACGAGCAGGCGCTCGACACCCCAGGTGCAACCGCACGCAACCAGCTATTGGCGATCTTCGACAGCCGGCCCGTCGACCGCTTCCGCGGCTGCCCTTTTCACGACGCGGCTGTCGAGGCAGCGGACGACATGCCAGGTGTTCACGACATCGTTCATGAACACAAGCTGTGGTTCATCGCGCGTCTCACCGACAAAGCCGCGGAAGCGGGCGCCGCCGATCCCTACCAATTGGGTCATCAGCTGGCTGTGCTCTTCGAGGGTGCGCTGGCGTTGGCTACCTCGCTCGACGACACCGCCGCCATGATCCACGCCCGGTCAGCATCCGAAATCCTCATCGACGCGGCAGTCCGCTCGGCCTAACTACCGCGTGAACGTGCGCATTTGTACGGAATTCGGCGGCGTGTCGTGTACAGACATGCACGCTCGCGGCGTGTGCTACATGGGGTTTTGGCGCAGGTAGCCGTACACCGCGGCGAAGTTCTGGTTGACCTCGTCGGGGATGGGCACGGGACCACCGAGAGCCCTTGCCCCCCAGGCGATCTGGGCCGTCCGCTCCACCAGCGCCGTCACATGCAGGACCTTGTCGGGGCGCGGGCCGACCGCCACGAGGCCGTGATTGGCGATCAACGCAGCTGCCCGACCCTCCAAAGCCTTGACCGCGTTGGTGCCGACGTCCGGTGAACCGGATGCGGCGTACTCGGCGCAGCGAATCTCCCCGCCGCAGTACACCGCGAACTCGTCGACGGCTGCCGGAATCGGCTGGTGCGCGACGGCGAACATGGTCGCCCACACCGGATGGCTGTGGATCACGCTGCCGATGTCGTCGAAGGCCTGATAGCAGGCCAGGTGAAGCTTCATCTCGCTCGACGGCGACCGTCCGTCCTTCGCCTGCACCACGGCGCCCTCGGGGTCGACCACCACCAAGTCGTCGAGCGCCATTTCCGCATAGTCGACTGAAGACGGCGTGATGACGAGATTGCCGTCCTCCCTGCGGGCCGAGATATTGCCGGCGGTTCCCTCGACCAGGCCCCGGCGCAACATGTCCTTCGCGGCGGCCAGCACGGCCTCTTCCGCGTTGTCGACGAATCTCATCGGGCCAGCACCTCCGGGTTGACGATGTGCGCGGGCGTGCGCCCGGCCAGGAGTGCCTCGACGCCGTCAGCGACCATCTGCGCCTGTCGGGCCTCAGTGTTCCACGTCGCCCCGCCGATGTGCGGGGTCAGGACGACGTTGCCCATGCTCGCCAGTGGGTGATCGGTTGGCAGCCATTCGCCGACGAAGTGGTCAAGGCCGGCGGCCGCTACCTTGCCGCTGCGCAGCGCGTCGACCAGCGCGTCGGTGTCGTGCAGCTGGGCCCTGGCGGTGTTGAGGAAGACCACGCCGTCGCGCATCGCCCCGAACTGCTCGGCGCCGATCATGCCTGCGGTCTCGTCGGTGACCGGTGCGTGCAGCGAGACGATGTCGGCCTCGGCGAGCAGCTCCTCGAGGCTGTGGCGCGCCTCGCTGTTGTACGGGTCGTATGCGATGACTTTGACGCCGAGCCCTTCGAGGCGCCACTTCAGGGCCCTGGCGACGGCGCCGAGCCCGACGAGGCCTGCGGTCTGCCCGGCCACCTCCCACGCCCGGAACCGCTGGTAGGGGATCGTCCCGTCGCGAAACGCCTGTCCTGCCCGCACATCGGCGTCGGCGGTGATCACGTGACGGGTGGCCGCAAACAGCAGGGCAAGCGCCATCTCCGCGACGGCCTCGGCATTACGCCCGGGGGTGTAGAGCACCGGGATGCCCACAGCTGTGGCACCCGCGACGTCGACGTTGTTCGGGTCGCCGCGCGTCGATGCGATGGCCCGCAGCGGCAGGTCGAACACCGGGCCACTGACCGAATCACTCTCGACGACAAGCACATTCGCGTCCTCTGCCGATGCGCGTTCCGCGAGTTGTTCGGGTGTGTAGATCCGCAGCGGCCTCTGGTCGATCCACGGGTCGTAGACCACGTCGGCGAGTTCCCGCAGCTTGTCGAAGCCATCGCCGCGCAAGGGAGCCGTCACCAGGGCCCGAAGTCGCGTCACGACAGATCATGCTGGCGTACGGTGACGCCCGTGTCTGCCAAAGGGGTCACAATCGGCATCGACATCGGCACGACCGCCGTCAAAGCCGTGGCCGCCGACGCGGACGGCCATGTGGTGGCCAGGACACGAATTCCGCACCAGCTCCGGGTGCCTGCCCCAGATCGTCTCGAACACGACGCCGACGAGGCCTGGCGGCGTGGCCCGCTGGCGGCGCTGGCCGAACTCGGCAGGCCCGACGCCAAAGCCGTCGCCGTCACAGCGATGGTGCCGTCCCTGACGGCCGTCGACGACGACGGCAGGCCGCTGACACCTGGCCTGCTCTATGGCGACAGCCGAGGCAGGAGAGCGGCCGGCCCCGACACCACGTTCGTCAGCGGTGAAACGGTCGAATTCCTGCGCTGGACGGCGCGCGAGGCGCCCAACGCCAAGGGATACTGGCCCGCGGCGGCCGTCGCCAACCACGCTCTGGCGGGCGAGGCGGTCGTCGACAGTGCCACCGCGAGCACGACGTATCCCTTGTTCGACGGGACTGGCTGGAGCGAGGACGCCTGCGCCGACTGCGGGGCGACAGCCGACCGCATGCCCAGGGTCGAAGCGACCGGCACGACGGTGGGCCAACTACGCGACGCCGATGCTGTGCTGGCCGCAGGTTCGGTCGATGCGTTGTGCGAGCAGCTTGTCGCCGATGCCGATCGGGATGGCGACGTGGTGGTGCTGTGCGGCACGACGCTGATCGTATGGGTGACGATTCCCGAGTACCGCGAGGCGCCCGGCCTGTGGACGCTGCCGCACTCGACCGCGGGCAAGTTTCAGATCGGTGGACCGAGCAACGCCGGCGGCCTGTTTCTCGGCTGGGTGAACCAGCTTGTGGCCGAAGATGATTCGACAGTCGACCCGGGCAGAGTGCCGGTGTGGTCACCGTATGTGCGCGGCGAGCGCGTGCCCTACCACGACCCCGATCGGCGAGCGGTTCTCGACGGTCTGGACCTCACCCACGGTGGCGGTGCAGTACGGCGGGCCGCTTACGAAGCGTCGGGCTTCGTCGTGCGTCAATTCATCGACCTCAGCGGAGCATCGGCCGCTCGCATCGTGGCGACCGGTGGCGGCACCCGCGTACAGCCGTGGATGCAGGCGCTGGCCGATGCCGCCGATTTACCCGTCGAGGTATCGGCCGTGCCGGAGGGTGCGGCACTGGGAGCGGCGTTCCTCGCGCGGATGGCGGCGGGCCTCGAAACGTCGACAGCCGACGCCGCCCGGTGGGCATCAACGGAACGCGTCGTCGAACCCGATCCGGTGTGGGCCGACGCGATGCACGACCGCTACGCGCGATTCCTCGAATTGGCCGAAGCTAGCGCTTCACCGCGCTCACGTAACTGAGATTCGAGAAGAACCCGATCGTCTCATTCTCGGGAAACTCAAAACCACTGGCGGCGTATGCCTCCCGCATCGTCTGCGATGTCACATCCCAGCCGTGCCCCGTCAGGTACTCGATGACGTGGCTGCGCTCGCCGTGATAGATGAGGTCTCCCATCTCGATGTCGTGGCCATACTTCTTGAGCCGGTCGGCGATGCGTTGCGAGCGCTCATCGGAGAACATCGTCACGTCAGGAATGTGTTCAGTTGCGACCCGGCTGCCGGGCGCGCTGAGCTCGTTGATCCGGTCGAACAGCAAGTCTTGCGCTTCCGGCGGTAGGTAGATCAGCAAGCCCTCTGCGATCCACGCCGTCGGCTGGCTTACGTCGAAGCCGTTGTCCAGCAGTGCTTTCGGCCAGTCGTTGCGAAGATCGATCGCGATGGTGCGCCGGTCGGCCTTGGGCTGCGCACCGAGGTCGATCAGCGTCTTCGTCTTGAAGTCGATGACCTCGGGCTGGTCGAGCTCGTACACAGTCGTTCCGTCGGGCCACGGCAGCCGGAACGCCCGCGCGTCCAGACCAGCGGCAAGGATCACCGCCTGGCGGACACCCGCGGTGGCCGCGTCGGTGAACAACGTGTCGAACCAGCGGGTGCGGACCGTCATGCCCTCCGCGGCCCGTCGCATGTTGAACTCGGGGTCGACGTCCTCCAGCTCGATCTCACCGTCGAGCGCCCTGACGAAGAAGTCCAGTCCGACCGCGCGCACCAGCGGCTCGGCGAACGGGTCGTCGATCAGGCCCTCCCGGTTGGACAATGCCCGCTGTGCGGCCACCATCGTGGCGGTGGCGCCCACACTGGAGGCCAGGTCCCAGGAATCACCTTCTGTCCGTGCCATGTCTCCTACTTTAGGGTCGCGGTGATGTACTTGGCGTCGGCCATCGCTTGAGCATCTTCGTCGTCAGGGAACGTAAAGCCGTTGGCGGTGTAGAGATCTGGCACGTCATCCGCGGTGACATGCCAGCCGCCCGCCTCCAGGTACCGGATCACGTGGCTGCGCTTGCCGTCGTAGACGAGTTCCCTCATATCGACATTCATGCCGAGGCGGCGCCACCGCTCGCTGCGGGCCTGTGCCCGCTCGTCGGTGAAGATGTCAGTGCTCGGCACGTACTCGGTAGCCAGCCGGCTGCCGGGCGCGCTGAGCGACCCGATGTTGTCGAACAACTGGTCTTGGGCATCCGGCGGCAGATAGATCAACAGACCTTCGGCGATCCAAGCTGTCGGTTGTGCAAGGTCGAATCCCTTGCCGCGCAGGGCCGCCGGCCAATCGTTGCGAAGGTCGATGCCGACGACACGCAAGTCGGTGGCCGGTTGCGCGCCGAGATCGGCGAGCGTCGTCGTCTTGAAATCGATGACCTCTGGCTGATCGATTTCGTACACGGTGGTGCCCGACGGCCACGGCAGGCGATACGCGCGCGTGTCGAGTCCCGACGCCAGGATGACGGCTTGGCGGATACCCGCGTCGGTCGCCGCACCGAAGAAGTTGTCGAAGAACCGGGTGCGCACCGCCATGCCCTCGGCCATCCGCTGACGATTGAACGACGGGTCGGCCTCGTCGAGGTCGATCTCGCCACTCAGCATTTTGCTGAAGATT
>DASRJA010000022.1:0-3478 GCA_035649695.1 Mycobacterium sp. | reverse complement strand
GTCCCATGCCGTGAGAAAGCCGTCACCTCCGCGTGCACCTCGTCGGTCGCCGGGTCGTAGGCCACGACAAACCGCTCCTCACCCGATTCGGCGTGCCCCGGCAATGTCCCGTAGGCGAACCCCCGCCGGTCGGGTTCGTCGACGACATAGACCACGCGGCACGGCGCCCGCACCGGGCCCAGGTGCACGATCACCTCCGACCCCACAGCGGCGACCTCGGTCGTCGGCTCCACCCCTACACCGGCACCACGCAGCATGCCCCACCGCATGCCCTTGTCGGCGGCTTCGTCGAACCGGCGCCGTCCCCGTCCAATGACCGCTGCCTTCTGTATGTGGTGGTATCCGGCGGGCAACGGTCCCGCCGTCGCACCCACTTCGGAATACGTCAACGGCAGCGCAGCGAGGTCGCTCAACTTCACAGGAACCACCCTGGCATTGCCGCGTACGGTCGGTGAAATGACCACCCAAAGCGTCGCGCAAGCATCGGGAACATTCAGCATCGGCGGCGACCTCACGGTCAACCGCTTGGGATTCGGCGCCATGCGCCTGACCGGAAAGGGCGTGTGGGGTCCGCCCGCCGACCGGGAGGAGTGCATTCGCGTCCTGCGCCGCGCCGTCGAACTCGGCGTCAACTTCATCGACACCGCCAACTCTTACGGCCCATACGTATCCGAGGAACTGATCCGCGAGGCGCTGCACCCCTACGACGGTGTCGTCATCGCAACGAAGGCCGGACTCTTACGCACCGGGCCCGACGTGTGGCCGGTTCTTGGCTACCCGGCCTATCTACGTCAGGAATGCGAGATGAGCCTGCGCCGTCTCGGCGTCGACACCATCGACCTGTTCCAGCTGCACCGGATCGACGACAAGTTCCCCGCCGAGGATCAGATCGGTGAACTCGTGAAGCTGCAGCAGGAGGGCAAGATCCGACATATCGGCCTTTCGGAGGTAGACACCGACCAGTTGGAGGCCGCCCAGAAGGTCGCGACCATCGTTTCGGTGCAGAACATGTACAACATCACCGTCCGCACCGCCGAGCCCGTCCTGGAGGCGTGCGAAGCGCAGGGCATTGCCTTCATCCCGTGGTTCCCGCTGGCGGCCGGTCCACTAGCCGCGCCTGGTGGCCCGCTGCAGCGCATCGCTGACGATCACCACGCCACCCCGTCGCAGCTGGCGCTGGCCTGGCTGCTCAAGCGCTCGCCGGTGATGCTGCCGATCCCCGGCACGTCGAAGGTCGCGCATCTGGAGGAGAACGTCGCCGCGGCCGAGATCGAATTGTCCGACGAGGAGTTCGACACGCTGAGCAAAGCCGGGTCGGCCGGCTGAGGTCAGCTACTCGCCGATGACACGTAGGTTGTAGGCCGATGTGAGCTCGGCGATCCAGTCGTCGAAGAACTGGATGCCGTGCGGTTCGCCGAGCTGATTCAGTTCGTCGAGTCCGACCGGGCCCTGCCGCAACCGGTCTCCGAAGTCCTTGAAGAAGAGCTCGAATCCACCCGGCGTGTACACCTCGATGAGGCGTGCCGGTTGCGGGCCCGCGTTCCACATGGTGTGGGGGACACCGCGAGGCTTCATCACCCAGCATCCGGGTGTTGCCCTGACGACCTCGTCGGCGACCCGCGCGTGCATCTCTCCCTCAAGGATGTAAAGCCAGACGTCGTTCTGATGAACGTGTGGGGGTAACAGAAGACCGGGCTCGAATGGCTGCTCGATGATCGAGATGGCGCCGTTCGTCTCCTCGCTGTACAGCTTGATGATGACGCCGCTTGCGTCATCGCCTTCGTCGCGGGCGATCAGTGTCTTGCCCTTGATGCGTTCAGCCACGGCTTGCCTGCCTGGTGGGCGCGAAAATCAATGCGGGCCAGTTCATTTCGGTACTCCTTGCTAAGAGCCGAGTCACGTTCCGGGCGGCCAACCGGGCACTGTGTCCGGTTATTGGCACGATAACACTAACTGGACACTGTGCCCACTTATTCCGTCTGGCGGCTATATTGCCCCCATGGAAACCCGCTCCGACCTGCTCACCGGGCCATCTCCAGGCAGCGACGGAGTACCTGAGCGGGCGGACGCGGCGCGGAACAGGGCCCGCGTGCTGGCCGCGGCCGCGGACCTCTTCGCCACTCGTGACCCGCGCACGGTGACGATGGACGACATCGCCAAGGCGGCCGGGGTCGGGCGGGCGACGGTGTATCGGCGATATCCCGACACCTGGTCGATCGCCGTAGCGCTGCTCGACGAACACGAACGAATGTTGCAGGAGAAGATGCTGCGCGGCGACCCGCCGTTGGGCCCGGACGCGCCACCGGCCATCCGGCTCGCTGCTTTCTACGCCGCGATGATTGAACTGCTCGATGCCCATGCAGAGTTGGTACTGGGCACCGAGACGGGCGGAGCTCGATTCGCGACCGGGGCGTACGGATTCTGGTCGACACACGTGCGTTCGCTTCTTGTCGACGCTGGTACGCCAAATCCGGACGCATTGATCGACATCCTGCTCGCACCGGTTTCCGCCGAAGTCTATGTGCACCAGCGGGCACGCGGCTTGACGTCGGTGCAGATCACAGACGCGCTCACCCGCGTCGCCCATGGGGTGCTCGGCGACACCCGTTCGCGACGCCCAGTACGGCGTCCGGCGCAACACCCAATACCTTGATGAGGTGACCACCGAATTCGCAGGGGAGCACCGCGGCGGGGATTTCAGCCCGATCGAGCCCACCAGCCGCGGCGGACCCGACTACGGCAGATTCGTCGAAGCCGTCCGCACCGTGCAGGACCGTGCCCGCGCGGCCGATGCACCCGACGCGGTGATCACCGAGGCCGCCGACCTCCTCGAGTCCATCTCGAACCTGCTCGCACCCTATGAGGCCGACGAGTGGTCGTCGCCGGCCGGCCGGCGCATGGACCTCCCGAACCGGGGCAGCGTCCTCGGCATCCCGGCGGAGTACCACAAGACCGACGACGACCGTATCGGCGGCATCGTGCATTTTCGTCGCTTCCACCTCGGCCGCAACGGCGCGGTGCACGGCGGCTGCATCGCGCAACTCTTCGACTCACTGCTCGGCTACACCGCGTTCAGGCTCACCCGCAGCCTCTATCAGCGCACCGCGTTCTTGCACGTCGACTACCGAAAGATCGTGCCCATCGAGACGAAACTGCAGGTCGACGCCGGTGTGGACCACGTCGACGGCCGCAAGATGTTCATCGCGGGACGGCTCCTCGACGGTGACGACGTACTGGCCGAAGCCAACGCGCTGTTCGTCAAGCTGAAGCCGGGCCAGCCGTGAAAGCGTCGGACGTCAAACGGCGTTGGGCGCGGTGGCGCGATCGGCTGCGGGATCGCCCGAAGGCCGAATTCTCCTACCGCATCGCCGTCGCGGTGATCGGGCTGGCGATCCTCGGTGTCGGCATCCTCGCTATCCCGTATCCCGGCCCCGGTTGGGCGATCGTCTTCGTTGGGCTGGCGATCCTGGCCACCGAA
>DASRJA010000021.1:0-12742 GCA_035649695.1 Mycobacterium sp. | reverse complement strand
AACTGCGGCAAGTCCGATGTGCAGTTCTACGGGCAATCCGAATCGCACATGCGGGCAGAAACACTGCACGCTCTGGTCACCGCTCTGGGCATCGGCCCTTGCATCATCGCAGGCGGTTCGGGCGGCGCCAGGGATTCCATGCTGACGATCATGCTGTACCCCGAGATAGCGACAAAGCTCGTGGTGTGGAACATCGTCGGCGGTGTGTACGGCACCTTCGTGCTCGGGGCGCACTACATCACGCCAAACATTCGGCCGGTCCTCACCATGGGGATGGAAGGCCTTCTGCACCTGAGGGAGTGGAAGGAGCGCATCGCCGACAATCCCGCCAACGAAGCGCGGCTTCTGGCGCTCGATCCCGACGAATTCGTCAAGGTGATGATGCGCTGGCTGAACGCATTCGTGTCCAAGCCTGGCCAAACGATTCCCGGTGTCGAAGACGAGATGTTCGACAACATCACGGTGCCCACACTGATCATCCGCGGCGGCGAGGACGACTGGGATCACCCGAAGCGCACGTCGCTCGAGGTGAGCTGCCTGATCAAGGGATCCGAACTAATCGACCCGCCCTGGCCGGAAGACGCCTGGGAGCAGGCGGCGAAGGACAACGCCCAGGGGAAGGTCAAGCACTTCAACATGTTCGACACGTGGGTGCAGGCGGCGCCCGCGATCCTGAAGTTCCTGGACGGCTAGATAGTGCGAATGTGTACCTCGCAGTTGAGCGACGCTTCGAGCGCGGTATGGACACGGCTCTCCGGGACGCGTTCCAGGTCCGCCTTGCGCAGCGTCACGTGCACCACATCCCAGCCCTCGTCGCCGGCCACGCGTTCGATCTCGCCGGACAGCCCCAAGCCCGCCAGCACGCCGTGCGCGTCTGCGTCGGTGCCCCGGCTGATGAACGTGAGCACTCCTGGCACCGGTGTGGTGCCGAATGCTTTGGCGCACAACTCGACAGCGCGCCGCTCGAGGTCGGCTGGGTCGTCGCCGGCGATCAGCAGCTCCACCTCACGGCGCTGCGGAGGGAGGCCGACGAGATCGTTGTCCACCACCTCGAAGCCCGCTGGTCCGGCCAACTGGCCCAGGCGCGCCATGCCGTCGCGTAACTGCGCTGGCGCGAGCTCGCCGGCCCGGTCGACACCGACGCGCACCACCGCAGTCCTCATGTCCGTCAGCCTATCCGGCCGGAAGGACCTCACATGACCTCCACTGCAACCGAACTGATCGTTGCTGCGTGGCCGAACTGCGAGCCGCGACTGCTGCGGCCGTCGGCCGGCAGTGATTACCTGCCGCTGGACGATGCCGAGGCGCTGCTGGAGCAGGTCGACCTGTCGGGGCTGCTCGGCCGCGGCGGCGCCGCCTTCCCGCTGGGCACCAAGCTGCGCACGGTCCGCGATGCCGGACGCCGGGGGTCCGAAACCGTGGTGGTTGCGAACGGCGAAGAGGGCGAGCCGGCGTCCGTCAAGGATCGGTGGCTGCTGCGTAATCGTCCGCATGTGGTGCTCGACGGACTGCGGTTGGCCACCGCGATCATCGGCGCCACCCGTGCATACGTCTACGTCTCCGACCAACAATCGGCCACGGCGGTCGCATCGGCGCTGGAGGAATTGAAGCCAGAGACGTTCGGCGACACCGCCGTCAGCGTGGTCACCGTCGAACCGACGTACGTCGCGGGCGAGGAGACCGCCACCGTCCGGCGAATCAACGGCGGACCCGCGAAACCGACCGACAAGCCGCCCCGCCCGTTCGAGGAGGGCGTGTTCGGGCTGCCGACGATGGTCAGCAATGTCGAGACGCTGGCCAACCTGCCCTTCATTCACGCGCACGGCGCGCAGGCGTTCCGTGCCGTCGGGACGCCGATGTCGCCGGGTACCTTCCTGGCCACCATTACAGGCGCGGGTCGGCCCGCGGCACTATACGAAATCCCTCATGGCACAGCATTTTCCGAGCTGCTGTCGGTGCATGGGCTGTCGGCCGAATCGGTGCGTGGTGCGCTGATGGGTGGCTATTTCGCCGGCCTGGTCAACACCGACATCCTCGACGCGACCCTCGACCACGAGACGATCCGCCGCCTCGGCAGTGGCCTTGGCTGCGGTGCGATCTCGCTGCTGACCGACGACTGCCCCGTCGCCGTCGCCGCCTCGGTGCTGTCCTACTTCGACCGCGAGAATGCCGGTCAGTGCGGATCATGCTTCAACGGCACGGCCGCAATGGCCGCCGTCGCGTCCGCATTACGCGACGGCGTGGCAACGGATGAGGACCTGGCGCGTCTCGAGCGATGGTCGGTCGTGCTCCGGGGCCGCGGCGCATGCGGCACGCTCGACGGCGCCACCAATGTCGCGGCGAGTCTGCTGCGGCAGTTCCCGCAACTGGTCGCTCAACATCTCGCCAACGACTGCCCGTCCTGCCGGACTGCCGCATTCGATGCCCTGCGGCCCTACGAAGTGGAGGCGGTGGGCCACTCATGAGTGACGGCTTACGGATTCGGCTCGATCGCACACTCTGTGACGGTTTCGGCATCTGCGCCAAACACGCGCCGGAGTATTTTTCGCTCGACGACTGGGGCTACGCCTCACTGATCGGCGACGGCACGGTGCCCGAGAAGGACCGTGATGCGGTGATGCGCGCACTGTTCGACTGCCCGGTGCACGCGATCATTTACATGGGCGAACACCGGCCAACCGGCGACCGGGCCGTCCACCACGACGCACAGGAATCGCCGGAGCCCGAACCGAAAGACGGCGAAGCCATTTCGGAGTTTGTCCGGTGACACGGCCACTGCCGGAACTCACGCTTCAGAACGAGTTCTTCTGGACTGCGGGCGGCGACGGCGTGCTGCGCATCCAGGAGTGCCGCGACTGCGAGGCGCTCATCCATCCACCGCAGCCGGTGTGCCGCTACTGTCGCAGCCGCAACATGGGCGTGCGCGATGTCTCCGGCAAGGCTACGATTTCGGCCTTCACGGTCAACCACCGGTTCGGATTCCCCGACCTCCCGCCTCCGTACGTGGTGGCCCAAGTCGCGATCGTCGAGGATCCGCGAGTTCGATTGACCACCAACATCGTTGAGTGTGAGCACGACGATCTGACGATTGGTCAGGCGGTCGAGGTCACGTTCGAGAAGATCGAAGATGTCTGGCTGCCGTTGTTCCGGCCGTCGTCCGAGACTGAGGCGGGACCGCAGGCTGTCGACGAAATCGCGCCTCAGGACTTCGGCAAGCACGTCGCGCCGATGCTCACCAAGGAGAAGTTCGAAGACACCGCGGCCATCACCGGCATCGGCATGTCGAAGATCGGCCGTCGGCAGATGCTACCGCCACTGTCGTTGACCATCGACGCTTGTGAACAAGCCGTTGCCGACGCGGGGCTGACCTTCGACGACATCGACGGGCTGTCCACGTATCCGGGACTCGACATCGCAGGCATGGGCGAAGGCGGGGTCAGCGCCTTGGAAGGCGCGCTCGGGCTGCGTCCGACATGGATCAACGGAGGCATGGACACCTTCGGTCCCGGCGGCTCGGTGATCGCGGCCGTGATGGCGATCGCCACGGGGATGGCCCGCCACGTGCTGTGCTTCCGCACGCTGTGGGAGGCGACCTTCCAGCAGCTGATGAAGGAAGGCAGGACATCCCCGCCAGGGGGCGCCCGCACCTCCAGCTGGCAGATGCCGTTCGGCGCCACGTCGGCGGCTCATACGTTGGCACTCAACGCACAACGCCACTTCGCCCGGTACGGCACGACGCGCGAGACCCTGGGCTGGATCGCGTTGAACCAGCGCGCGAATGCCGCGCTCAACCCGACGGCGATCTACCGCGACCCGATGACCATGGCCGACTACCTCAACGCACGCCCGATCACGACGCCGTTTGGGCTGTACGACTGCGACGTGCCGTGTGACGGTGCGATCGCTGTGGTCGTGTCGGCGGTCGATGTCGCGAAGGACATGCCGCGCAAACCGGTGCTGTTCGAGGCCGTCGGCACCCAGATCGTCGAACGCACCGACTGGGACCAGACCACGCTGACGCACGAACCACAGGTGCTGGGGCAGGCTGCCCACCTATGGACGCGAACCTCGTTGCAGCCCAAGGATGTCGACGTTGCCGAGCTCTACGACGGGTTCACGTTCAACTGCCTGTCCTGGCTGGAGGCGCTGGGATTCTGCGGCATCGGCGAGGCCAAGGACTTCCTCGACGGCGGCAAGGCGATCGCCCGCGACGGCGTGATACCGCTCAACACCCACGGCGGTCAGCTCTCCCACGGCCGCACCCACGGCATGGGCCTGATCCACGAGGCCGTCACCCAACTCCGCGGTGACGCGGGTGAGCGCCAGGTGAAGGACGCCCGCGTCGCGGTGGTCAGCAGCGGCGGCCTCACCCCGAGCGGAGCGATCCTTTTGAGGACCGACACATGAGCCCGCGCCCGCGCGTCGTCCTCGTCGACGGCGTGCCGATGTCGGGCCTGGTCGCACTCGCCGACGAGCCGAAGGCCGTCGTCGTCGCCTTCCACGGAGGGGCAAGCACCGCAGCCTATTTCGACTGCCCGGGCCATCCGGACTTCTCGCTGTTGCGCACCGGCGCCGCCAACGGGTACACGATGGTGGCGCTCGACCGGCCGGGCTACGGTGCGTCGGCACCCTACCCCGATGCCATGGCACATCCGGAGCAACGGGTGGCGCTGACATACGGGGCGATCGACACGGTCCTCGGCGGCAATCCTCGCGGAGCCGGACTTGTTCTGCTCGGCCATTCGGCCGGCTGCGAACTCGCGGTGCGGCTGGCCAGTGATGACAGAGCCAAGGACGCTGGTGTCATCGGACTCGAGTTGGCAGGCACCGGTGTGGAATACCACCCGGATACGGCGGAGATCCTAAAGACCGCGACCGCAACACGGCGCCCCAAGGGACTGCGCGACATCCTGTGGCAGCCCTCGCATTTGTATCCGGACGACGTGTTGTCCGGCATGACGAACTCGACGTCCGGCGCCCTCTACGAGGTCGACATGACGCAACGCTGGCCACGACAGTACTTTCCCGAGCTCGCGGCGCGCATAGCCGTGCCAGTGCAGTTCACCGTCGCCGAACACGAGCGGGTGTGGCGGTCGGATGCCGAGACGCTCAAGCACATCGAGGCCATGTTCAGCTTGTCGCCGCGATTCACGGTCAACGAGCAGGCCGGCACCGGTCACAATCTGTCGCTCTCGCTCAGCGCCGCCGCGTACCACGCCGAGGTGCTGTCGTTCGTCGGGGAATGCGTTGCCGCGCAACAGGGCACATCGAAAGAACGGGAGGCGGGCTGATGCGCGTCGGATTCATCGGACTGGGCAGCCAGGGCGGCCCCATGGCGCGACGGATCGTCGAGGGCGGCTTCGAGACCACGCTCTGGGCGCGCCGAGAGGCGAGCCTCGAACCGTACGCGGACACCGCCGCGAAGACTGCGGGCTCCCCCGCCGAGCTCGCCGCCGCCAGCGATCTTGTCTGCCTGTGCGTCGTCGGTGACGACGATGTCCGCGAGGTGTTGTACGGCGACACAGGAGTGTTGGCCGGCTTGGCCTCAGGCGGAACCGTCGCGGTTCACAGCACGGTGCACCCGGATACCTGCAAGGAGATCGCCGAAAAGGCGGCTGCGCAAGGAGTTTCGGTGATCGACGCTCCGGTCAGCGGCGGCGGGCCGGCGGTTGAGGAAGGCAAACTGCTGGTCATGATCGGCGGAGACGAGGACGTCGTCGAACGCTGTCGGCCGGTGTTCGCCACCTACGCCGACCCGATCGTGCACCTCGGTCCGCTCGGCAGCGGCCAGGTCACCAAGATCCTCAACAATCTGTTGTTCACCGCGAATCTCGGCAGCGCGATCACCACGCTCGAGTTGGGCGATGCCCTCGGCATTCCGCGCGACAAGCTGTGCGAGGTGCTCAATCGCGGATCCGCCGTCAGCAAGGCGCTCGGCAGCATCGCGGTATTCGGCGGAACGCTGGACGGGCTCGCACCGATCGCCGGCGGCCTGTTGCAGAAGGATGTCCGCCACGCCGCCAGCCTCGCCTCGGTTGCGTCCGCGCCAGAGGGTGCGGTGTTCGACGCGGCCGACGCCGCCTTGAAGTCGATGGATCACCCGCGTTGAGTCGGGTCGGTTTTGTCGGGGCGGGCCGCATGGGTGCGCCCATGGTGCGGCGTCTCGTCGGGGCTGGCCACGAGGTGCGCGCGCTCGGCAGATCTGTCGAGAAGCGCCGCGCCGTCAGTGAACTCGGCGCGCGGCCGGTCACCGATCTCGCGGACATCGGAGCAGAGGCCGATGTCGTCATCGTCTGCGTGTTCACCGACGGGCAGGTTCAGCAGGTCTGTTTGGACAGCGTGCTGATGTCGACGATGCAGTCCGGCGCCTCGATCGTCATCCACACCACCGGGAGTCCCCGCACCGCGGAGGCCATCGCGAGCGAGGCGGCGGCCCACGGTATCGGCGTCGTCGACGCTCCGGTCAGCGGCGGCCCGCACGACATCGCTGCCGGGCAAGTGACGCTGTTCGTCGGGGGCGCCGATGACGTTGTCGAACGTGTCCGGCGCGTGCTGGCCGGCTACGGCGATCCCATCCTTCACGTCGGCCCCGTCGGCGCAGGCCAAGCCGTCAAGCTGGTCAACAACACGTTGTTCGCCGCGCAGATCGGGCTGTTGCAGGAAGCTGTGCGGCTGGGAAAGCATCTGGGCGTCGACGAAAAGCGACTGCTGGACGCGACCGGTCACGGCAGCGCGGCGAGCCGGGTGGCGAGCATCGTCGGCGCCCGCGGTTCGGTGGACGCGTTCATCGACATGGTCGGCGAGTTCGTCGGCAAGGACGTCGCGGTCGTGCGCAAGATCGCAGCCGAACTCGGCAGCGATCTCGGCCTCCTCGACGACGCCATTAATGCCGGATCCAAGGTATCTGGACAACGGAACTGTTAGCGTTACAGTTAGAACATATCTCGTAACGCTTCCGGCCATTAGCCCGCCGCGAAGGAGGAGTCCATGACCAAGCCGAAACTGAAGTTCAATCCGGTCGCACAGGAGTACTTCGACAACCCGTATGAGATCTACAAGCGGATGCGGGACGAGGCACCGATCTATTACGACGAGGACGAGGACTTCTACGCCCTGACGCGGCACGCGGATGTGGCGGCGGCACTGAAGGACTACGAGTCGTTTTCGTCGTCGCGCGGTTGCGATCTCGGCATGGTGCGCACCGGCGAGGTCCCGCAGAAGTCGATCATCTTCATGGACCCGCCGGACCATCGCCACATGCGCAGCCTGCTCAACAAGGCGTTCACGCCGCGGGCCATCCAGTCGCAGCGAGACACCGTCGTCGAACTCGTCGAGCACTACCTGTCCAAGGTCGACCCCGACAACTTCGATGTCGTGCAGGACTTCTCGGGCCCGTTCCCCGTCGAGGTGATCACCCGGATGGCCGGTGTGCCCGAGGACTTCCGCCAACAGGTCCGGCATTGGATCGACACCAGCCTGGAGCGCGAGCCCGGCCAGATCGAGCTGTCCGAGAAGAACATGCAGGCCAATATCGACTCCGCGATGTACTACTACAGCCTGGTGCAGGAGCGACGGGAAAGCCCGCAGGACGACATGATCAGCCGCCTGATCGCCGCGGAGATCCCCGACGACGAAGGCAATCTGCGCAAGCTCGACGACATCGAGATCACCGGCTTCACCACCCTGTTGGGCGGCGCGGGCGCCGAGACGGTCACCAAGCTGGTCGGCAGCGCGGTGGTGGAGTTCGCCAAGCATCCCGAGCAATGGCAGATGCTGCTCGACGACCGCAGCAAGCTGCCCGACGCCGTCGAGGAGCTGCTGCGTTACGTCGGCCCGGTGCAATACAACGTGCGCTACACGCTCAAGGAAGCCCACGTGCCCAGCGGCACCGTGCCCGCGGGCAAGCCGGTGTTCCTGATGAAGGCCGCGGCCAACCGCGACCCGCGCGCCTACGACCGCGCCGACGAGTTCGACATCACCCGGGACCGCACGCAGGCGCCGCACATGGGTCTCGGCTACGGGATCCACAGCTGCCTTGGCGCAGCGCTGGCCCGGCTGGAGACGACCGTCGCGCTCGAGCACCTGCTCGACTTCATGCCGCGCTATGAGGTCAATTTCGATGGGCTGCAACGGGTCACGATGCAGAACGTCGCCGGCTATCACAACGTGCCGGTGAAGGTGCTGAAGTGACCAAGCGAGAAGCGAAGCGGGATCGCGGATGACCAAGAAAGTAGTAGTCGACTTCGGGCTGTGCGAGAGCAACGGGGTGTGCATGGGCATCATCCCGGAGGTGTTCGATCTCGACGATCAGGACTACCTGCACATTCTGCAGGAAGAAGTGACGCCGGAGAACGAGCATCAGATCCGGGAGGCGGTCCGTCAGTGTCCGCGGCAGGCCATTTCGATATCTGACGAGTAACTACGCCGAAACGGACGTTTGAGCGGAGAGTTGCGAGTGTCGAACACCAAAACGTCGATCTGAGCGGAGATTCAGCGCAATGCGATTCGTCCTCGTGCACGGCGGTTTTCACGCCGCATGGCCCCTTGGTGCGCCATTAACGCTCGCGAGCAGACGCAAGGGCCCAAATCCGCGCCGTGTCGGGTCCTCTGCGTCTGCACGGTTATCCACAGTCGCTCTGCTGATAGCGGACCAATGACTCCAGTTTCGCAGCTCATAGCAGTGGGAAGATAATGTTCAGTACAAGACTGGGTCGGTCTAGTGGAGGCGTCATGATGTCCGCTCGCCATAACATCACCAAGCTCGTCGGCGCTGCGATAGCGGTAGCCGCCGTTGGCCTGGGGACCCCGGGCATCGCCGCCGCCTACACGCCTGAAGACCTCGCGTTGTTCAAAAAGCTCTACGCCGACGGCGTGGATTTCAGCGAAGCGAACCAGGTTATCCAAAGGGCCCGGACAGTCTGCGATAGGTTCGCCGCCGGCGATTCGCCGGTGGAAGTTCACGAGGCAGTAATAACCAACTCTGCATTTAGTCCGCGCCAGGCCGCAATATTCATGGCCGACGCGGTCCAAGCCTACTGTCCCCAATTCAGCGGCCAGTTCATGACCTCGTCGTGAGCTTGAAAAACCATTGCGGTGCAGGGGTTACACGCGGCTCGACAGCGTTGGTGACTATAGGCCCGGCCGCCGGTGATACTGCAGGCGGACGCTGACTCGTCACCGCGGCAGCCACGTTGGTCGAGCTCGCCTTCGTCGATGGTGGTCGCGGAGTACGAAAGTTAAGCGGCACGCGACGCCCGATGCGACAACGCATCCCCACGGTTGTCGATGACGTGCGCCGAATTCCGTTAGACCTCATCCCACGGATCGCCACACACCTCAGCCGCGGGACGTGACCAGCCGGACGGGCAGGAAAGTTACAACCCCGCGACGATGACGCCGTTGCAGTCGGCCGCCGCCTGCCGCAGCTTGGCCGCCTCCTGATAGGAGTCGGAGTTGTACCACTCGCGGGCCGCCTCGACCGAATCGAATTCGAGCAGGACGGTCTGTGTGCCGTGCCATTCGCCCTCGAGCACCTCGGGCTTGGAGTCGAACGACAGCAGCGTCGCCCCGGCCATCGCCTTCGACGCCAGCTTGCCGTACTCGGCCATCCCTGCCGGATCCTTGACGTCTTCGGTGATGATGATGTAGCCCTTGGGCATTGAGACTCCTTGTGTTTCAGTCGATTTCGCTGATGGCTTGTTCTGGGCAGTTCGCGATGGCGTCCTGCGCGGCGCTTTCCAGCCCGGCGGGCACTTCGGACGGATCGGCGACGGCGTAGCCGTCGTCGGTCATGTGGAACACATCGGGGCATAGCGTCAGGCACATGCCGTGGCCCCGGCAGCGGTCCTCGTCGACCTTCACCTTCATACGAGATCAAACTCCAAATGCAATTCGGTCAGCCCACGCAGGATGTACGTCGGAATGTATTGGTAGCGGCGGTCAGAAGCCGGGCCGTGATGTTTCTCGCTGATCCGGATGTCGGTGGTGCGATCCAGCAGTCGCTCCAGCGCGACCCGGGTTTCCGCGCGCGCCAGCGGGGCACCAGGGCAGCTGTGGATGCCGCGCCCGAACGCCAAATGCTGACGCGCGTTCTTGCGTTCGGCGTCGAAGCTGTCAGGATCCTCGAAGCGGCGCGGGTCGCGGTTGGCCGCCCCGTTGATCACCATCACCGTGCACCCCGCAGCCAGCGCCTGATCGCCGACAGTTGTTGGCACCCGCGACAATCGGAAGTCGCCCTTCACCGGACTCTCGATACGCAGGCATTCCTCGATGAAGTTCGGCAGCAAGCTGCGATCCTCGCGCAACTTGCGCTGAATATCGGGACGGTCGCCGAGCACCTTCAACGCTGTGCCGAGCAACCGCACGGTGGTTTCCTGCCCTGCGGAGAACACGTTGGTCGCCACCCGCACGACGTCGCCGACGTCAGGCACCGATCCGTCCGGGAAGGTCGCAGTCGCCAGTCCGGTCAGCACATCGTCGCGCGGCTCCGCACGACGGTCCTCGACGTAGGTCGCGAAGATGTCGTAGAGGTATTCCAACGGCGTCTTGTTCAGCGATTTCTCGGCATTGCCGAGCCCACCGCCGTGGGTGCCGCGCGCAAGACGCTCGATCAGCTCGCCGCGGTCCTCGTCGGGCACCCCAAGCAGGTCGGCGATGACGCGCAGGGTGAACGGGCCCGCGAAGCCATTGATGAATTCGCCTTCACCGGGCGCTAGAAAGGTATCCAGCATGTCGTCGGCGATCTGCCACATCGCGTCCTCGTTCTCCTTGAGGCGCTTGGGTGTGATCAGCCGCATCAGCAGCGCGCGGTGGTTTGTGTGCGTCGGCGGGTCCAGCGTCGGAAGCTGATCGCTGAACGGAATCTCGTCGCGATGCTGCTCGATCAGCTCGGTGATGTCCCCGTCGGCCAAGCCCTCGAGCGACACCGGGAAGCCGGGGAACGGGCCGGTCACCGAGATGCACGACGAGAACGTCTGCTCATCGTTGTAGACGTCGACGGCCTCCTGCCAGCCCGTCACCATCGTCACGCCGTAATGCTCCTCGCGGCTGACCGGGCACTTGTTGCGAAGCGCCTCGTAGAACGGGTACGGGTCGTCGGTCAGACGGCCGTCCCGGAAGAAGTCAACCGAGGTCAGGTCTTCCGCCATGCTTGCTCCGTTTCAACGATCTCTGCATGAGAGAACGTGATTCTCATATGCGGGTATTAGATTTCCATAGTGGCTCGCCGCCGTCAACGACGGGGTCCGACCAGGCATTACTGAATCGGCTCGTCCCCCAACACGGTGGTCCGCAGCATCTCCCGCTGAGAATCCGGGGCGTAGGGCGCCGCGCGGTGCAGCACACCGCGGTTGTCCCAGATGACGGTGTCGCCGACGGACCACGTGTGGCTGTACACCTTGTCCGCACTGGTGGCGCGATCCAATAGGTCCGCCAGAAGCGCCGCGCTTTCATCGGGCGCCATGCCGACGACGTAGTCGGCAGACGCCCCCAGCACCAGCGACTTGCGACCGCTGCGATGCGTCCACACCAGCGGGTGCTCATGCGTCGGCCGGGCCCGCCACCGCGCCAACTCCTGCGGACTGGGATCGGGATTGACCCGCCGCTGCGAGGCTTCGAGTGAATGCACGACGCGAAGCGATGCGACCCGTTGCCTGTCGTCAGCGCTCAACTCGTCGTACGCGACGTAGGCACTGGCGAACTCGGTCTCGCCACCGCGTTCCGCGACCTGGACCGCGGACAACACCGTCGCCTTCTGCGGGAACTCGTCTTTCATAGGAGTGCAGCCGTCGATATGCCAATCGAACGTCGCACGTAGGTAGGACGCCGACGCGTTCTTCGACTTGTCCAGGGTGATCGGATAGATGCCAGCGATGGGGTGGTGTCCGTCCGAGGAGTGGTCGATCTCGCCGAGCCGGCGGCAAAACGCCACCTGCGCTTGTGGATTCAGCCCGAGCCGAGGGAACACCAGCACGCCGTTTTCTTCCAGCGCATCGAGCACTGCGGCCGCGAGCAACTCATCGTCTGCCAACCGGTCAGAGTCGACACCGAGCACTTCGGCGCCGACGGACTCGGTCAGCTTGTTGATGGTCAGCAGGCTCATGGCACCGGCTCCCCTATCCGATCGATGACCGCATCGGCGGAGTCGGTCGGTTTCTGCTGCCCGAAGACCTCGACGGCCATCGAGACCATGATCATCGAGTAGACCAGGTGCAGCAGGTTCAGCGCATCGTCGGGCACATCATCGAGTGGGAACTTGTCGCAGTAGTCGATCGCCTCCTCAAATCGAGGAGTGAAGGCGTCGTAGAACTCGCGGATCTCGGGCATCGGCGTCGACAGCCGCGCCGCCCACCGCTCGGGTTCGGTTGGCAGACACCACTTGTCAGCAAACGGTTCGAACTCCGCGAAGGCACTGGGAAGTCGCTTGTCGGACAAGGTCACACCTCCACCGGGCTGCGCTCGCGCTGATACTGCTGGACCCAATCCACGGCCACCTTGTGCAGGTGGCGCACCAGGATCTCCTGATCGCTGAGGGGGAAGTCATTGACGACGTCGTACTCCAGCGCGGCCTGTGTGCCGCCCAACATGCCGGCGTCCTGCAACGCGAACTCCTTGAGCACCACCGATGCGACCTCGTGTTCGACTCGTTCGCGGACCGTGCGGGCCGGATGAAAAGCGTTGTACGCCTCGAACTTATGGGTGTTGTGCGACGTCGGCCAATACCGGTACAGCAGATACCAGCCGT
>DASRJA010000020.1:0-24592 GCA_035649695.1 Mycobacterium sp. | reverse complement strand
GCTAGTCCCCTTCGCCGAAACTGCGGGGAGATCGCGTTTTCGACCGAGATTGCGATCTGTGGGCAGTCTCGAGGCGTGTGGCCCCTTAGTCCGGCCAGACCGCCAGGCGCGTTGGGGTGTCCACCAGCCCGTCCTCCGTCTTCCACCGCATCGGCAACAGTCGGTAGCGCCAGCCGTCCGCGTGCCCGTCGACCCCGACATGGTCGACCGTGATCGAAATGAGGTCGTCTTCAAGGTGTTTGGCGTGGGTCTCCAAGTAGAGACCTCTTTCGTCGTCGAGTTCCGACATCAGCTCGCTGCCGTAGAGCAGCCGTGGGCCCGGCGCCCGGTAGAGCAGCACACACTGATGTCGATCGGGGCAATGCCCGCTGATCACCCGCACGACGCAGTTCCTGTCAACGGGCCCAAGGTCGCTCATCAACTGTCCGGTCTCGTCGAACCAGACAGACACCGGATCAGGTGGCGTCAGCGCTGTCCTTCTCCCACGTCACATGTACTGGGACGGTGTCGTCCCACGGCTGGCGCGTCACCATGTCGGCGACTTTGACGTAACCCCTTTCGAATTCGCCGGTGGCAGAATCGACGAGCCGGTACTCCTGTCGCTGCTTGTGGATGGGCTGCGCATCGAGCAACAGGATCCGGATCTCCCCCGGTTCGAAGTGGCAGCGCTCCTGCAGCGCCTCGATCAACTGTTCGTTGTGCATGTGGCCGTCGCCGAAGTTCCAGCCGATGGCCGTCGAACAGATGCGCTCGCCGTCGGTCAGCACGTAGTCGTCTTCGTTCTGTCCGGCCATGGCGCGGTGCGCCAACGTGAACATCGCACGGCCGTGAGTGTTGAAGGAGCGGAACGCATATCCCATATAGAGGTACATCTGCGCGGTCTCCGGGCTGCCGTAGTACCGCTCCATCTGCGCCTGCGGCATGCTCGCGATCGACACGACGTTGGCCTCGATCTTCTCGGCGGCCGACGGCTTGACGCACCACAACCCGGTGTCCCAGTTGCCGGCGTAGTACCGCATGCCCGGCAGGAACGACACCTTGCGCGGGAACAGGTTTCCGATCACCACGGTGCCCGCGACGACACCGAACAACAGCACCGGCAGCGGCGTCGTCATGTCGCCCGGCCCCACTTCGGCGTGGCCGACGAACAGCGCGAGCACGCTGAACATCATGAAGACGTTCCACTCCAGCGGCACTCCCATCGGAATCGACGACAGGATGCCGAAGTGGAAGCACAGCATGACGAACGCGGCGATCGCGGTCGGCCAGCCGCCGTGGGAGAAGAACAACACCAGCGGCACCAGCCCCTCAATCGCGGTGCTGAAGTGCGCGAGCCACCGCGACAGCCGGCCCGGCCGCAGGTCGTCGGGGAAATGTTCGAAGAACTTGCGTTTGATGAACCGCGGCCGGAACACCGGGTTGTTGCTCATCATCGTCGAGATCACGAACGGGAAATGCTTGTTGAGCTTGGACGTCGCCGCGCCCAGCCAGATCACCAAGCACACCAGTTTGGCGGCGATGATCATGTCGACCCCGTAGCCGGCAAACAGGAACGCGACCGTGAACGACGCGTACACCTCGCCGCGCGCGGCCAGGAAGATCACCTTGTCCCGCAGTCCGAGCACCGCCAGCAGACCGACGATCGTCCAGATCTGCCACATTGGCAGCACGCCCACCGTCGTGCCCAATGCGGGGATCGGCCCGGTGCCATCGGAGAACAGTGCGACCAGAAGCATCACGAGCAGCGCACCGTACAGCGCAGCGTCCACAGGTGTGCGGGTGGTGCCTCTCGTCAGCGGTATCCGGTTGGGCCACGGCGGAAGCCGAATGGTGTTGGGCCGCAACCAGTACAGGACCGAGCCCATCGGCGGGAAGAACCGGTTGTTCAGCGGACCGAAGCCACAGCCGAGGCCGACGACCTCGAACAGCATCGTGTAGAGCACGACCTTTTCGAAGACGATCGGCTCGGCGTACCACGACGCGACGTTGGTGAACCCGTCGATGCCTTCGGTGGCCAGTGCGAACAGCCACCCGCCAAGGATGTAGAGCAGGATCTTGACCACGTAGAACAGGTGCAGCACGACCGGAGTTCCGAATCCGACCTCGGCCCAGTGCTTGGCCATCGGAACGATCCTTTCGGCGCGGCTGCCCTTGCTCCACTCCTCGTAGTCGACGACGGGCGCGTCCTGCTTCAGAAACCCCATGACGCATGAGACTAGAACGTGTTCTAGCCGAGTGGAATGGCTTTAGCATTACCGGATGACCACCTTCGCGCTGGTGCACGGCGCATGGCACGGCGCGTGGTGTTGGGAGCAGCTCACCCCGCTCCTGCGACAAGCCGGCCATGACGTGGTGACGATGGACCTGCCCAACGAGGACGGAACGGCCACCTTCGACACCTACGCCGACGTGGTGTGCGCGGCACTGGATAGTCGCGGCGACGATGTCGTGCTGGTCGGACACTCCTACAACGGAAACACGATCCCGTTGGTCGCCGCGCGTCGATCCGTCCGGCATCTGGTGTATCTGTGCGCGATGGTCCCCGACATCGGCCGCAGCGTGTTCGATCAGATGAGTGACGAACTCGAGATGCTGAACCCGGTGGCGTACGAACAAGGTTTGAGCGTGCCGGATGAGCAGCTGCGGCAAGTGTGGACGGACCTCGACCTCGCGTGCGCGATGTTCTACGGCGACTGCGACGAGGCGACCACCAGAGCCGCCCTCGAGCGTCTTCGACCTCAGTCGGCATACCCGGCGATCCTGCCGTCCTCACTGGCCGAATTCCCCGCTGTGAAAACGACATACGTCGCGTGCAGCGACGATCAGATCCTGCGTCCCGCATGGTCAAGGCAAACCGCTCGCGAACGGTTGGGCGCCGAGCTCATCGAGCTGCCAGGGGACCACTCGCCGTTCTACTCACGGCCCTCAGTTCTGGCCGACGTTCTGCTCGGGCTGGCGAGCTAGGCATCGGCCTTCGCCGGTGGCCGCCAGAAGATCACCAGCTGGCCGATGCCGCCGGCCAGCCCCAGTCCGGCCGAGATCAGCAGACCCCACCAGCCGTGCAGGAAGTCGTAGAGGCCCGTCGTGCGGAAGAGCGCGTAGTCAAGGCTGAACTTGCCTGGCCCGATCGTGGCGATCGCCACCGCCGACACCGCAAGAACCAGGTTGTACTCCCAGCCTTCCTTGACGATGAAGAAGCCGTTCGGCCGGTGCACGGTCCACGCCGCGACGAACATCAGCGCGACGAAGCCCGCCGCGGGGATCGGAGTCAGCAGGCCGGCCGCCAAACCGAGGCCCGCCGACATCTCGGTGGTAGCGGCGATCCGGGCGTGAAACATGCCCGGCTTCATGCCCATGCTGTCGAACCAGCCCGCGGTGCCCGCCAAGCCGCCCTTGCCGAAGAACTTGTTGTAGCCGTGTGCGGCCATGGTCAGACCCAGCACCACCCGCAGTATCAGCAGCCCGGTGTCGATGGCCGTGTGGTCAGTCATGCAACAAAATCTAGGCCATGTGTTAAACCGCCGCCCAACCCCCGTCCACACCTAGCACGGTCCCGTGGATGTTTGCCGCGTCGTCGCTGGCCAGGAACACCACCGAGGCTGCGACCTCGGCCGGGGTGCTCATCCGCCGCGACGGGATGCGAGCCACCATCGGGGCGACGTGGTCGGCGAACTGCTCCTGGCGTTCGGTGGCGATCGGCCCCGGGGCGACGGCGTTGACCCGCACCCCGGAGGGGCCATACTCGTCGGCCCACGACTGGGTGAACGAGTGGAGCGCTGCCTTGTTGGCCGAATAGATCGCCGAGCCCGCGCTGCCGCGCAACCCCGTGATCGATCCGATGTTGACGATGGCGCCCTCACCGCGCTGCACCATCGCGGGCGCCAGTTGTCCGGTGAGCAGGAAAGGCGCAAACACGTTCACCGCGAACGCATCTCGCAGCACTTCGTCGGAGACCTCGGCGGTCGGCGTCGGCATCAGCAGCATCGCGGCGTTGTTCACGAGGATGTCGATCCGCCCTCCCGCCGCAGCGGTGGCCTGTTCGGCAAGGCGACGTACCTCCTGATCTCCCGCGGCCAGGTCGGCGACGACGAACTCGGCCGCGCCACCAGCGGATCGGATGTCGGCGACGACGGCGTCGCCGCGGGCCTTGTCGCGGCCGCTGACGATGACGGACGCGCCCTCGGCTGCTAGTGCCGAGGCGATGGCGACCCCGAGACCGCCCGTGGAACCGGTGACCAGTGCTGTGCGGCCGGCGAGCCGCGCGGTGTTTGAACTCATGTGTCCACTGGTACGCTGGCAAAAATGGACCTGCAAGTCCAGAAATTGACGCCGAAAGGCCAAGCGACGCGGCAGCGCATCATCGAGGGCGCCGCAGCCGAAATCCGTGAACATGGCGTCGCCGTCGCCACACTCGACGACATTCGCGCGCGCACCCAGACCTCCAAAAGCCAACTGTTTCATTACTTCCCGGACGGCAAGGACCAGCTGTTACTCGCGGTCGCCGAGCATGAAGCGCAGATGGTCCTCGATGACCAGCAGCCATATCTGGGCGAGTTGACGTCGTGGGCGGCCTGGCAGCGGTGGCGTGACGCCGTCGTCGATCGGTACCGCCGCCAGGGCCAACACTGCCCACTGGCCGTGCTGATGTCCGAGATCGGCCGCAGCACACCGGGCGCTCAGGCGGTCACGTCGACGCTCCTTCGCAAGTGGACCGATGAGATCGCAGCGGGCGTGCGACATATGCAGGCAGACGGGAAGGTCGCCGCCCGGCTCGATGCGGACCGAATCGCCGCCGCGCTGCTCGCAGCCGTCCAGGGCGGCGTCGGTGTCATGCTCGCCACCGGCGACCTCAGTTATCTGGAAGCTGCGCTCGACGTCGGCATCGAGTCACTGCGCGCCAGCGACTAGGTCGAGCAGACGCAAAACTGCCCCAATTTCGCGAAAAGAGGGCAGGTTTGCGTCTGTTCGCCGGAAGAATGCTAGGCGGCCCCAGTGCTCATGTGGCGCTTGCCCCACTGGCACATCGCCTCGGTCACCGGCCGCAGCGATTCGCCGTATTCGGTCAGCGAGTACTCGACGCGCGGCGGCACCTCGGCGAACACCTCGCGGCGCACAATCCCGTCGGTCTCCAACTCCCGCAGCTGACGGGTCAGCACGCGGTCGCTGATCCCGGTCGTCTTGCGCTTCAACTCCGCGAAGCGGTGCGGTCCGGTGTGCATCATGTGGAAGATCAGCACGGCTTTCCACTTACCCCCGACGACCGCGAGCGTGGCCTCCACTGGACATCCGAACTGATCGTCCATACCGACCTCCCGGCTAGTAGCTCACCTCAAAGTGCGTACTTATCGGTGTCCGCCTTCCGCCGTAGCGTAACCCTCGTGAAAATCGCGATTATCGGAGCGGGAAACGTCGGACGTGCGCTCGGTCGAGCATGGCGGACAGACCACGACATCACCTACGGCGTGCGCTCCCCCAACGACCCCAAGTACGCCGACCTTGGTGCGCCAGCTACCACCAATGACGCGGCGGTTGCAGGCAGCGACGTCGTCGTGCTCTGCACGCCGTGGCAAGGCGCCGAGGCGGCGCTCAAGGCGTGCGGCGACCTCACCGGCAAGGTGCTCATCGATTGCGTCAACCCGCTCACCCCTGACTTCTCAGCGCTGGAGATTGGACACACCACCTCGGGCGCCGAGCAGGTCGCGGCCTGGGCGCCGGGCGCGCGGGTGTGCAAGGCGATGAATCAGATCGGTGCCCCGATGATGGACCATCCCCAATTGCCAAGCGCGCCGGTCATGTTCGTCTGCGGCGACGACGACGCGGCCAAGCAGGTCACCGCCGATTTGGTGACGCAGCTGGGCTTTGAGGCCGTCGACGCGGGCGACCTCACCTTGGCCCGGCTGCTGGAGCCGTTCGCATTGGTCTGGATCCACCTCGCGCTACGGCGCGGCTTCGGTACCAACTGGGGTTTCGGGCTGCTGCGCGGCTAACCCAGCGCGGCCTCGAGCCGCTCGACGTAGGCGTCGACGTCACCGATCGCCGACTCCGCGGCGTGCACGCTGATCGCGATGGTGTCGCCGATGCCGTGCACGCCGTGCGTCAGTCCCATCATCGGTGACAGCCCGGGATAGCCCGCGGTCAGGACCACGGGCGCATCGCCGAAGCGCAGGTCGGCCGGGCCGCGGTTGACGCTGGAGACGACCGTGTTGCCGGTGACGACCGGTGACCGCACCGTCGGATCGAATTGCTTGACGCCCCACCGCAACAACGGCGCAGGAACGGCGGCGAACGCCCGGCTGGCCGCACGCATGCCCGGGTGTGCCGCCCTGCGACGGCGGTCGGCCAGGTCCTCGGCGATGCGCGCCGCCCGTTCATCAGACCCGAGGTCGGGATACAGGCCAACACCGACGTTGCCGAAGTGGTTGTGCGCCTGACGGACACCGGCTTTCGCCATCGGCACCTCGGCACCCAGCGCGGACGGGTCGTCGCCCAGCTCGCACAAGTGAGCCGCTAGCGCTGTCGACACCGCTGCCAATACGCCGACGGTGATGGTGGGACCAGGCAGCTGAGCCCGGCTCCGGATCACCGTGCGGATGCTGCGCACGCCATCTGGACGTGCGTTGCTGCGCAGTGCAGGGCGCGAATCTGCTTGCGGTGGAACGAGTCCGGCGTCGACGTCGCGAACGAGCTGTCGATGCGTGCGGGCCGCTCGGAAGCTGCGCCACGGGAGCCTCAGCGTCTGTAGCGGCGGCACCCTGACGGCGGGCACTGGCTCTGTGCGGCCGAACAGCCATGCCGCCAACGCAGACGACCGGATGCCATCACCGAACACATGGGCCGCCTGCAGCACCAAGACGCTGCCGCGACCGGCACCCGGCACGTCGACGCCTGCGAATACATGCAGCCGCCACGTCATGGCCTGCGGGTCGAGCTGGTCCTCGGCCAACCGGGCGACTCCCGCGAGGCACTCCGACCAGCTGCTGTCGACGACGTCGTGCACGACAAACTGGCCCGGACGCACCTCACCGGCGACCCATTCGGGATAGGTGAAGAAGCCTCGGTCGCGCACCCGCAGCCGCAGCTCCGGGCAGTCCCGCGAGCGCTGCCGGATCACATCGACGGCATGGTCGACGTCCGGCACCCCGGCGAAGCCGTACAGCAGGAACTGATCGTTGGGGATCTTGGCCGACATCCAATACGTTTGCGCATCGACCGCCGAGAGCCGACGGACCATCATGGTCTCAGGCTATTGTCTGCCCATGCTTCCGCCTATAAGCGGCGACGGCGTCGTCGTCGTAACCGGTGCCTCGTCAGGTATCGGTGAGGAGATCGCCCGCGAATTCGCCCGCCGCGGTTACCGATTGGTCCTCGTGGCCCGGCGAGCCGACCGGCTGCGGGCCCTGGCGGAAGAATTCAACGGCCGGGCGCACGTCCTGCCCGCCGATCTGTCGAATCGCGACGAGCGTGCCACGCTGCCCGACCAGGTCGCGGCGCTCGGTGTCGTCGCGGAGGTCCTGATCAACAATGCGGGGCTTTCCACACTGGGCCCAGTCGCCGATTCGGACCCGGAGGCCGAACTCAACCTGATCGAGGTCGACGTCGCCGCGGTGGTCGACCTCTGCAGCCGGTTCGTCCCTGACATGGTCAAGCGCGGACGGGGAGCGGTGCTCAACGTCGCATCGGTCGGCGCGTTCGGCCCCGTACCTGGCCAAGCGTCCTACGGCGCGGCGAAGGCGTTCGTGCTGTCGTACACCGAGGCGATGCGAGAAGAGCTGCGCGGCACCGGCGTCACCGTCAGCGCGCTGTGCCCCGGGCCGGTGCGGACGACCTTCGGTGAGGCCGCGGGCATACCTCAAGAAGAAGCCGAGAAGTCGCTGCCGAAATTTCTGTGGGAGGAGCCCGACGCGGTGGCCAAAGCCGCGGTCGACGGATTGGCGTCGGGTAAGCGTGTGATCATTCCCGGGGCGGCCAACCGCATCGCCGCCGTGATCAACCACCACTTGCCGCGGCGACTCGTCACGCGGCTGGTCGCGCGCAACCATCCCGGGCTGAAGAAGGGTTAGCGCGCCTGGCCCACGAAGTCGACGATGTGACGGCCGACGACGTCGGGCTGATCGAGCTGGAGGAAGTGCCCGCCGTTCTTGATGAGCGCGATCTCGCTCTCGTCGGGCAATACTCGCTCAATCCACGGCGTGTAGTCCTCCGAGCAACCGTCATCGGTGCCGTGCAGATACAGCGTCGGCAACCGCGGCGCGTCCAGCCAATGCTGGTTGAGTTCCGCGTACTGCGCCGGCGGCCGGCTGCCACGGATCGTCGCGCGGTAATATCCGAGCGCGGCGCGCCACCGGTCGGGCGCGCCGATCGAAGCGTCGACGTAGCGCAGATGGTCGTCGGCGCGATATCCGGGCGACCAATCCCGCCACAGTCGTGGTATCACCCACGACGCGGAACGGTCTGGCAGCCACGGCAATTGGAAGTACAGGATGTACCAGCTGTTGAGCAGCTGACGCGGCAATTTCGCAGCCAGCCGGCCAGCCTGCGGCACCCTGCCGAAAGGACGGAATGCGGCGCTGAGCGGCACCGACATGATCACGGCCTTGGTGAACGGGCTGTCGGGCATCGCCGCGAGCCCGGCGCCCGCGATGGCACCCCAGTCGTGACCGATGAACACGTCGCGCCCCGTCGGGCCCGCGGCCTTCAGCACCCGCAGCGCGTCATCCATGTATGCGCCGACGTGATAGCTGCCGTCCGACGGCAACGACGACGGAGCATAGCCGCGCATGAACGGCGCCACCACGCGCCATCCCGCATCCACCAGCGCGGGCGCCACCTTGCGCCAGCCGTAGGCAGTATCGGGGAAACCGTGCAGGCACAACGCAATTGGCGCGTCGGCCGGTCCCCACGTCAGCGCGCGCAGTTGCACGGCCGGCGCCGCGACGTCGAGCCACTGGGGTTCGGTCACGCTACACCGGGTCGAACTTGGCGATCAGCCAACGATCGCCGACTTTGTCCAGCGTGACCCGCACACTGGACGCCGAGTCCGTAGGTGCGTCCTGGCCGACGATCACGGTCTGGTTGACGAACACCAGGACCACGGCGTGACGCGGGTTGGCCGACACCGACGCCATCGCCGGCACCGTTGCCACCGCAGAGATCTGCTTCTGCTTGGCGCCGGGGATCACGACGTCGTTGGTCAGCGAGGTGTATTGATCGCGGAAGTCACTCGTCAATAAGTCGCGGGCCGCGGTCAGCTGCTGCTCCACGGTGTCGGGCTTGTACGAGAGCATCGCGATCGTGCTGTCCTTGGCGGCCTGCATCGCTTGAATACGCGCGGTCTGGTCGTCGCGGACCGAATTGTCCGTCCATTTCAGGTATCCCGCGCCCATCGCCAGCAGCAGCGCCAGGGCGGGCAGCACACCGTAGGCGAACACCCGCGGCCATTGGATCTTCTGCTTGGGCTTCGCCGGTTCAGCGGACTCGGTTGCCTCGTCGGCGGTTTCGGTTGGCTCGTCGGCCTTTTCGGTCTCGTCGGAAACCGCATCCTCGATTTGCTCGGTCTCGGTGTCCGACGTCAAGGTCGCCTCTTCTGCCGTCTGGTCTTGACTGTGGTTGCTCATGGCACGAAGTCCACGTTGGACACCTTGGCGTCATCGCCGACCTTCTGTACGGAGATGCGCATCCGCCACGCGCGTGGCGCCTGGTCGGGCGCACCGGCATTCGACGTCTTGACGGTGACCGCGACCAACACCTGAGCGCCCTTGTCGGACTCGGATTCCAGCCCCGCCTCGGCGATGGTGCCTTCCGACTTGGACTGCGCCTGCTTGACCACTTCGACGAACGGCTGCGCGCGCTTTTGGAATTCGTCGTAAAACGTGCCTGTCGCGGAGTCGAGGATCCGCTGTACGTCCGCATCGGCGTGCTGGAAGTCGATCGTGGTCAGGTTCAGCGCACCCTGCCTGCCCACCGACAGGAAGAGCTTGCGTTGTTCATCGGCCTGATGCGACTGGTAGGCGCGGTAACCCAGCCACCCCGTCAGTCCGCCGAGCGCGACCACCAACACCAGCCCCGCGATCATCGCCAGCTTCACATGCGACATCGGTGGCTTGGCCGGCGCGGCTTCGGTGGTTTCCTCGGAGTCAGCCTCCTCCTCGGAGTGGGCGGCCTCCTCGTCGGAGTCAGCGTCGTCCGTAACCTCGTCCGTCACTGCCGCGTCGGAATCGGCCGCGTCCGAGACGTCGCTGCCGCCCGATTCCGGTTCGGTGGCGCTCGATGTCTCCTCGGTGGCGGTCGACTTGCTCAATTCCCCGTCGGGGGCAGCAGCATCGTCTGCCATGTTTGCTCCTCTGTGGCAGTGCGGGCCAGGTTGGACTGTGTGTACACACGTCCGTCCGGTCCAACGTACGTGCCGGTGGCTGGGTCGTATTCGGCGGCCGCTATTGGCGGCGGCGACGGACCCGGCGGCGGAGCGGCTTGCGCAGGTGGTGACCCGGGCGGCAGCTGCGGAACCGCCTGTCCGGACAGCGTCGCGTTCGGGTCACCCTTCCAGTTGTAGCCGTCATTGAGTGGCACGTAGTACTCGTTGCTCTCACACATCTTCACCGTCGGGGCACGTTTGCCCGGGACGGTCTCGCACGGCAGGTTGCGGGCGCCGCGGACATTGAACGGCGCGTCCTGCGGCACCCGGCAGTAGACATCGCCCGGTGGCCTGTCGGGATAGTCCTCGAAGGTGGGCACCCGCTGCTGCTGGGCGGGCAGGAAGCCGGTGGTGCACGGCGGCGGTATCTGCTGCGGCGGAAGAGGGATCGGCGCAGGCAACAAAGGGATCAACAGGTTCAAGTTGAAGACCAGGGCATCGCCTTCGTAGTCCTGTTTGGTGTTGCGCTTGTGCACACCCACGGCCTGCGTGACGGCGGTGCCCTGGGGCAACAGCACCAGCAGTTGCTCGAGGCTCGGTTGGTAGGTGACGGCGACTTCCCCGATGCTGACGAGATTGGCCAGCACGATCGGCAACGTCGGCTGCAGGCGATCGAACAGCGCCCGCACCTCATCGGCCGCACCCGGCCCCTTGTCCAGGACTCCGGCCACGGCGGCGTCCTGGTTCTGCAGCTGAGTGGTGATAGTTGCCAGGTTCGACGCCCACGCCTGAATCGACCCCGCGGTCTCGGTCTGTGTATCCAGTACGAGTTTGGACTGGTCGATCAGAGTGGTCAACGGGTCCAGGTTCTTTCGCGCATCGATGGCCAGGTTGGTGCTGCCGTTGACTAGCCGGCGAAGCTCTGGGCCGAGGCCGCCCACCGCGACGTACGCCTCGTCGATGACGGTCTTCAGGTTCTCCTGCGGGATCGCCTGCAGGCCACGGGTCGTGTCCGCCAAGACCTTGTTGATGTCGGTCGGGACCGTGGTGCGGTCCGCCGGGATGACGTCGCCGTCCTTTAGCGTCGGCCCCTTGCCGCTTCTGGGCAGCAGCTGCACGAACTGCTCACCGACGGAGGACACGCTGTGTACTTCGGCCTCGACATCGGCGGGGATCTTGACATTCGAGTCCAGCGACAGCTCCGCGGCGACGCCGGAATCGGTGAGGTGAACACTTTTCACCGTGCCGACCTGGGCGCCGCGATAGGTGACGTTGCCCCGCGGATAAAGCCCGCCGGTTTCGGGCAGCTGGACGGTTACCTTGTACTGCCCGATGCCTGCCATGTCCTGAACGCGCATGTAGCCGAACAACATGACCGCAAGCGCGGTCGTCGCCACAACGGCGAAGATCGCCATCTGGATGAGGATCCGCCTCGTCAAAATCATGTCAGGGCCCCTGATCCCAGTGATACGGAGCGATCAACGGATTGCCGGCGCCGTTCGGCGGGGCGCTCCCCGTGCACGGGCTGGGGAATTGGCCGATGGTGCGGCCCCACTGAATCTCCAGCCAGGTCAGATCGCACTCCCACCGCGATCCGGTGAAGAATCCGGTGTCGATCCGGCTCAATGTCAGGTCGAGGATCAACGTCAGGTTGGCGTAGTCGCCACGCATCCAGTTGGTCAGCGTCTCCTTGGGGAACGGGAATGTGGGCAGGAAGCTCAGTGCGCGGGTCAGCGCCGGGCCGGCGTCGGCGAGTGATTGCAACACCGGCCCAAGGTCTTTGAGCTCTTGGACGAGTGCTTCCTTGGTTTGGTTGACCGAGTCGGCGGCCAGCGCGCTGAACTTGCCGAGCTGCGCCAACGCTTCCGAGAGGTTGTCGCGCTGATCCTTCAAGACCACCAGCGCATCTGGGATGGTCTTCAATGCCTTGTCCACCACGGGTTTCTGCTCGGCGAACTGACCGATCAGGTTGTTCAGGCTCTCCGAGGCCGCGATGATGTCGTGTTTTTGGTCGTTGAGGTAGCCGATGGCCTTGTCGAGTTGCTCGATCAGGCTGCGTAAGTCGTTCTCGCGGCCGGTGAAGGCGATACTCAACGCGTCGGTGATGTCTTGAATGTTGCCGATACCACCGCCGTTGAGCAGCAACGCAATTGCAGCCAGCGTCTGCTCGGTACTCGGATACTTGCCGGAAGACTCCAGCGGTATCAGCGAACCGTCGCGCAGTGTGCCCTGCGGCGCCACGTCGGTCGGCGGCGCCAGCTCGATATGCAGCGACCCCAGCAGGCTGGTCTGACCGAGCTTCGCGGTCGCATTGGCGGGAAGTTGGACATCGCCGTTGAGCTTCATCGTTACCAGCGCATGCCAGCCCTGGCGCTCGATCTTCGTGACGGTGCCGACGTTCACGTCGCCGACCCGCACCCGGGAGTTCTGCTCGATGTTGTCCACGTCGGGCATCTGCGCCTGGACGGTGAAACCGCCGGGGCCGGTACCCTGCACGCCGGGCAGCGGAAGCGAGTTCAGCCCTTGCCAGTCGGCGCACCCGCCCACCGCGAGGGCGAGCACGGCCAAGCTCACCGCGATACGAATCCACTTGGCGCGCATCATGGTCCAGCTCCTGGCGGCACCATCATTCCGGTCAGACCGTCGGCCGGATTGGTAGCGACTGGAGCCTCCGCAGGTAACGGCGGCCCGGGAGGCGGTGGTGCTGCCTCAGGCGAGGTTGCGGCAGGTGGCCCGGCACCCGGAGTCGGTTGCGGCGGAATGTAATCCGGCCGCATCCAGTCCTCGCTGTAGGTGAGCTCATTCGGCCGTGTCGTAGCACCGACGAAGACGTTCTGCGCGACGGGCAGGAAGTTGTATTGGCGATTCTTGATGATCGGCGCCAGGTATTGCACGCACAGCTTCGCCGACTCCTCTGCGCCCAGCCGTGACGCCGCCTGAATAGCGCCGCATAGAAAGGAAATCGGATTGGCGAAGTTGTTGATCATCGGCACGCTGCTTATCGCGCCCTGGGCGGGTTGCCAGATGTTGACGTAGTTCTGCAACGTGTTGGGCGCCACGTGCAGGAATTGCTTGACGTCGTCGAGGCTGTCGGTCAACGCCTGGGTCACCCCGGCCAACTTGTCCGACGTGGTGCCCAGCGCTTCGCGGTTATCGGCCACGAACGTCTGGACCTCTCCCACCGCGGCGTTGAGGTCCCTTACCGCGTCGCCGACTTCGTTGGGGTTGTCCGCGAGCAGGCCGGTAACCGACGCCAGGTTCTGATTGAGCTGACGCATCAGGTTGGTGCTGTCCTGAAGCGCCGATACCAGAATGGCCAGGTTCTTGATGGTCGAGAAGATGTCCGTGCTGTGATCACCGAGCGCCGAAAACGCTTGCGACAGCTTGATGACGGTGTCGCGGATGCTGGCACCCTGGCCGCGCAGATTGTCGGCGGTGGTGTTGATGAGCGAACCCAGCGGGGCGACTCCGCCGGGCTCGGTCGGCTGCAGCGTGTGGGCCAGCTTCTCCAATTGCGCACGCACTTGGTCCCATTCGACCGGGACCGCGGTCCGCTCTTGCGGGATCACCGCGTCATCGGGCATCACCGGCCCGGTGGTGTAGACAGGCGTGAGTTGGATGGCACGCGCGGTGACCAGTGTCGGCGACAGGATCGCCGCTTTGGCGTCGGCAGGCACCTTGTACTTGCTGTCGTACCAGAACGAGACCTTGACCCGCTCGGGTTGCGGCTGGATTTCGGTGATCCTGCCGACGTTCACGCCAAGGATGCGCACGTCGTCGCCGACGTAGACGCCATTGCTGTTCTCGAAGTACGCAACGACATTCGTGCGGTTGATGGTGTCGCTCGTGCGGAACAGCACGGCCACTCCGGCGACCAGCAGCACGACAAGGGCGACCGCAACCCAGCTCTTGCGAATACGGTTCATGGTCCAGCCTCCCCAGGCGCGGGCACCATGACGGGGCTCGGCGTCGGCTGTGGTGTGGAGTCCAGCCCGGGTGGCGCCAACGCGGGAGGACCTGGCGGCGGACCACCGGGCGGCGGCGCTGGGAGCGGCTCGCGGTAGGGGTAGCAGCCCGTCGGGCCGGGCAGCGGCAAGCCAGGCGGACCGCACCCCTGATCGCCGGGATTGCCGGTAATCGCGTCGGGCAATGTCAGATGCGGTTCGCCGCCCTGCCCGGTGCGCGGATAGGGCACCGGCAATGCCGGTGTCCCCGGCTGGCCGATCTGCGGGTCGGTACGTTCCGACGGCAGCAGCGTATTGGGATCCAGACCGAGGTCGGAGAACGCGGCGTCGATGAACGGCTGAACGAACTGTCCCGGCAGCAGATTCGCGACATAGGTCTTGAAGAAGGGCCCGGACGCCACCGATTCGCCAAGCGACATCGAGTACTGAGTGAGCAGTTTGATCGACCTCTGCAGGCGTTCCTTGCGATTGTCCAGCATCGTCAACACGCCGTTGAGCTTGTCGAGCGCGGGCCTCATCGTGTCGCGGTTCTCCGCGATAAATCCCTGCAGCTGCTGACTGAGCGCGGAGATGTTTCCCGAGATCTGATCCAGTGCGGCGCTTTGGCTTTGGAGCTCCACCAGCAGCGAGTTGGTATTACCGATCAGACTGACCACCTGATTGCTGCGCTCGGCCAGAACCGTTGTGGCCTTATCCGCGTTGGTCAGCAGGCCGCGCAGCTGGGCGTCGCGCTCGTTGAGCGTGTCCGAGAACCGGGCCACCCCCTCGACCGCGATCTTCAACTCGGGCGGGGTGTCGGCGAACGTTGTCGCCAGCACCCGCAGCGAATCCGACAACTGGTTGGTGTTCAGACCGCTGATCGTGGTCGCCAACTCACCGAGTGCGTCCGGCAGCTGATACGGCGACGTGGTGCGGTCCAACGGAATTGTGCCTTCCTGGCGACCGTCGCCGCGCGAGGTGACCTCGAGGATCTTGTTGCCGAGCAGACCCTTGGTCTTGATGGCCGCCTCGGTCCGGTTGCCAAGCCGGATGTTCTTGTCGACGGTGAACTTGATCAGCACCCGCGGACCGTCGAGCTCGATCGACTCGACCTTGCCCACCTGGAAACCCGAAACCTGTACGGCGGCATCGTCCATCAGTCCGCCCGCCTCGGCGAAGTAGGCCGAATACTCCTTGCCCTGGTTGAGGAACGGCAGCTTGTCGTAGTTGATCGCACCCAAGATGATGGCGACGGTGATGCCGAGCCCGATGGCACCGATGATGAACAGATTGCGGTCAGAGAAAGGCTTCACCTCGGCGCGCACCTCCCGGTGCTCTGGCCCGCGACCTTGACGTACACCGGCTGGCCCCCCTTGCCGTTCAGCTTCAGCACGATGTCGCACAGATAGAAGCTGAAGAAGTCACCGTAAATGCCTTGCCGCGCAAGCGCTTGATACGCGTCTGGCAGGGTGTTGAGGAGGTTGTCGAAATAATCGTGATCGGCCACCACGATCCCCGCTGCACGGTCGGTCTCGTGGATCGTCTTCGCAAAGGGTGGACGGGCCTGTGACAACAGGTCGGTGATGCTTCCCGCGGCGGCGTTTGTGTAGGCCAAGCCGTTGCTGATGTCCTGCTTGCGCGATTCAAGCCCCTTGACCAATTCGGAGAGCGCGTCGACGGCCTTTGCGAATTGGTCGCTTTGGTCACCCAGCGATCCGAGCACGGTGTTCAGGTTGACGATGACCTGCCCGATCAGCTGATCACGGTCCGCGAGCGTGGTTGTCAGCGCCGCAGTCTGGGCCAGGAACGAGTTGATCGTCCCGCCTTGGCCCTCCAGGGCGGTGATCAACTGGCCGGACAGCGCGTTGACCTGATCGGGATCCAGCGCCCGAAACAGCGGCCGGAAGCCGCCGATCAGCGCATCGAGGTCAAGCGCCGGTGACGTACGCGCCAGCGGAATGGTGTCGCCGGGGTTGAGCTTCTTGGTGCCGCCTGCACCCTCCTCCAGCGCCAGATAGCGACCGCCGATGAGGTCGTCGTAACGGATGACGGCCCTGCTGCCCTCGGTCAGCACCACCGAATCGTCGGCGGTGAACTCGACCAGCGCCGTCGTATCGGGTTGAATCGCAACCTTTTTCACCTGGCCGACCTCGACACCTGCGATGCGGACGAAGTCGTTCTTCTCGAGTCCGGTCACATTGATGAACGCGGCTTGGTAGGTGTGAGCCTTCTCCCCGAAGCGCAACTGCCCGAACACCGCATACAGCCCAAACACACCGAGCAGGCACACAGCCAGAAAGACAGCGAGGCGCACCGCGGTGGCTCGCAAGTTCTCTCTCATGACTGGTTACCTCTCATGGTTGATGGTTGTGGCGACGAACGATCAGGGCGATGGGGCGGCCTCCCGCGGCAGTGGGATAGGCGGTAGCGGGGTTGGCTGCATCTGTGCGGGCGCCGGGACGACGAAGGGTTCAGAACCCGGTGTCGGACCCGGGTCTCGTGGCGCCATCGGCGGAGGCGCCGGTGGCAGGCCCGGCCACAACGGCGTGCCGTCCGGCGCGTAGAGGTCCGCTCCGTACGCAGGGGCGCCTGGATATGGGATCGGTCCCGGCGCAGGTCCGCCGAAGAGGTTGCGGATGCTCGGCGGCTCGGGCACCGCACGGGTGACGGGCAGGTAGTTGGCCCAGGCCGGGAAGCCGATGCCGGGGTTCGGTCGCCAATCCACGCCGGTGCCGAATCCGGTGTTGGTGACGAGATTGCGCACCGGCCAATTCTTCGCGACATCCGGCAGAGAGCCGCACCCTGGTTTGCCGCCCGGTCCGCCCTTGGCGCCGATGACCGGCAGGTTGGTCGGGTAATGGTACGGGTCGTCCCCGAGCGACAGGCCGGTGTCGAGCACGAGTGTTCGCCCGTTGCCGCCGGGCGCTTCGTAACCTCCGGTGTCCAGCAGGGTTTTCGCGCCCACCAGCAGACAGGTGTATTCCGGGTTGTACTTGTACAGCAGGTTCGTCGTGGGCTCGAGGACATTGATGGCCTTGATCAGATTGGCCTGATTGGGTGCCAGCAGGCTGATCCCGCTGTTGGACAATCCAATTGTTGCCAGCAGCAGGGCATCCAGCTGTTTGGTGTGACTGGTGACGGTCTGACTGGTCGTGCTCGCCGCATTCAAGACGGTCAGAATGTCTTGCGCCGCACCGCTATACGCGTCGTTGAAGCCCTTGAGCGCCTGCCAGTCGGCCCGAATCGTGTCGCTACGCGGATTGAGTTGCAGCAGGACCTGGTTGGCGTCTGTGGTCGCCTGGCCAATCTTCTCCCCTTGTCCGCGAACGCCTTCGGCGAGCGCGGCCAGCGTGCTGTTCAGCTTGGCCGTGTCGATCTGATTCAGCACGGAGACCACGTTCTGGAACACCGTGTTGACCTCGGTGCTGACGTTGCGCGACTTCAGTACCTGATTCTCCGCCAGCCGCTGCGGGCTCGGATCATCCGGATACACCAGATCGACGAACTTGGCCCCGAACACCGTCGTGGCGCGGATCTGCGCTTCGACGTTCGCCGGGATGTACTTGATTTGGTCCCTGTCGATTTCGAGCTTCAGGACGACGGGTTCTTTCCCACCGGTGATGCCGGAGACCCGCCCCACCTGGACGCCGCGCAGCTTCACCTTCGCGTTGGTTTCCATCACCAAGCCCGCTCGGTCCGATGTCAACGTAACCGGCATGTCGTCCTTCAAGGTGCCCGCAAATAGCGCGTAGCTCAACCAGATCAGGACAGCAAAGACCACGACCAGGATGAGCGTGTACCACCCCGGGTGAAGGCCGCTGTCGTCGCTGTCCATCTGCTACCCGGCCAGGTTGAAGTTTCCGGACTGGCCATAGACGGCCAGCGACATCATTACGAGAACGAACGCGGCGAGAATCAGCGACGTACGCACCGCACGCCCGACCGCCTCACCGACGCCGGCCGGCCCACCGCGCGCGGTGTACCCGTAATAGGTATGCACCAGCATGATCACCGCCGCGAGCACGACGGATTGGATGAGGGACCACATCAGGTCGGTGGGGTTCAAAAACGTTCGGAAGTAGTGGTCGTACACGCCGGTTGACTGACCGTAGAGGACGGTGGTGCCGAACTTCGCCGCCCAGAACGCCGCGATCACGCCAACGCAATACAGCGGAATGACGACCAACAGACCCGCGACGACCCGCGTGGAAGCCAAGTAGGCGACCGACCGGATTCCCATCACCTCGAGCGCGTCGATCTCCTCGTTGATGCGCATGGCACCGAGTTGGGCGGTGGCACCCGCCCCGATCGTCGCGGACAGCGCGACCGCGGTCGTTGCGGGTGCGATCAGGCGGACGTTGAAGAATGCCGAGGCGAATCCGGTCAGGGCTTCGACACCGATTTCGGAGAAGTCGGTGTAGCCCTGAACGGCAACCAGTGCGCCCGTGGTGACGGTCAAGAAGCCGACGATCGCGACCGTTCCGCCGATGATGATGAGCGCGCCCGCGCCGAGGCCCATCTGAGCGATCAGCCGGATCAGTTCGACCCGGTAATGCGTGAAGGCGTAGTGAATCGAGCGGACTGTCCTGCCGTAGAACTTTGTTTGTCGGCCGAGCCGGTTCCAGGGGTCGGCCACGCTGCGGAATCGGGCTTTCAGCCACGGGAACTGGGAGTGGGGCCGCGCGATCGTCACATCGTCACCTTCACGGCGACGGCGGTCGCTACCACGTTGATCGCGAATAATGCCATGAACGTGAACACCACGGTTTCGTTGACCGCGTTTCCGACACCCGCAGGACCGCCGCCAACGGAAATGCCCTTGTAGCAGGCGATCATGCCTGCGGAGAGTCCGAACAATGCCGCCTTCAACAGCGCGATCGTGACGTCTGCGGCGCCGACTATCAGCGTCAAGCCCGCCGCGAAGGCACCGGGCGACACATGCTGGATGTAGACGCAGAACAGATACGCCCCAGCGAGACCGACGAGAATGACCGTCGCCGCCAGCGCCAGCGACACCAGCGTGGCGGCCAACACCCGCGGAACGACAAGCGCCTGAATGGGATTGACGCCCATCACGCGCAGCGCGTCAAGCTCTTCGCGGATGGTGCGCGCGCCCAGGTCGGCGCACATCGCAGTGGCCCCCGCGCCGGCCACCACCAACACGGTGACGATCGGGCCGATCTGTCGCACGGTGCCTAAGGCCGCGCCCGTACCGGAGAAGTCTGCTGCGCCGAACTCGGTCAACAGGATGTTGAACGTGAACGTCAGCAAGACGGTGTACGGAATCGTCAGCATCAACGTCGGCACGATCGAAACTCGCGCGACAAACCAAGACTGCGAAATGAATTCGCGCCACGCAAACGGCGGCTTGACCATCGCCACGAAGGTGTCGAGCGCCATTGCATAGAAGCCGCCGACACCGCGTACCGGCTTCGCAACGAGGTTGGAAGCGACCATTACCGGGCCCTCCCTCGCGTTCTCCTCACCGCCATAGGCTGCCGATCCCTCCGATGAACAACCCGTACGCGCAAGTTGTGAGTGTTACACGAGTGGCCGCCGCAGAACCGTACATCACCGATTTCTGGCCGGGCAACACAAGTCCCACTGTGGTGACGACCGCCACTTTTGCTGCCGGATAACCGATCGCATCACTGTCAATGCATGCCCTACGATGGGCGCCAGCGAACCGTCGCAGCAAACGCCGCGCTTCCAGTATCGCATTCCATAACGGGCGGAATGCCCATTAACTTGTGCTCGGATCGGACACCCCACCCCGGGGTGAGCTACTACTACGCGTCGCGGACGGCGTCCTCCAGCTCGGCAATCACGATCTTGCGCATCCCGTGCATCGCCTTGGTCGCCGCAGTTGCACGGGCCGGGTCGGGGTCACTTTCCAGCTCGAGCAGCCGGGTCGGGGTCACCTGCCAGCTCACCCCGAATCGGTCCGTGAGCCAGCCGCATTGCGACTCTTCGCCCCCGTCGACAAGCCGTTCCCAGTAGTAGTCGACCTCGTCCTGGTTCTTGCACTCGACCATGAACGACACCGCCTCGCTGAACTGAAACGCTGGTCCGCCGTTGATGCCCATGAACCGGGTGCCGTCGAGCACGAACGCGCCCCACACGACATCGCCGGGCGTGCCCGGCCCTGCGTCGGTGTAGCGCTCGAACTTCTCGATCGTCGAGTTCGGAAAGATCGACGTGTAGAACTGCGCGGCTTCCTCGAGGTTGTTGTCGAACCAGAGGCATGGGGTGATCGACGGCATCGCTACTCCTTCAAGTCGGCTCTCCCGTGTTAGACCGGCCAGGCGCCCGTGATTCATCGCTTGTCGGCGCTTGCACCTTCTGCACCGAGCGCACGCAGCGCGAACTCCAGGACCCAGGCCAATGACCGGCGCAGCCGCTGCTCATCCCCCGGCCTCTGGTCGGCCATCTCGCGGCTGATGACGGCGCTGATGGCGACCGCGTCGTGGTCCGGGTCGGCCTGCGGAAACGAGCCGTCGTCCCGGCCGCGCCGAAGGATCTCGATCAGCGAGCGCTCGCGATCGGCGTGCAGGCGCTCGCGGGTCTCCCGATAGCCCTTGGCGGCCCGCACCTCATCGGAGTCGATCACCGTCAGGTGCATGCGCATCTCTGCGTCGTGCATCCAGCCGAACATCTGGCTGATCCATGCCTTCAGCTGGTCGACGGGAGTGCCCGCTTCGTCGACGATGCGGTCGAGCCGACCTGCGAGCACGTCGCTTTCCTGCCGCAGCATCGCCAAGAACAACTCATCCTTGGACTCGAAGTGACGGTAGAAGGCCCGAGTCGACACCCCGGCCCGTTGCAGGATCGCGGCAACCGGAATCGGACCGCTGTGCGGCTCCGACAGGCAGCCGTAGGCGGCGTCGATGATGCAGCCGCGGTCGGCGTCGCTAGCGGATTCTGCCTGCACGATCGCAAATTCTAGGGATGCGTCGCACCAGCCGGGCCGAAGATGGGCGCAAATTGTCCTCTGGGTAACGTCTGGGTTCGGGGCCGGCCGAGAGGACGTCGATGAGCACTACCCGCAGCGAACCGCAGACCGTTACGTTTCGCGGGTCCGAGGACCTCGTCCTGGTTGCCGACGAATGGAACTCCACAGCCGCCACTGGGCCGTCCGTCCTCCTCCTCCACGGCGGGGGGCAGAACCGCTTTTCCTGGAAGAACACCGGCCAGATCCTGGCCGACGAGGGTTTCCACGTCATCGCGCTGGACAGCCGCGGCCACGGCGACAGCGACCGCTCCGCCGATGCCACCTACACGGTCGATGCACTGTGCGCCGACACGCTGGCTGTGCTGGAGCAGATCGGGCGGCCGGTGATCTTGATCGGCGCGAGCATGGGCGGTATGACCGGCATCCTCGCCGCCGACGCCGCGGGCCCGGAGAAGGTCACCAAACTTGTGCTCGTCGACGTGGTGCCGCGGTACGAGAAGGACGGCAGCGCCCGGATTCGCGACTTCATGTTCAGCCATGTCCATGGCTTCGAGACGCTGGAACAGGCCGCAGACGCGGTCGCCGAGTATCTGCCGCACCGGACCAAGCCGCGCAGCCCGGAGGGCCTGAAGAAGAACCTGCGCCGACGTGACGGCCGGTGGTACTGGCATTGGGATCCGAAGTTTCTGACGGCGCCATCCGACGATGCGTTCGTGCGCGAGGAGAAGCTCGAACGCGCGGCGATCGATCTGAAGATCCCGATCCTGCTGATTCGGGGCAAGCTGTCCGATGTGGTCAGCCCCGAGGGCGTGAAGGACTTCCTCAAGAAGGTGCCACACGCCGAGTTCGTCGAGCTGTCCGATGCGGGACACACCGCTGCGGGCGACGACAACGACGCGTTCTCCGAAGCCGTCGTCCAATTCGTCAGCCGGTGACCGTCGGCTTCAATTTCCTTGAGGCACCGGAGCTGCCGGCGCCTCAAGTCAGTGAGGAACAGGCCGAGGAAATTCTGGCCACGCACTACGGGCTGCAGGCCCGCGCGACGTCGCTGGGCAGCAACCAGGACAAGAATTTCGTTGTCACTGGTGCCGACGGCGAAATCGTCGGGGTGTTGAAGATCGCCAATCCCGCGTTCAATGCAACGGAGATCGAGGCGCAGGACGTGGCGGCGGACCGTATCGCTGAGGCCGAGCCGACGCTGCGCATGGCGGTGCCACTGCCGAACCTTGCAGGCGAAAAGTGCACGGCCATCGCCGGATTGGTGGATGGCACCGCCTATGTTCGGCTGCTGCGCTTCTTGTCCGGCGGCACGCTGATTGAACGGGGTTACCTGTCGCCAACCGCGATCGCGGGACTGGGAGAGGTGGCCGCCCGGGTCAGCCGGGCGCTGGAGGGTTTCCGTCATCCCGGCCTTGATCGGGTGCTGCAATGGGATCTGCGGTACGGCACCGCCGTAGTGGCGGAACTGATTTCGTATGTGGCCGACCCGCTGCATCGCGCGCGTCTGGAGGCGGCGGCGCGCGACGCCTGGGGACGAATCACGCCACTCGCCGATGCGCTGCCGCGGCAGGCCGTGCATCTGGATCTCACCGACGCGAACGTCGTGGTCTCACCATCGGCCGGGGGCTCTGTCCCCGACGGCGTCATCGACTTCGGCGACCTGTCCGACAGCTGGGCGGTATCCGAATTGGCGATCACGGCGTCGTCGGTGCTGGGCCACCCTGGTAGCGAACCGATCTCGATCCTGCCTGCGGTGCGGGCGTTTCACGCGATCCGACCGCTGTCCCCGGCAGAGGTGGACGCGTTGTGGCCGCTGCTGGTGCTGCGCACCGCGGTACTCATCGTCAGTGGCGCGCAGCAGGCCACCCTCGACCCGGACAACCCCTATTTGACCGATCAATCCGGCGGCGAGTGGCGCATGTTCGAACAGGCGACCTCGGTGCCGATTGATGTGATGACCGCGGCGATTCGGGCCGACCTCGGACTGGCCACACAGCCGGAGCCTGTACCGGGCACCCTCATCGACGTGGACCCATCGTCGGTGGTGACACTCGACTTGGCCACGACGTCGGACGTTTACGACTTCGCATTCGAGGCGGACGGATCACTGAGGGCGGGCGTCGAGGACGAATTAGCCAGGGCGGCAGTGCAAAACGGCGCCGGGCTCGTCGTCACGCAGTACGGTCAGCCACGGCTGAGCCGGACCCGCAAGCTCAGCCAGGACAGCCCGGACGTCGTCGCGACCGGCATCAGCATCTGGCCGGCGTCTTCTGTAGGGCTCGTGGCGCCGTGGGACGGTGAGATCCACGGGTCGACGCTGCGAGGAGCCGACTACGAGCTGACATTGACCGGTGTGGACATGACGTCGGGCAGCGTGCGAGCGGGCGACCCGCTTGCCGATGCGCCCGCCGGCGCGTGGGTGGAGGTGGGCGTTCGGCCGGTCGGGGCGCCGCCGGCACCTCGGTTTGTCCCGTCCGAGCTCGCGCCGGGCTGGCTGGCGCACACCCGCGATCCGCGACCGCTGCTGGGGCTGCCTGCGGCGGAGGCTGTGTCTGCAGACGATCTGTTGTCGCGGCGGGATGCGAGTTTTGCTCCCGTACAAGAGTTTTACTATCGCAAGCCACCGCAGATCGAGCGAGGGCGCCGGCATTACTTGATGTCGACCGCCGGCCGCACGTATCTCGACATGGTCAACAACGTGACCGTGCTTGGCCACGCCCATCCGCGGATCGCCGACACCGCAGCCAGGCAGCTGCGCAAGCTGAACACGAATTCGCGGTTCAACTACGCGGCGGTGGTCGAGTTCAGCGAGCGACTGGCGGCGCTGCTGCCTGATCCGCTGGACACCGTCTTTCTGGTCAACTCCGGCTCGGAGGCAAGCGATCTGGCGATTCGGCTCGCGACGGCCGCGACGGGTCGGCGTGATGTCGTCGCAGTACGGGAGGCGTATCACGGCTGGACATACGGCACGGATGCGGTGTCCACATCGACAGCCGATAACCCCAATGCGCTTGCCACCCGCCCGGATTGGGTGCACGCGGTTGAATCGCCGAACAGTTTCCGCGGCAAGTACCGTGGCGCCGAGGCGGTCAAGTACGGGGGCGAAGCAGTGCAGCAGATCTCGCGGCTGGTGGCTGACGGCCGACCGCCCGCGGCGTTCATCTGCGAAAGCGTGTACGGCAATGCGGGGGGCATGGCGCTGCCGGAAGGCTACCTACAGCAGGTGTATACGGCGGTGCGGGGGTTCGGCGGGCTGGCGATCTCCGACGAGGTGCAGGTCGGATATGGCCGTCTCGGCGAATGGTTCTGGGGTTTCATGCAGCAGGACGCGGTGCCTGACATCGT
>DASRJA010000019.1:0-5612 GCA_035649695.1 Mycobacterium sp. | reverse complement strand
GCGGCCCACGCCTACTGACAGCAGGCCCGCGCCCTCCAGCCCGTGCGCCATGCTCAGGTCGCCGGTGTCCTGCAGGCGCAGTCCGAGGCTCTTGATGAACGCAGACACGCTCGCTTTGGCCTGCGCGTCATCGCCGGCCATGAACACATCCAGCCGGTTATACCGCCCGTGGCGGATTAGGCGACGGGAGCAGCCGGGTGAACTCCACAGGGAGCTGCGACATGAAGTCGTGGAACTCCTTCCAGTCAACCGCCTCCCGCAAGGTCAGCAGCACCGCCTCCACACCGGTCAAAGTCTCGGTCTTGGTCAGCCCAGTGCGGCTGCTGACGCGCATAATCAGGTCATCCAGGTCGAATCGCTCCGGACCTTTGGTTTTCCATCGCACTGAGTCGGCAAGCTCCTCGGGGAGCTGTCGGATCAGGTGCCGTACCTCTCCGGCGCTGACTCGCATCGCCAAGGCCTCGAGCACCGTGCGGGTCAGATCGGCTGCCTCCCCCTTCGACAGCATGGCGCGCTCGGCGACGTCGCGATAAAACTCGTGGGCATTCATCGGATCATCTCCAACTGTCTGTTCCACAGAACGGCGGCTTTCCCGGACAATGCCCGCTTCTGCGTTGCGGCGCACCAACCTGTGGTTAGTAAGAGTCGATGGACCACCTGTTCTGGCAGATCGAGACCGCTGCAAAAGGCCCTCAGGTCTAGCGAGGCCGACAGTTTTCGCACCTGTGTGTCCAAGACCGCAGGCAGCGTCAGCGGCAGCATGTCGACGAAGACGGTCGGATCATCAAGGAGGTACTCCATGGCTCGAATACTGATCGTGCTCTCCGGCAGCGATCACTGGACGTTGTCTGACGGCACCCGCCATCCCACTGGATTCTGGGCCGAAGAATTCGTCGAACCCCACCGCACCTTCCGCCACGCCGAGGTCGACGTCGACATCGCCACTCCGGGTGGTGTCCGGCCGACCGTCGATCAGGTCAGCCTGGCGCCCGATCGCGCTGGCGGCGAAGAACGCGCCGCCGAGCTTCGTCGCTATTTGGAATCGCTGGAGGACGAGCTCGCCGCCCCAATGTCGGTGGAGCACGCCGCCGACAACCTGGGCAACTACGACGCCGTCTTCATTCCGGGCGGCCACGGGCCGATGGAAGATCTGCCGGACTGTCGACCTCTCGGCCGAATTCTGGCCGATCTGTTCGATACGGGACGAGTCGTCGCTGCGGTATGCCACGGGCCGGCCGGACTGCTGGCGGGCCGCCGCGAGGACGGCACCTGGCTGTTCGCCGGCCGACGGCTGACCGCCTTCACGAATGAGGAAGAGCGCCAAGCGGGTCTGGCCGACCGTGCCAAGTGGCTACTGGAGACCCGACTGCGCGAGGAGGGAGCGGACTTCGATCAGGGGCAGCCCTGGAGTTCGCACGTGGTGGTGGACGGGCGCCTTGTCACCGGCCAGAATCCGGCGTCCTCGAAGCAGGCGGCCGAACGCACGCTTGCCGTCCTCATGGCGGCACAGTCCCCGCGGTCGTTCGAGTGAAGGAGCCACAGATGCATGTTCGGTACACGCTGATAACCGCCGACCCTGAACGGATTGACGACGCCGTCGCATACCTCGCTTCTGATGGCCGATCGCGCCTTGAGTCAGAACCTGGCGCGAAAGGAATGTCGCTGCAGGTATCTCCCGACCTGGCCGTCGCGGTCCTCGAGTCGTTCTGGGTCTCACACGACGCCATGCGAGAAAGCGAACGCGTAGAGGCCGGTGTCCGCGACGAAGCGATCCGTCTTGCGCTCGGTACCGCCTCGGTCGAACGCTTTCGGAGGGCGAGCGTGACTCGGGTGGGGCGAGAAAAGGGCGGAGCCGGCGTGCGCCACACCGTCTATCAGACGAATCCGGCCGCACTCGACGAGGCGATCGCCGGATATGAAGACACAGCGGTGCCCTGGCTGACCGAAACCGACGGGCTCGTCAGTGCGGCCCTGCTGGTCGATCACCGGTCTGGACGACAACTCAGCCAAACCATTTGGCGCGACATCGACGCGTTGGTAAAGAGCCGTAGTCCTGCCGCAGCGATCCGGGTGGACGCCGTCGCGGCGACCGACAGCGCCGTAGTCGCACTCGAGGAGTACGGGTTGGTGTTTCGGTCGATCCGGACGGAATGATCGACATCGCGAATGCGACAGAGCATTACGTCCCAGGAACGCATTGATTGTCACCATCGGGCGAGTGCCGCTCCGAGGAAGTAGTGCGCGCCGGGCTACTTCCATGCGCCAGGCCCAGGTTGATGGCGGCGCGTCCCGGAATTACGACCGAAGAGCCCGCTGAGTTGAAACGCTTGAGGCTGGAGAACGCTGAATTACGAAGGGCCAAGCCGATTTTGAAGACATCGTCGGCTCTCTTCGCGGCGAGCTCGACCGGCCAGACTCGAGACACCCTCAGTGGCCCGGGCTTGCTGCTGGATGAGGGTGCCGGCCGTGGCGCGTGGTGCTCGGGGCGAACGGCGCGCTGAGGGCGGGCAGGATGTGCTGGCGGTTGACGATAAGGGCGGGCAGCGCGATGGCGGCGTAGATGCCGCAGAGGATGAGGCGTCCGGCGGCGAAGATGATCGCGATGATGAATTTGGGTGCCTCCGAGGCGAGTGGGGCCATTGCACCAACAGGAACTTGTCGATGCCGAGTTGGGTGCCGGCGTCGATGAGGCTGTTAGCGAACGGTTTTGCGCACGCGAGGATGATCGCGGCCGCGACGACGAACATCGCGACGACGGTGACCCGTCGGGCGCGGTTGGGCAGCTCGCCGAGCGCGGCGGCCGCGCCGATCAGGTCGGGTTCTTCGACGTCGCCGCGGGACAGTTTGTATAGGTAGAAGCCGAACCAGGCCAGCAGCGCGATGCCGAAGATGAGGTGGATCTGTCCGGTCGCCAGGATGAGGAACGCGGCGACGCCGGCGATGAGCAGGAAGCCTAGTTCGACGCGGTTGCTCGGTTCCAAATCAAGCGCCCGAGCAGCTTTCCCGGTGGCTTTGCGGGCGACCGCGACCAGGCCCGCCCGCGCATCCGATGGTGCGGCCGCTACGGCTGAGAATCGCGTGTGCCTGCGGTATTCGGGTCGCTCCCGACGCCGTGGCGAGCGGCCCACAGCGCGGCTTGCGTGCGGTCGGTCACATCGAGTTGCCGGAAGATCTGCGTCAGGTGTGCTTTCACGGTTTTCTCGGTGATCAGCAGGCGTCGTGCGATGAGCTTGTTGGGCAGACCCTCGACGAGCAACTCGAGCACCTGGCGCTCGCGCGGCGAGAGGCGGTTGAGAGGACCCGACGCCGGCTTGGCGTCAAGTACGGTACGCGCGACACGCGGGTCGAGTGGGGACTCTCCGCGCGCCGCCGCGCGGATGGCCTCGCCGACCTCCTCGGCATCCACATCCTTGAGCAGGTATCCAGACGCCCCAGCGTCCAGCGCGCCGATGATTCGTGGGCGGTCAGAAAACGCGGTCAGTACCACCACCGCGGTCTGTGGACGCTCGGCCATGATGCGCTTGGTCGCCTCAATCCCATCCATGACCCGCATGTCGAGGTCCATCAGTACGACGTCAGGTAGCAGCCGCGCGTGTTGTTCGACGGCCTGGGCGCCATCGGCGGCCACGCCGACGAGGGTGACCCCGTCAAGCGCCGATATCAGCCGGCCCAGGCCGTCGCGGATCACCCCGTGGTCGTCGGCGAGCAGCACACGAATCATCAGGCCGGAAGCTCCAACGTCACCGTCGTCCCGGCGCCGGGCACCGAACGCACATCCAGCGTTCCATTGGCCTGAGCGACGATGTCCTGCAGCAGGCTCAGGCCGAGGTGGCCCTCGCTGCCGCGTCGCTGGCGCTCCTGAAGCGCGAAGCCTGAACCGTCGTCGGTCACCACGAGGCGGGTGCGGCCGGGCTCACGCATGACCGAAACGCTAACCGCCGATGGGTGAGCATGAGTCTGAGCGTTGCGGATGGCCTCACGCGCCACGCGGTAAACGAGTGCGTCGGCAGGGGCCGAACCCGCAGCGTCGCCGCCCGCCGCTTGGCCATGGCCAACGGATGCTTCCGGTTGCTGCATCTCATCCACCTTCAGTGTCGTCGCGATTCCGCTTGCCTGGAGCGGACTCAGCAGATCGCTCAACGCGACCCGCAAACCTGCTGCCTCGAGATTGGGCGGGTGAATTTCCAGCAGCAGGGTCCGCAGATCACGCACGCCCTGGCGCAGGGTCGCCGTGGCCGCGCGCAGCACCTCAGCCTCGGCATCAGCGCCACGTCGCTGGGCCGCGGCGGTCAGCGGGGCCAACCCGAAAGCCACTCCCGCCAGATCCTGAACCACGCCGTCGTGCAGGCCAGAAGCGATTCGCCGGCGCTCTTGCGTCGACGCTTCGACCGCGTTTGCCAGCAACTCCTCCCGCTCATGGTGGCCACGCTGCAATCGCCGCGCCAACGTCCACGCCAGCGGCACCTGAAACAGGAGCAAGACCACCACACCGCCCATCAGTGGCGGCGCGAGCGCAGCGAGCAGCCGCGCTCCGCTCGCACTGACCGAACTGAAGCGCTGGTAAATCTCAAACATCAGCGCAGTGCCGTCGGGCGTGTGAACGGTTGTGTAGGCCTCGAGCAGCTTGCCTTGCGGGCGTTCGTAGCGGTTCTCGGGCTGGTTGAGGTCGCTGAGATGGGCGTCAGCGTCACCGCTGGCGAACAACGCACGCTCCTCATTACCAAGCGCGAAGCGCGTACCGATCAGCGCGGGCTCGTCGGAGTACAGAATCGTGCCGTCTTCTGTCCACAGCTTCACACGCACGATCGAGTCGGTGAGCACCTGGCTGGTGACGAGGTCGTCGAGACGGCGGATCGCCTCGGGCTCGCCGCGCAGGATTCCGTCGCTCAGTCCGGCTGCCTCGACGAGACGTCCCTCGGAGCGGACACGCTCGCGCGTGTCACCAGTGGCCTCGGCGATCGCGACGCTGCGCAGCACAAAGAAGCCACCAACGATGATGACGGCGATGGCCGCCAGGCTACCGACGACGAACCGTGCAACCGCAGCATGAATGCGAGGCGGGGCAGCTGCGTTTCCCACACGCTGGCGCCGACGAGGCCGTTGCCGGCGCCAGCGTGTGGTGCATCGGTCCAGCACGAGCCCACGATAGTTCCGCCGTGATGCCGCCTGGCACGAACCGCCGGACCTGCAGTTGGACCTTGGTCTTACGACCTTGGTCGCACGACGAAGGTCCACTGGCGATTTCGACCATCACCTTGCCAGGGTTGTTTCACATCGTTCATACGAAAGGAACACACCATGCGTACTCGTATCGCTGCTCTTCTCATTGCCGGTCTCGCCGTCGCGGGCGCCCTCGGCACCGCGGGCGTGGCAAGCGCCAAGCACGGCGCCGACGACCCCGCCGGCCACATCCGGCACTCACAGGGCGCCGACGACCCCGCGGGCCACAACCGCCACGGCGGCGGCGCAGACGACGGTCCGAACCACCACTGACGGCACAGCGCCGACTCTCGTCATCCTCGCCGCACATCCGGTTGCGGCGAGGATGACGAATCTTCCTGCCACCAGGCAGCCGCTCGACCGCAGTCTGAAACCGTCAGATCAATGGGCGA
>DASRJA010000018.1:0-6420 GCA_035649695.1 Mycobacterium sp. | reverse complement strand
CGCCAAGGAGATCGAGCTGGAGGACCCGTACGAGAAGATCGGCGCTGAGCTGGTCAAGGAAGTCGCCAAGAAGACCGACGATGTCGCGGGCGACGGCACCACCACCGCCACCGTGCTGGCCCAGGCGCTCGTGCGCGAGGGTCTGCGTAACGTCGCGGCGGGTGCCAACCCGCTCGGCCTGAAGCGCGGCATCGAGAAGGCCGTCGAGAAGATCACCGAGACGCTGCTGAAGTCGGCCAAGGAGGTCGAGACCAAGGAGCAGATCGCTGCCACCGCCGCGATCTCGGCCGCGGACACCCAGATCGGCGAGTTGATCGCCGAGGCCATGGACAAGGTTGGCAACGAGGGTGTCATCACCGTCGAGGAGTCCAACACCTTCGGCCTGCAGCTCGAGCTCACCGAGGGCATGCGCTTCGACAAGGGCTACATCTCGGGTTACTTCGTCACCGACGCCGAGCGTCAGGAAGCGGTCCTCGAGGATCCGTACATCCTGCTCGTCTCGTCGAAGGTGTCGACGGTCAAGGATCTGCTGCCGCTGCTGGAGAAGGTCATTCAGTCCGGCAAGCCGCTGCTGATCATCGCCGAGGACGTCGAGGGCGAGGCGCTGTCCACCCTGGTCGTCAACAAGATCCGCGGCACCTTCAAGTCCGTCGCCGTCAAGGCCCCGGGCTTCGGTGACCGCCGCAAGGCGATGCTGCAGGACATCGCGATCCTCACCGGTGGCCAGGTCGTCAGCGAAGAGGTCGGGTTGTCCCTCGAGACCGCCGACGTGTCGCTGCTCGGCCAGGCCCGCAAGGTCGTGGTGACCAAGGATGAGACCACCATCGTCGAGGGCGCCGGTGACTCCGACGCCATCGCCGGCCGGGTGGCCCAGATCCGCAGCGAGATCGAGAACAGCGACTCCGACTACGACCGCGAGAAGCTGCAGGAGCGCCTGGCCAAGCTGGCCGGCGGTGTTGCGGTGATCAAGGCCGGCGCTGCCACCGAGGTGGAGCTCAAGGAGCGCAAGCACCGCATCGAGGACGCAGTTCGCAACGCGAAGGCCGCCGTCGAGGAGGGCATCGTCAGCGGTGGCGGTGTCGCTCTGCTGCAGGCCGCTCCCGCGCTTGACGACCTCAACCTCGAGGGCGACGAGGCCACCGGTGCGAACATCGTCAGGGTGGCGCTCGAGGCTCCGCTGAAGCAGATCGCCTTCAACTCCGGCCTGGAGCCGGGCGTTGTCGCCGAGAAGGTCCGCAACTCGGCTGCCGGCACCGGCCTGAACGCTCAGACCGGCGTGTACGAGGACCTGCTCAAGGCAGGCGTGGCCGACCCGGTCAAGGTGACGCGTTCGGCGCTGCAGAACGCGGCGTCCATCGCGGCGCTGTTCCTGACCACCGAGGCGGTCGTCGCCGACAAGCCGGAGAAGGCGCCCGCTGGTGCGGTCGACCCGACCGGCGGCATGGGCGGCATGGACTTCTAAAGTCGCCAACGACGAGGCCCGGTCCCTTGTGGGACCGGGCCTTTGTCGTAGCGGCCTGCCGAACGTGGGTTACCCGCACGCATTTTCGCGCGGAGCGTGACACAAGCCCACACTCGCCGCGGCATCTAGCTTTCGAGCGGCACGCAGTCGTGTAGACAGCCGGGCTTTGTGGCAGCCCCGGGCGCGGCGGGACGATGCAGCACCGCGCGGGTTGGCTCGACAGTCAGCCCGGCATCGGTGGGCCTGCCGAGGCCGTCAACGATCAACGTGTAACCCCCCGGTTCACGCGGCGGCCAGACCAGCGTGACGCCGTCGTGCTGAGTGACGTTTCGGCGCGTGCTGTCGCCGATGGAACCAACGTCGATCACACCGTCCGCGAACACCGGCCCGACCGCCACGGTGTGCGCGCGGTAGTCGTCGCCGACCGTGATCAGATAGGCGAACGTGAAATCGGCCAGCGCGTCGGCCAATTGGTCGAGATCCACCTTGACACTCATGACGGCCCCATGGGCTTACGCCGGTGCGGGTTGACGGCCGCGCACAAGGCGTCCGGGACGCGCCGCGGTGGGCACACCGTTTTCGGCGATGATCTCGCCCGACACGATCGTCGCCCGGTAGCCGTCTGCGGTCTGGTCCAGGCGACGCCCGCCGGCAGGCAGATCGTGGGTGATGACCGGCTTGTGCAGCCGCAACGCCGCATGGTCGATGACGTTGAGATCGGCCTTGTAGCCCACCGCGATTCGGCCGCGGTCAGCGAGGCCGGCGACACGCGCGGGCACCGACGTCATCATCCGAATCGCATCAGGGACGCTGAGCCGCTGCTTCTGCCGGTCGCGAGCCCAGTGCGCCAGCAGGAACGTCGGATAGCTTGCGTCGCAAATCATTCCGTAGTGAGCGCCGCCGTCGCCGAGACCGAGAACGACGTCATCTCGACGGATCAATTCCCCGACCGTGTCGAGCGAGTTGTTCTCGAAGTTGGCCATCGCGACCAGCAACATGGCGTGGCCGTCGTCGTCGAGCAGCCGGTCGTAGGCCTCCTCCATGGGGCTGACGCCGCGGGCCCGGGCCCTGGCCGCGATCGAGGTCGACGCGTCCGGCTCGTACTTCGGGTCATCGGTCAGCGGGAAAATCCAGTCCCATGCCTGTGCCAGATACAGCAGCGGATGGCCACCGTCAGCGGGCTTGTCGGCGAGGATGCGTTCGCGCACTTCGGGTTTGCGCATTTCGGCCACGCGCTCCGCCAGCGGCAGATCCGCGATCTCCCGGTAGCTCGGGTAGAACACGAATGGGTTGCCTGTCAGCTCCAGACCGATGACCAAACCAATTGGGCGAGGGAACATTTGAGCCGTGATCGCGGTGTCCGGGTCGCCAACCGAGTTGTACTTCTCGATCAGCGTGATCGCGTCGGGCCAGATCGGATCGCCTGTATTGCCCGTCGCCAACGTGAACGTCACAGGCAGCCCGTTGTCCTGGGCCGCCTCGAAAACCTGCTGCAGCACATTGGCATAACCGCCCGCCGCAATGTCGGGCACGAATTGAATCAGTCCGCCGCCGCCGTCCTTGACACCGGAGGCGATCGCGTCGATCTCCGCCTGTGCAGCGTTGTAGGTGGGAATTAGCTCGCCGCTGGCGGTCTTGTGAAATGAGAACCGCGACGACGCGAATCCTAGCGCCCCGACCTCGACCGCCTCCTTGGCCAACGCCCGCATCCGTTTCAAGTCCTCGTCGGTCGCCGGCTCGCGGTCAGCGCCGCGCTGGCCCATCACGTATACCCGCAGCGGCGAGTGCGGCAGGTACGCCGCCACATCGATATCCCGACGTCGTGAGTCCAACGCGTCCAGGTACTCGGGGAACGTCTCCCAATCCCACGGCAGGCCGTCGACCATGACCACGCCGGGGATGTCCTCGACACCCGCCATCACGTCGACGAGCACCTCGTGGTCCTCGCGGCGACATGGCGCAAACCCCACGCCGCAGTTGCCCATCACCGCGGTCGTCACCCCGTGCGCCGACGACGGCGTCATGCGGTCCGACCAGATGGCCTGCCCGTCATAATGAGTATGTAGGTCGATGAACCCGGGGGTGACGAGCAGCCCGGTCGCGTCGATCTCGCGTTGTCCGGTACCGTCCACGACGCCGACGGCGGCAATGGCGCCGCCGGAGACCGCGACGTTGCCGACGTAGGGCTCGCGGCCGAGACCGTCAATTACGGTGCCGTTACGGATGACTAACTCATACGCCATCAACTGAATGTACCGAAGAGTTGCTCAAGAGAAACCATGCCAGGATGTACCGGTGATCGACCACTTTGGAATTAACTGTAGTGACTTCAGCAAATCAAAAGAGTTCTATGACCGCGTGCTCGGCGTGCTCGGCTACACGCGGCAGATGGACTATGAGGTGGCTATAGGCTACGGCCGAGATGGCAAACCCGACTTCTGGATCGCAGAGTGTAGGGAAACGGGCCCAAACCGGGAAATTCATGTTGCTTTCCGGGCGGATAACATCGGCGCCGTAAAGGCTTTCTACGACTCTGCGCTTGCACTGGGCGCTGAGTCCCTGCACGCGCCGCGGTTGTGGCCGGAGTATCACCCCGGCTACTTCGGCGCATTCGTCCGCGACCCGGACGGCAATAACGTGGAGGCCGTATTCCATGGCGCCACAGCGGGCGGCTAGCCATGGCGCGACGGCTGAGGCGGCTCAACCGGGTGATCTGCGTGGCGCTACTCGCCACGGCGGCAGCTGTGGGGTGCCAGAACGCACCGGGTCAGTCGAACCGCATCGACGTCGCCGGCGCAAAGCTGCCCGGCGACTTCGGCGGTTCTGACCCCGGCACGCTTGTCTCGGCAAACCTGTTGCAAAACCTCGGCGCCCCGCTGTCCAATCAGACCGACCAAGCCGGTGTTTCCGAAATGCAGCGCACGGGTGCGGCGCCCAGCAAGGGCACCATGGTGTCGGTTGACATTCCCGACGACGCGTCGGGGTTCTAACACCGCAAGGAGTTGCTGTACCTGCCGCCTGCCTGGTACGCCAGCAATCCGCCGCCCCGGTTGCCGGCGGTGGTGATGATTCACGCCGAGTTCGGGCATCCAAACGACTGGCTGGTGGGGGGACACGCACGAAAGACGCTCGACGATTTTGCCGCCGCGCACGGCGGTAACGCACCGGTTGTGGTCTTCGCCGACGCGAGCGGGACGTTCAGCAACGACACCGAATGCGTCAACGGCTTGCGTGGGAATGCTGCCGATCACATCACCAAAGACGTTGTGCCGTTTGTGATCTCGAACTTCGGAGTGAGCCGGGACCCGGCGAACTGGGGAATCGCCGGATGGTCGGCAGGCGGCACGTGCGCGGTTACGTTGGCGGTGAAGTACCCCGAGATATTCAGCACCTTTGTCGACATCGACGGCCAGAAGGGACCGTACGCGGGCACGCCCGAACAGACCGTTGCGCGACTGTTCGGCGGTGATACCGCGGCGTGGGCCGACTTCGATCCGAGAACGATCATGGAAAGGCACGGGCCTTACACAGGCGTATCGGGGTGGTTCGGCGTCTCGACGGAAAACCCGACCGTCTACCGAGACGGCTCGTCGAACGTCGGCGCCGAATTGCCACCGGAGCCGGACGCCAAAACCAATGCGACCGATCCGACCGCAGTCGCGAACTACATGTGCGAGCTGGTCAGCATTTACGGCATCGAGTGCGCGGTGGTGCCGCAGATTGGCGGGCACAACTTTGTGAACGCCGGAGCCCAGTTCGAGAAGGCACTGCCGTGGCTGGCCGGACAGCTCGGTACCCCAGGTGTGCCGAAGATTGTGCCGCCCGGCGCCCCGGCTAGCTGACGCCGAGCAGGCCAGCCAAGGGGCGTCATCGTCCGCGGGTAGCGTCAAGGCATGGCTGACTCTGATGCGGCGGCGGTCCGAGAATTACTGCGTGACTCGTTCACCCGGCTCATCGAGCACGTCGAGGACTTGACCGACGGATTGACGGACGAAATCTCGTTCTTCCAGCCCACTGCCTCCGCCAATAGCATTTCGTGGTTGATCTGGCACAGCGCCCGCCAGCACGACGCCCAGCTCTGCGATATCGCGGGCATCGAACAGGTGTGGACACGCGAAGGTTGGGTCGACCGGTTCGGGCTGGACCTGCCGCGTGATGCGCATGGGTATGGCCACACCGCCGAAGACGTGGGAAAGGTTCGCGCGCCGGCCGATCTACTCGCCGGCTACTACCACGCGGTGCACAAGGTGACGCTGGAATACATCGCCTCGGTGTCGGCCGAGGAGCTGAACCGCGTCGTCGACACGAACTGGAATCCGCCCGTCACGGCTAGCGTGCGGTTGGTCAGCATCATCGATGATTCCGCGCAGCACCTCGGTCAGGCGGCGTACGTGCGAGGTATCGCCTGATCCGCCCCTGGCCGCCAGTCGCGCTGACGGGCATGGTGCTGCTGGGTTGGGCGGTGCGAAACGGCTCGACGGCGTTGGACGATTGGTTCCATCGCTACGGGCATAGCCCTGCGCACCGGCTGCTGTTCTTCACCGACTCGTGGGTTCTGGTGCTGATTGTTGCGGCGACTCTGGCCGTCTCGCTGTACCGACGGCAGTGGCGATTGGCGATCGCGACGGCGGTGTGCCCGCTGCTTGCGATGGGGCTCGTACGGCTGATGAAGCCGTTGTTCGACCGTCGGAGCAGCGGCGCCTTGGCTTATCCAAGCGGACATACAGCGACGGTGGTCGTTGTGATGGGAATGGTCGTGCTGGTGGCGGGCGCAGCGCTGTGGGCGGTGCTCGTCGCGGTCGGTTGGTGCCTGCTTGGCATGGTGGGACAGGCCGTGACTTACCACTACTTCACTGACACCGTGGGTGCGCTGCTGCTGGGCACGGCGATCGTGTGCGTCGCGGCCCTCGTATTGAGACGCGTAGCCCACCAAACTTGACAGGTGTCAACGCCGGTGC
>DASRJA010000017.1:0-2362 GCA_035649695.1 Mycobacterium sp. | reverse complement strand
GGCCAACGCGGTGTGAAGGGATTTGCTCATGTGTTATTTGTCTCGCATCAACGTGCGACAAAAATAACACACACTGCGCCGCCCGTCAAATGCGGAGTGCCCGCGAGTCGGTCTGCGTGTCGATGCGTCGTCGTGATGGGCGGATTCCGGGCCCGGATCCGGGACCGCAGAGGCCGTGTGCGCTTTCTGCCGCCCCTGGAGTAATCTTTCGCCGTCCCGTTCAGATGAAGCACAGCAAGGAGAAACAGAGATGCGCCGACTGATATCTCGACAGGTCATCGGGTGGCTGGTGGCGGGCGGGTGCATCGCCACGGTGACGGGCTCGTGCATCGCCACGGTGGCGAGTGCTCAGCAGACGGCTCCTGCAGCCCCGCAGGGGCAGCAGACGGCGCCGGCAGCCCCGCAGGGTGCGCCGCAGGGCGCGGCCCTCCCTGGCGGCCGCGGCGGACCGGCGGCGCCGGCCACCGTGCCGTTCGAGAACACCCGCAACGCCGCGCGGCATCAGGGCTTTCTCGAGGTAGCCAAGGCAGGCAACATCGACCTGCTCTTCGTCGGCGATTCGATTACCGATGGCTGGCGCAATCGCGGGCTCGAGGTGTGGAACAAATACTTCGAGCCGCTGAAGGCCGCCAACTTCGGCATCGGCGGCGACACCACGCAGGGCGTCCTCTGGCGGATGCAGAACGGCGAGCTCGAGGGCTTCAAGGCGAAGCTCATCATCCTCATGCTCGGCACCAACAACATCAACCGCAACCCGAACGCCGACATCGCGGAAGGTGACCGGCTGATCGTCGAGGAGTTCAAGAAGCGGCAGCCGCAGGCCAAGATCCTGATTCTCGGCATCTTCCCGAGGGCGGTGGAGCCGACCAGTCCATTGCGCCCAGCCATCAAGGAGATCAACGGCATGCTGGCCAAGCTGGCCGACAACCGTCAGGTGTTCTACATGGATATCGGCGACAAGTTCCTCGCGCCCGATGGCCGGTTGACACCCGAGATCATGCCCGACGCCCTGCACCCGAACCTTGCCGGTTATCAGATCTGGGCTGATGCCACGAGTGACCGGGTCAAGGAGCTGATGAAATAGGTCGCTCGGATTGCTTGCCCACCGTAGCCTTGGCGGAGGTGGGTTCCCAATGGATAGGAGCTTCGTGGGTAGTAGGAGCGCTCGCTTCGCGGTCGTCGCGATGGTGATGATGCTGCCGGCGGTCACTGCTGCGCAGTACCTCAAGCATCGCGACCCGAAGATTCCGCGGACGGCCGACGGCAAGCCCAATCTCACGGCGCCGGCGCCGCGCACCGCCGACGGCAAGCCAGACCTCAGTGGGTTGTGGAATGCCGTCGACGGACGCTTCCTCTCCAACATCTCGCAGCGCGCCGGCGTGACCGCGCCGTTCACGCCGTGGGCGGCGGCGCTCTTCAAGGAGCGGCAGGAGAACCAGGGGCGCGACCGTCCAGCCGGATTCTGCCTGCCGCACACGGTGCCTACCGCGATGCTGGTGCCGAACTACCCCTGGAAGGTCGTGCAGACACCGGGTCTCACGATCATCCTCTTCGAGAACTTCACCGACTTCCGGCAGATCTTCACCGACGGCCGCGACTTCCCCGAGGAACGGGCGCCGACCTGGTTCGGCTACTCGCTCGGCCGCTGGGACGGTGACACCTTCGTCGTCAACACCCTTGGCTTCAACGACAAGGCGTGGCTCGACGATGGCGGGCATCCGAGGAGCGAGGAGATGAAGGTGACCGAGCGCTTCCGGCGGAAGGACGTCGGTCACCTCGAGATCGAGTTTACGTTCGACGATCCCAAGGCGTATACCAGACCGTGGAGCGCCACCGTGCCGTTCGAGCTGATCCCCGACAGCGAGATCATCGAGAACATCTGCGAGAACGAGCAGGACATCAAGCACATCTTCTTCGATCAGAAGAACGCCAAGTAGTTGACGAGCGAAAGGATCGGCTGATGCGGATTCGAGGTGTCTCTCTGTGCGTTGGGGCCGTCGGTATCGTGCTCGCGGTGTACGCACACCTGAACGCGCAACAGAAGACCGCCGTGCGCGCCTTCACCGACGGCGACTGGCCGCGCTATGCCGGCGACTTCGCGGGGACGAAGTACTCGAAGCTGAAGCAGATCGATGCGTCGAACGTCTCGAAGCTGGTGGCGGCCTGGACGTTCGAGGGCGTCGGGGCCGAGCAGACGCCGATCGTCGTGGACGGGGTGATGTACGCGTCGACGTCGACCGGGGTGGTGGCCCTCGACGCGGACACGGGCAAGCTGATCTGGCGGTACGGCGCCGTGCCGCCTGCGGGAGGCGGCGGTGGCCGCCGCGGCCGCGGCGCGCCAGGTGGCGCGGGTCCGGGGGGT
>DASRJA010000016.1:0-5056 GCA_035649695.1 Mycobacterium sp. | reverse complement strand
TGGTGTTCGGGCTACTATCGCTGTTATTGGATCCACTTGAGGAGGACAGGGCAATGGCGTTACCGGGGCTCGTAGGCACCGATCACATCGGATTCACGGTGCCCGACCTGGACGAGGCGCACGACTTCTTCGTGCGAGTGCTCGGCTGCAGGCACGTCTACACGCTGGGCCCGTTCGAGCATCACGACGACTGGATGCGCGACCACCTCAACGTTCACCCGCGCACGATCATGCGCGAGCTGCGGTTCTATCGCTGCGGCACCGGAACGAATTTCGAAGTCTTCGAGTATCAGCCGGCCGATGGGCAGGCCCCCATTCCGCGCAACAGCGACATCGGTGGCCACCACCTTGCCTTTTATGTCGACAATCTCGACGCTGCCGTGGAATACCTGCACTCCGAGGGCATCCGTGTGCTCGGCGAACCGACGGCCAGTCGCAACGCGAGCGAAGGCCAGCGATGGGTGTACTTTCTCAGCCCGTGGGGCATGCAGTTCGAGCTGGTGAGCTTCCCGGACGGCAAGGCCTACGAGAAAGACGCCGAGGTGCTGCTGTGGAACCCGAACCACCCGGCGCAGTGAGTCGGTAACGGATCGGAGGCGGTGATGGCGCAATCCCCTGTGCGCGACGGGATCACCGGCGCGCGGGTCGCCGACGAGCTGCGCGATGCGATCCTGCGGGGGGCGCACCCGCCGGGCACGCGGCTGCGCCAGGAGGAACTCGCGGTGCAGTACGGCGCGAGCCGAGTTCCGGTGCGGGAAGCGCTGCGCATCCTGGAATCTGAGGGCCTCGTCACGACCGTGGCCAACGCCGGCGCTTGGATCGCGCGCCTCAGCCTCGACGAGTGCGTTGAGCTGTACCAAGTGCGCGAGCGCATCGAACCCCTGCTGTTGCGTTACAGCCTGCCCCACCTCACCGCGGAGCAGATCGAGCGGCTCGCCGATCTCGTCGAGGAGATGCGTCAAAGCCGGGATGTCGAGCGGTTTCTCGTACTCGACCGCGAGTTTCACCTCGGCAGTTATGCCGGTGCGGAAACGACGTTCCTTGGCCCAACCGTCGAGCGGCTGTGGAACACCACCCAGCATTACCGCCGGGCATACACACGCCTTCTCGACGGGGAAAGCAACCGCATCCTGCACGACGAGCACCACATGCTCGTCGCCGCGATCCGCGACAGCGATTCCGATGAGGCGGAGCGGGTGCTGTTCGGGCACATCCGGCGCACGAGGCTGCAGCTCGCACGCCACCCGGAGGTCTTCGCGTGACCGTTGATTGCATCCAATCGGTCGGCTAGACTGGCCATTGTCCGCTGTTTTGCCGAGCATTGACCCGAAATAGGATCCAATCAGTGCAGAACGCTCCGTCGAATCAGGGATCGCGCACATGGCCATCGCAACCGTCAATCCGACCACCGGCGAAACCGTCGAGACCTTCCAAACCCACGACAGCGCCGAGGTGGAGCGCCGGATCGCCCAGGCGACCGAGGCCGCAGTTGCGTTGCACGACACCACCTTCGCCCAGCGTGCGGAGTGGATGAACGCCACCGCCGACATCCTCGAGGCCGATGTCGAACGTGCCGCCCACATGATCACCCTCGAGATGGGGAAGCCCATCGGCCAGGCCCGCGCAGAGGTGCTCAAGTGCGCGAAGAACATGCGCTTCTATGCCGCGCACGCCGAGTCGTTCCTTGCCGACGAACTGCTGGCCGACCCGTCGGCCGTCGCCGCGTCGCAGGCCGGCTCGGTGTGGCAGCCGCTCGGTGTCGTGCTGGCCGTGATGCCGTGGAATTACCCGCTGTGGCAAGTCATCCGGTTCGCGGCACCCGCATTGATGGCGGGTAACACCGGCCTGCTCAAGCACGCGTCCAATGTGCCGCACTCCGCGCTGTACCTCGACGAGCTCTTCGACAAGGGAGGATTCCCGCCCGGCTGCTTTCGCACGCTGCTGATCGGCTCGGCGGAGGTGGCCGCGGTGATTGAAGACGAACGGGTCAAGGCGGTCACGCTCACCGGCTCGGAGCCGGCAGGCCGCTCGGTGGCGTCCTCGGCGGGCCGGGAGATCAAGAAGGCGGTCCTTGAACTTGGTGGATCTGACCCGTTCATCGTGATGCCGTCCGCGGATCTGGACACCGCGTCCACCGTGGCCGTGAAGGCCCGCGTCTCCAACAACGGCCAATCCTGCATCGCCGGAAAGAGATTCATCGTGCACGCCGACGTCTACGACGCGTTCGTGCGCCTGTTCGTCGACAAGATGAGCGCTTTGGTGGTAGGCGACCCGATGGATGAGGCCACGGACGTCGGGCCGCTTGCCACCGAATCGGGACGCGACGAGATCGCCGAACTCGTTGACGACGCTGTCGCCAAGGGCGCGAAGGTTCTCACCGGAGGTTCGACGCCGCAGCGACCGGGGTGGTTCTATTCCCCCACCGTGCTCGTCGGCCTCACCGAGGACATGCGGGTGGTGATGGAGGAGACATTCGGCCCGGTGGCCTCCGTTTACAAGGTCGCCGATCGCGAGGAAGCGGTGCGCGTCGCCAACCAGACGACGTTCGGCTTGAGCTCTGCGGTGTGGAGCACCGATGCAGCAGAACAGGATTGGTTCATTGATCATCTTGACGCCGGTGCCGTGTTCCTCAACGGTATGACGGTGTCCTACCCCGAGCTGCCGTTCGGCGGGGTAAAGGCGTCGGGCTACGGGCGAGAGCTGGCCAGCGCGGGCATCCGGGAGTTCTGCAACCTCAAGACGGTGTGGAAGGCCTAAAAGGCCTGAGCCACGACACAAAACAGACCGGCGCCGCATCGCGCCGGGCTGATTTGTATCTGTTCAGTACTCGTTGGCGACAAACAACTCCTGCGCCGGGAACTTGGTCAGGATCACTGGACCGTCGTCGGTGACCACGACCTCCTCCTCGATCCGTGCCGCCGAGAAGCCGTCGGAGGCGGGCGCGTAGGTCTCCATCGCGAACACCATGCCGGCCTTGAGCTCGATCGGGTTCTCCAGCGAGTTCAGCCGCGAGATGATCGGCCGCTCATGAAGGCCCAGCCCGAGGCCGTGCGCGAACTGCAGCCCGAACGCCGCCATCTCGTTCTCGAAGCCGAAATCGGTTGCCTTGGGAAGCAATCGAGCGATCTGGTCCGAGCCGACACCGGGCCGAATCGCCGCGATCGAGGTGTCCATCCACTCCCGGGCCTGCTTGTAGGCGTCGCGCTGGCTCTGCGTGGCGCTGCCGACCCCGAACGTGCGGTAGTAGCAGGTCCGATAGCCGTTGTACGAGTGGATGATGTCGAAGAACGCCTGATCGCCCGGCCGGATGATGCGGTCGGTGAAATTGTGCGGGTGCGGGTTGCACCGCTCACCCGATATCGCGTTGACGGCCTCGACCTGGTCCGACCCCATCTCGTACAGCCGCTTGTTGGCCAGCGCGACGATCTCGTTCTCGCGCACACCGGGTTTGAGCACTTCGACGATGTCTTGGTAGACACCATCCACCATGGCGGCCGCCTGGTTGAGCAGCATGATCTCGTCGGCGGACTTGATCACCCGGGCGTCCAGCATGCTCTGCTGGGCATCGACGACGGTCAGCCCCTGGCGCTGCATCTCGAACAGGAACGGCGGCTCGACGATGTCCAGTCCCACCGGCGCGCCAGCCACACCCGCATCGGCGAGAATGCCCTTGATCTCGGAGACGGCATCGCGCATCAACCCCGCGTCGGGAGCCACCGCGCCACGGAACCCCAGAAACCCGGGCCGCCAGTTCTCCTGCGGCAGCCACGGCGAGTACAGCTTGTGGTGCCGCACCGCGGAACCGAAATCCCACAGGATCGGTTTGCCGTCGCGTGTCAGCAGACAGTAGCGGATCATCTTGTCGCCGAGGGCACCACCGATCCACGTCTGCGTGGTGTAACGGATGTTGTAGAAGTCGAACAACAAGAACGCGCCGCAGCCGCTGGCCTCCAACGCCGCCTTCGCCCGTCCGATCCGGTAGTCGCGCAACCGGGCGAAGTCGACCCGCTCTTCGTAGTCCACACCCATGTGACCGGGCGCGCCCAGTGGGCGCGCGGTGACCGGCGGGGCCAACAGATCCGTCATGACCGCACCGGCGTGAGGCCGTCGTCCACCGAGACGTTCTCCGGCGTCAACGCGATCCCGGCGCCGCGGGCAACCTCCAGCAGCAGAGTGGCGAAGTCCTCGTCGTCGCCACGACCGGATCCAACTGCGGCAGCGACGATCTGGCGCGTAGCCGACGCGATCGGCATCGGCGACTTGAGCTGATTGGCAGCCTCGAGACCCAGGTCGAAATCCTTCTGTAACAGCTGCATCGTAAAGGTCGGGGTGAAGTCGAGGTTGACAAACGCGGGCGACTTGTACTGGGTGAATACCGATCCCATCACCGAGTCGTTGAGAAAGGCGAGGAAGTCGGCGCGGCTGACGCCGCCCTTCTCCACGAGCACGGTGATCTCGGCAAGGCACTGGGTCACCACGCCGAGCATGAGGTTGTGTGCGATCTTCACCAGTCGCGCCACTTCGCCCTCACCGACGTAGGTGACGCTGCGGCCAAACACGTTCAGCACCGGCTCGATCGATTCGAACACCTCGCGGGGCCCCGACACCGCCACGGTCAACTTGCCCGCGGCGATCACCTTCGGGTTGCCGCTGACCGGTGTAGCGAGAAAATCGGAACCGCGCGAGTTCGCGGCCTCGCGGATGAGAGCGCTCGCGTCAGCGGACACCGTTGACACGTCGGCGATCACGCGCGGCGACGCGGCTCCCGTGAGCAGGCCACCCTCGCCGAGCATGACCTGCTCGAGGTCCTTGGACGAGGACACCATGCTGAACACCAAATCGCGGTCGGCGAGATCGACTGGGCGGCTGACAATTCCGGCTCCGCGGTCGGCTAGGTGCTGGGCCTTGGAGGCGGTGCGGTTGTACACCGTGACGTCGTACCCGGCGTCGAGGAGCCGGGTAACGAGCTGCGCTCCCATGCGGCCGGCACCGATCCAGCCGATCTTCAAGGTTGAGGCGGACATAGTTGAATCCTTTTCTGTTGAGTCAGGCCGTT
>DASRJA010000015.1:0-8117 GCA_035649695.1 Mycobacterium sp. | reverse complement strand
GTGGCGAACCCGTCGGGTCCGCGGTACGCCGACGTGAACACGATTCCGGTCGCCTTCGCCTCGAGCTGGATCGTGCCGTCGAGGTACAGGTACCAGTAGAACCCGTAGTCGTAGTTGCCGATGGTCAAGAAGAACGAGATGACGAGTCGTCGGGAGCGCCGGGTCTCGGCCATGCCGTTGAACATGTCGGTGTGCTTCCACAACACGCCGTAGTCCTCCTCGTGCAGGCAGATCGCATTCTTCAGCACCTTCGGCTCGCCCTGCTCGTCGGCGATCGTCACGTCGAAATACTTGATCTCGCCTAGGCAGTCGCAGCCCAACTCAAGCGAGTTGGTGTAGCGGCCGAACAGGTACTCGCCCTGATCGAAGTAGTTCTGCCAGTAGCGCACCGGTGACGGGTCGGCGTACGGCACCACCATCTCGGCGATCGACGCGCGGTAGACCACCGGCCGCCCGCCGATCGCGATCTGATGCAGCGTCAGACCTTCGCGGATGTCGAAGCCGAACCTGAATGTCCAATCCGCCCAGGTGATCTGGTTACCGTCGACGGAGAAGCTCGGACCTTCCGGTTGGGTGATCTCGATCGGCTTGAGGTCGGTGCGAGCAGGTACGGCGTGCGGTTCGGCGTCCCACTCCCCTCGTTCGGCAGGCACCGCGAGGTCGAGTTCGTCGATCACCTTGGTCACCCGGCGCGCAGTGAGGTCGACGTAGGCCACCACCCCGTCGATCGGGTGCGCCCACGGCAGGTCGGCTTTGTCGTACTGGTAGAAGGCAAGCACACGGACCACGCGCCGGCCCACCTCATCCTCGTGTCCGAACACGCCTGCCGACAGCGGAACGGCGCGCACGTCAGTCGGGTTGAGGTTGCGCTTGTGCATCGCGTCCAGCCATTCGGAGCTCTCGAGCAGAAACGCCTCGATGTCCTCGAACTCCTGGTCGAGGATCGGAACGTGGCCCTCACTTCCAGCGTCGATCGACTGCTGTGTCACAACGCGGTCACCGGTGATCGACACCACGACGTCGGTGCCGAGACCGGTTGCCCTGTCCAGCAGCAGGACTCGGGCACGGCGCTCGATCGGATCGCCCGGCGAGAAGGCCAGCACGGTTTCCTTGTGTGGCTCGTCGAGCGCGGTGTAGACGAACCGAACGCTCTCACCGAGTAGCCTGTGCGCGTCGACAATGCGGCGCACAGCGCGGATCTCGTCGGCGGTCAACGGCGTCAACGGATGATCCGGTGCCGCAGAGGCGGTTTGGTCGACGGTCTCGATGGTGGCGGTGCTCATCGGGAGTACTCCTTTTCTGTTGACGGGCGGCCGGCGCGAGGGCGCAGCGTCGCGAGCACGGCGCCGCCTGCGAAGGTGCCGACCAGCAGCACGCCGATCACGGCGGCCGTTGTGCTCGAACCGCCGACGAGCAGCGGCAGGTTGATGGCGGTCATCACGAGCAGGACTGCGAGGCCGGCCAATCCGAGGCCCGGGGCGACGAGGGTGTGCCAGGTTCTGGTGTCGACCCTGCTGCGGCGGAAGTACACGACGACCGCGACGGACGTCAGTGTCATCAGCGCGATGATGCCGACCGAGGAGATCCCCACGAACCAGGCGAACACCTGAGTGACTGGATCGAGACCGGCCAGCGCCGACGCGATGACGAGGACTAGCGCCGAGACGGTCTGCACCGCCGAGGCGATGTGCGGCGAGGCGTGCCTGGCGTGGCTGCGGCCGCAGCTCGACGGCAGGGCGGCGGTGTTGCCGAGCGAAAAGACATAGCGCGCAAGCACATTGTGGAAGGACAGCAAGGCGGCGAAGAGGCTCGTGATCAAGAAGATCTGGACGAGGTCGCCAGCGACGGTGCCGACGTAGCGGGTGGCGGTCTCTGTCAACATGCCCTCGGGGTTGTGGGTGGCCATCGCCACCGCGCCCTCATCGCCCCACGCACTGACCAGCGCCCAACTCGATAGCGCGTAGAAGCCGCCGATGAGCAGAAGGGCGAGATAGGTCGCGCGTGGAATGGTCCGCGCAGGGTCGCGTGCCTCGTCGCGGAAGACGGCGGTGGCCTCGAAACCGATGTAGCCGGCCAGCGCGAAGATCAGCGCGATACCCGGCGCACCGGTGAAGAACTTGCCGGGATCAAAAGCGGCCGTGGACATTCCACCGTCTCCGCCGTGGCCGATGACCGCGAGGTTGATCACCATCACGATGCCGACCTCGCAGATCAGCAGAACGCCGAGCACCTTGCCGGATAGTTCGATGTGCCGGTAGCCAAGGGTCGCAACCACGGCCATCATCGCCAGCCCGTAGACGTACCACGGGACCGACGGGCCACCGTGCGATGTGACGAGGTCGTTGATCGCCGCGCCCACATAGCCGTAGACCCCGCCCTGCACCGCGGTATACGACAGCAGGGCGAGGAAGGCGGCGCCAAGCCCCATGTGTCTGCCCAGCCCGTGACCGACGTAGGTGTAAAAGGCGCCGGCGCCCGGCACATGCCTGGCCATCGCGGTGAAACCGACCGCGAAGAGGATCAGGATTACGGTGCACACCAGATACGACGCCGGGTAGGCGGCGCCATTGCCGGCGGCGATCCCGATCGGGAATGTCCCTGCGACGACGGTGAGTGGCGCGGCGGCCGCCACGACCATGAAGACGATCGCGGCCGGGCCGAGCCGGCCTGCGAGGCGGTGGGGTTCGCGGTCGCGGACCTGGGGTCCGGACGCGAGGGCATCGGTTGTCATGGCAATCAGGCTTTCGTCTGGGGAATGGGTTTTGGGTTGCGGCGTCGTGAAGCTTGCCGAAGCTGAAATGAGAATGGCTCTGCAGCGAATTCTCATTTGACGGGGATTTCTGTCAGAGGGCCATATTGACGGCCTTCGTTTGGGTGTATTCGGCGATGGCGCCCTCGCCGAGTTCGCGGCCCCAGCCGGATTGTTTGTAGCCACCGAACGGAAGGGCGGTATCGAATGCGTTATGGCAATTGATCCACACCGTGCCCGCCTTGATCTGAGCGGCGACCTCGTGGGCCGTCGACACGTCGCGGGTCCACACGCTGGCCGCCAGCCCGTACGGGGTGTCGTTGGCAGCGGCGCGCACACCTTGCTCGCGGTTGAAAGGGATCGCGACGGCGACCGGCCCGAAAATCTCCTCGCGGTACACGCTGAAGTCGGGTCGCACGTCGACGAGCAGGCTCGGCTGGACGTAGAACCCGGTGTCGCCGTGGCGGCCGCCGCCGGCCAAGGCGCGGGCGCCGTCGCAGATGCCTGCGTCGAGGTAGCCGGTGACCTTTGTCAGCTGCTCGCGCGAGACCAGCGGGCCGATGTCGTTGGTCGGGTCCAGGCCCGGGCCGATCTTCTGCGCCCGCGCGAGGTCGGCCACCCCCTCGGTGAACTCGTCGAAGATACGGTCCTCGACAAGAAGCCGGGTGCCCGCCGTGCAGGTCTGGCCGTGGTTGAACAGGAAGCCGCTGGCCGCGCCGGGGATCGCCGCATCCAGGTCGGCGTCGGCAAAGACGACCTGCGGGCTCTTGCCGCCGAGTTCCAGTGAGACCTTCTTGAGGTTGCCAGATGCGGCGTTGACGATCTTGCGGCCGACCTCGGTCGAACCGGTGAACGCGACCTTGTCGACATCGGGATGCGCCGACAGCGCCGCGCCGATGTCGCCGAATCCGGTGAGCACGTTGACAACTCCGTCCGGGACGCCGGCCTCGGCGATGACCTCGGCCAGCAGCAGCGCGGTGAGCGGCGTCTGTTCGGCCGGCTTGAGGATCACGGTGTTGCCGCATGCGAGTGCGGGCGCGACCTTGAAGGCCGCCATCACCAGCGGGAAGTTCCAGGGGATGATCTGCGCGCATACGCCGACCGGCTCGCGCAGGGTGAAGGCGTGGAACCGGGCGCCCGGTGCCCACGGCACCGACACCGGGATTGTGCGGCCCTCGATCTTGGTGGCCCAGCCCGCGTAGTACAGGAAGATCTCGGCGGCCCACGTGACGTCGACGGCGCGTGCGACCGCCACCGACTTTCCGTTGTCGAGGGTTTCCAGCTGCGCGAACTGGTCGGCGCGGGCGAGGATGCCCTCGCCGATGCGCCAGATCAGGCGCTGCCGCTCGGCTGGGGTGAGCGACGGCCATGGCCCGTCGTCGAATGCGCGCCGCGCTGCCCGCACAGCCGCCTCGACGTCCTCGGCTCCGCTGTGCGGCACCGTGGTGATCACCGCTTCGGTGGCGGGGTCGACCGTCTCGAAGCGGCGACCCGAGAGCGCGTCGACCCACTGCCCGTCGACGTAGCACTGCTTGGGCGTCGACACGAATTCGACGACGCGCGGATCGAGCCTCGTTGCTTCGGCGGCAATAGTCATGCGGGCAAAAGTAACGCCGCGATGTGAGTGAAGTCACTACTAATTTCGAATGGGAATTCGACGAATTCACATTCTCATTCCATAATCGGTCCGATTCTCATTCCAGACGGCGGTTTGTCCCTGTTGGCGCGCATTATCCAGCGGTTAGGCGTCGGGGTGTGATCGTGATTCTCATTTGACGATCCGCAAAGTTAACGTGCAGAAGGCGGTCGACGCGGGAGGATGGGCTACGTGCGGCCGATCAGAAGCAGCTCACCGGTCTCCGGCTTGCGGCGAGGACAGTTGTCGTTCGCGCAGGTCTTGGGTCAGTCGGTGTCTGCGGTCGCGCCGTCGGCGGTCATGGTCACGCTGCCTGCATTGGTGATCCCGGCGGCCGGCGGCTGGACTCTCGGTGTCTTCGTCGTCACGGCGCTACTGATGGCCGCGGTCGGGTATTGCGTCGGCCAGTTCGCCACGCGGATGGTCGCAGTCAGCGGGCTCTACAGTTACACGGTCAAGGGCCTTGGTCCGGGGGCCGGGATCGCCGCCGGGTGGTCGCTGGTGATCGGATACGCCGCGGCGGCGATGGCCAGTTCTGTCGGAGCGGCGAATTACCTTGCGGCACTGCTGTCCCGCCTCGGTGTGCCGAGTGGTGCGGTGACGATCACCGTGCTTGCTCTGGTCGTCGGCGCGGTCGCGCTGACGCTGATGCTCAGGGGAATCCGGCTATCCGCCCGAATCTCGTTGACCGTAGAGGTATTCGCGATCGTGGTCGCGGCGGCGGTGTTGGTCATCGCATTCGGCGGCTCCATCGCGGGTGGCCGCGCGCCGCCCGACGTGCCCGTCGAGCAGCCTCACTCGGCGCTCGGCTTCGCGCTGTTGCTGGCGATCAGCTCCTTCGTCGGCTTCGAGAGTGCGGGGACGGTCGCACGCGAGGCCCGTAGGCCGTTCGTCACTGTGCCGCGCGCGATCCGGTGGACCCCGCTAGCGGTCGGCGTGCTCTACGTCTTCGCCGCGGCCATGCAGTCGGCCCAAACCATCAGGGCAGGAATCGGTTCCGTCCCGATCGTGCTGACGCTGCCCGCCAGCGCAGGCGCAGGCTCAACGGCATTGTCCATCGCAATGGAGCTCGGCATCACGGCGTCATGGTTCGCCTGCATCATCGGTTCCACGACCGCCCTGTCGCGCACCCTGTTCGCCATGGGACGCGAGGGTGTCGTGCCCGAGGCCGTCGGCAGCACCAATCGCCGTTTTCACACACCGCATGTCGCGCTCCTGCTCGCGATGCCAGTCATCGTGGTGGTGCCGCTGGCCTACCTGTGGGTGACCGGTTCCAGCCGGGAAGTGCTGATCGGCCTGCTCGCGGTCTCGGCCCATGGATATGTCGGCGCGTACCTGTTGGTGTGCCTGGCAACACCGGTGTTCCTGCGTCGTATCGGCGAGCTGACCAGGCTGCCTCTGGTGATCGGTGTGACGACAGCGGTACTGATGATCGCGATAATCCTTTGGGCCGCATTGACATTGGAGTCGCCGGTGTGGATCGCGACCGCGGTGTATGCCGGACTACTCGCGGCGGGCTTCGCGCTGTACGCGTTTCGGCTGCGGCGGGTGCCCGGATTGACCGAGCGAGTCGGGGTGTTTGACGAGACCGTCGAGGGTGATCTGTTGGCGGACTACAACCCGTGGATGGTGCGGCGATGAGCCCGGCGGACGGCACGCTGTCGGGGCGGCAGCCGAAGGCGGTGCAGAGCGCGCTGCGAGTGCTGGAGGAGGTGGCGCGGGCAGGCGTCGGTGTGACGGCAAAGGAGATCGCGGAGAACCTGTCGATGCCGTCGGCGACCGCGTATCGGCTATTGAATCTGCTTGTGGCTGATGGGTATATCGTCCGCCTGCCGGACCTGTCCGGTTTCTCGCTCGGAAATCGGATGGGCGTGCTGATCGATGCGGCGGTCGCGCCGACGGTATGCACGGCGGCCCGCGAGGTGCTCGCCGAACTGCGCCTGTCGGTGCGCTTCGGCGTGCACCTGTACTACTTCACCAACACCGCGATGCGGGCCGCGGATCTCGACAGCGAGTTTCCGCCGCCAGTCGACGAGGCGGAGCTGAACAGGAATCTGCATCGCTCTGCCGTTGGCCGGCTGCTGCTGGCCGAGAAGCAGGATCTCGCCGGGTTGGTTCCGGTCAGCCAGGAGCTGCTGGCGCGGCTCGACGACGTGCGGCAGCAGGGTTTCGCAACGCAGACCGGCGAGCTTCGCGAGGACTGTGCGTGCGTCGCGGTGCCGGTCAGGGCGCCGTCCGGCGGGCTGGTCGCTGCGTTGGGTATGTCGGGTCGCGCCGACCAGGATCTGTTGCTGGGCAAGCAAGTACCGGCACTGACCGAGTGCGCAAAGCGGCTAAGCCCGCTGCTGGCCTAGTTTTCGCCGAAACTGTATTCCGGCAGGCCACTACTCGCACTTTCCCTGCTGGAATACCGTTTCGGCATTCTCAATTGGGACGCCAACCCCGCGACGCCATCGCATCCCAGGCCTGCCTGACGAGGTCGTCGTCACGGTCCTCCTTGATAGCGCGTACGACATGCCAACCCAGTTGTCGGAGCTTCGGCCACACCCGCTGGTCCTTGACGTACTGCGGTCGGCTCGTCCGGTGTTGGTCGCCGTCGTACTCAGCACCGACCATGAAGTCCTCCCAACCCATGTCGAGGAACCGCACAAACCGACCGCACTCGTCGTAGACGGGTATCTGCGTCGTGGGTCTGGGCAAACCAGCGTCGATGAACAGCAACCGCAAGCGCGTCTCCTGCGGCGAGGCAGCGCCACCGTCGACGAGCGGCAGCACCGCCTTCAGTTTCGCGACGCCTCGCGCGCCCTTGTATCGCTTGGTGAGCAACATGACGTCCTCGACGGAGAACGGCGCCGCACGCATTAGGGCGTCGAGGCGCGCGATCGCCTGGCCGCGCTTGAGATATCTGCCCAAATCGAACGCCGTACGCGCGGGCGTCGTCACCGGAAGCCCCGCCACCCATGTCAGTTCATCGTCGCTGACGCGCTCATTGCGGACGACGATGCCGTCGGGCGGCCGAGTGCAATTCCAGAGCAGTTCAATCGCGACGTCGTCGTCCACCCATTCCGCACCATGCAAGGCCGACGCGGCCACGCCAGTGACAACGCCGTTGCGCTTCGACCACAGCCACCCGCCGACGGTCCTATCTCGAAGCGACACATCGTTACCTCGCGCCAGATGAACGTTTGGATAGAGCGGTCGATACCACCGCTGAAGCTCATGTCGCGTCACGTCGCTGTTGGCGACAGCCTCACTGCCGATAAAAATCTCCCCCATGGCCGCATCCTGGTCGCGACCACCGACAAGCCCGCGAAACTGTATTCCGGCAGGTCTCTACTCGCACTTTTCCTGCTGGAATACCGTTTCGGCGGAAATTAGAGGCCGAGCAGCTTCACCGTCTCCTCGCGCATCTCGACCTTGCGCACCTTACCGGTGACCGTCATCGGGAAGTCGTCGACGACGTGTACGTAGCGCGGGATCTTGTAGTGCGCCAGCTTGCCGGTTGCGAATGCCTTCACAGCGGCGTCGTCCAGCGCGGGCCTGCCCGCCTTCATCTGGATCCACGCGCAGATCTCCTCGCCGTACTTCTCGTCGGGGACGCCGATCACCTGGGCATCCTCGATGTCGGGATGGGTGTAGAGGAACTCCTCAACCTCGCGGGGGTAGATGTTCTCCCCGCCGCGGATCACCATGTCCTTGATGCGGCCAACGATGTTGCAGTAGCCGTCTTCT
>DASRJA010000014.1:0-12493 GCA_035649695.1 Mycobacterium sp. | reverse complement strand
GTCGCTGGGTTCGCGGTCCACGCAGGGTGATTCGTCGTCGGGTTTGCACATCCCCGGTGCGGCCAGCTTGGCGAACACCGCATCGATGGTGGCACGGGCTTCCGGGTCGAGCAGGCCATGAATGCGGCTCATCCCATCGATGTCCTGCTTGTCGATCATCAGATAGCGGCGGCGGGCGCGCTCGGCGTCATCGGGTTCCTCGCCGTCCTGGTTGAGTAGCAGCGCCAACCGGTCGGCGGCCGCGCGAAATTGCGTCGGCCCCAACCCGGTCGCGATACGGGCCAGATCGGCCTCGGCCAACTCGCGGGTCTGGGAGTCGATGCGGCTCGGCAACTCGTCGAAGAACTTCTCGATAATCCGCAGGTGTTCGGACCGACCTCGCCGCGTTCCTGCGCGGCGGCCACATTGGGCAGCTGCGGCGGCAATGCTTCACCGGTCAACGCGGTGCGCGGCCCCAACAATTCAGCTTGCTTGAGGCGTCGTTTGGCCTCGCCCGGGGAGATAAGCAGCGCTTCGGAGAGCACCTTGGGCCAGGTGTTGGCGCCCAATTCGGTCGGCGTGCTTTGCAAGGTGAGCTGGTGAATCAGTTTGTGATCGACCGCGGGTTGGCGGCGATTTCCCTTCTCCAGCCGACCTTGGACGGCTAGCTTCGGGTCAGGTCAGCGCGCTAAAGGACAGGCCTGCCAACTCGGCTTGGGCCTGTTCCCAGCGCGCGACGACCGCGAGGATGTCCTCGCGATCCGATACCGCACCCGTACTCATGTCTCGAACACTAGTTCGATCATGCGACCAGGCGCCGTCGTCACGCCCAGCCTGTGGATGAATTCGCGTCTGGGGATAACTTCCTCGGAGATCAGTCGCTTTCGGTTGAAGCTCGACGCGCGCGGAACAGCTTGACCTCTGACTTGATGCCTTTCAGGTGACGCGCGCCGGCAAAGGACCACGTGAACCGGTCGTCATCCCCGATTGCCTCGCGTGCCGATTCCGAGACCAAAATCGAACCCGGCCGCGCTGCCCCCGTGACACGGCTGGCGAGGTTCACCGGACTGCCGAACCAGTCGCCGGCCCGGCTCACCGCCATGCCGGTGGCGACTCCGACGCGCAGGCGGGGGAAGTCGTCGTCGCCGTCGGTGGCGTCGACCAGATCCAACACCGCGTCAAGAAGCGCCACTGGATCCGAACTGACCAACATCACTTCGTCGCCGATGGTCTTGATGAACCGCACGGGCGGGACGGCCACGTCGCGGGCGAGGTCGGCCAACCGGTGCGCCAATTGCTCGAGCTCTTCGGGCGGCACTGCTTCGCCGAGCCGCGTGAAGCCGACGAGATCGGCGAAGGCGATGGTGACCAGCCGGGCGCCGGGAAGGCGCTGGCCCTCGGCCCGTTCGGTCGCGTTGACGGCTTCCGTTTCCAACAGGTGGCGCAAATGCAATCGGAGGATTTCCTGGATCATCGGCCCGAGCATCGGGGCGGCCTGGCTCAAGAACGCTTCGGAGTTCTTGGCGATGTCCAACTCCGTGGCGGAGGGATTGAGGACCGAAACCAACGCGGCGTTTCGCATCACTTCGGCGGCACGTGACAACCCTTCGTTGAGTATCCGGCTCACCTGAACAAGTTGATCGGGGTCGATGCCGAGTTCGAGGAACTTCTGCGCGAATGCCGCGGCTTCGGCGTCGGCACGCAGGTGTACGGCCGCGTCGGGATCGTCGACCCGCGGCAGCCCCATGGCCCGCTGGATGCGTTGAAGCAGGTCGAGGTCGATGCCGGTCTTCTCGCTGGCCTCGCGCGCCGAGACGTAGGTGCCGTCGTCGCCGAGGATCTTGCGCGCGCCCAGCAACGCGGGCGCATAGGCACCCCGAATCTGCTCGACGGTGATGCCGCGCTCGAGCAGCCACGGGATCAGTTCGGCGCGCTCGTCGCGTGCCTTGCCCTCGAGGCCGTCGAGCAGCCCGGACGCTTCGAGATCGAACTCTTCGGCCACGGCCACAACGTATACCGCGAACAAGGTGCGATATTCGGATACGTGACCTCCGAGCTGCTTCATGGGTTGCCGCCGATCATCGCCGACGGGGCCCACACGCTGATTCTCGGCAATATGCCGAGCGTGATGTCGCTAGCTTCGCAGCAGTATTACGCCAATCCGCGGAACGCGTTCTGGAGGATCACCGGCGAGATCTACGGGTTCGACGCCTCAGCACTGTATGACGTGCGTACCGCGACGCTGACGGCACATGGCATCGCGGTGTGGGATGTGCTGCGGTCATGCCGTCGCATCGGCAGCCTGGATTCCGCCGTAGAGCCAGACAGCATGGTGGCCAACGACTTCCAACGATTTTTCAATCGGCATCCGAGTATCACCCGGGTGTTCTTCAACGGGGCCGCAGCAGAGAAGAACTTCAACCGATTGGTCCGGGTCATGCCCGATTTTCAATACCGACGGTTGCCGTCGACCAGCCCTGCGCAGACCATGCGCTACGAAGACAAACTCGCCGCGTGGCGGATCATCGACGAGTCATGACACCGGCGGGCGGCGATGCGCCCACGGCCTCGCCTGCTCGATCTGCGCGCCCAGCGAGAGCAACGTCGCCTCGTCGAACGGCCTGCCCACCAGCTGGATTGACGTCGGCACGCCGTTGCCATCAGAATCCCACGGCACCACCGCTGCCGGCTGGCCCGTCACATTGAACATCGCCTGGAACGGCACGCGTGCCGCCACCAACGCCAACGTGGGTATCGCTCCGCGCCGCTGGTATGCCCCGATGCGCGAAGGGCCCATTGCGGTACCTGGCGTGATGACGACGTCGACATCATCAAAGATCGACTGAATCCGTTCGGCCGCTATGCTTTCCGCTCCCCTGATCGCACGCATCCGACGGTCGGAGATCAGCCCGCCGATCCTCGCGAACGCACGCGTCCTGGCGTCGAGTCGCTCCGGATGCGGCAGCGCCTTCACATCGTCGTAAACCCCTCGGAAATACCGCGGCAACGCCTGTCCATAGACCGCGGCCGGCGGATAGTCCGGGTCACGCTCGACCACCTCGTGGCCGAGCTCTCGCAGCAGCGCGCCTGCTTCGTCAAACGCCGCTCGCTGGGCCCGCCCGACTCGCACGACCAAACCCGGAGGCGCCTTGGCGCTCAACGCAATCCGCAACTGACCCGGCGGCCGCTTGGTCGCGGCCACGAACTCATTGCCGGGAGCTGTCACGTCCAAGAACAGCGCGGCGTCCTCCACCGTCCTCGCGATGGGGCCATTGACACTCAGGCCGTTCCACGCGTCGTCGTGCGGCGCCAGCGGCACCCGATCCCGCTGCGGCTTGATGCCGAACAGCCCGCACCACGTCGACGGAATCCGGATCGAACCCATGCCGTCCGAACCCAGCGCCATAGCAGCCAAGCCTGCTGCCACGGCGGCGCCACTGCCGCCGCTGCTGCCGCCTGGCGTGTAGTCGGTGTTCCAGGGATTGCGTGTCGCCCCGTACGCCAGTGTCTCGGTGAACGACCACACCATCAGTTCGGGCACATTGGTCTTCCCGACGATGACGGCACCCGCTTCACGCAGTCGGCGCACCACCTCCGCGTCCTGCGTGCACGCCGGCCCGTGCGCGGCGCTGCCGTACGTCGTCACCCCGCCGGCGACATCGACGTCGTCCTTGATCGCGATCGGCACGCCGAGCAGAGGCAGCCGCTCCCCCGCATTGAGCCGATCCTGGGCAACGCCGGCTTCCTGGCGTGCGGAATCGGCGAGAACGACGCGGTACGAGCGCAGTTGGGGATCCAGTCGCGCGATGCGATCCAGGTACAGCTCCAACAGCTCCGGCGCGGTGATGGCGCCATCGGCGAGCATCCGCGCCTGCTGCGCGGCACCGGCGAACGCGAGCTCACGACTATCCACGCAATCTCCTAACTCCCGTAACTGGCGGCGTATTCGCCAGGAGTACTGCCAAGCATTGTGCGGAAGTCGTTGATGAAATGGGCCTGGTCGTACCAACCCAGGCGGGCGGCGAGGTCAGCGTGGTCGACACCGGGCCGGCTCTCGATCTCCAGGGCCGCCTGCTGCAGCCGGTAACGGCACAGCACCCATTTGACCGGAACGCCGACGTAGCGGCGGAACACCCGCTGCGTAGTGCGCGCGCTCCACGGCGAATGCTCCATCACCTGCTCCACCCGGTGCAGCCGATCGTCGTCGCGGATCAGTTCGACCAGCTTGCGCAGCCGCACATACGTATCATCGAGCGACGCGTCGGATCCGATCGCGGATTCCAATGCGGCCAAGCAGTTTTCGACGTCGCGCGGCGCATCGGGCAGCAGTTCCTCCGCCCGCTCGACCCTGCCCTTCAACGACCCGGCATCACGGCCATAGCGCGCCGTGAAACCACCAGGGTGAAAGCGCGCGCCGACGACCGTGCCTGTGCCGCGGATCGTGGTGCGAAACACGCGCTCGACGACACCGTGCAGCAGCACCGCTGGCAAGGTGTGGCCGTGCCGGCTGCCGTCGGTACCCCACTCGTTGGTCAGGTGCACGGCCGGGAAGGTGATGACCGTGCTCTCGTACGGGTCGCGTAGGTCCCAGCTGACCGACCAGTAGTGCTCGACGAACTGGGCTGCAACGCCCGTGGGCTGCCACCGATGCAGATCAAACAGCGACGTGGTGCCGGCGCGGCCGACCAGCCCGCGGACCGGCGCGGACGGTGTCGTGGCTTTCCTTACGCCCACGACACCAGGCTACGAAACGCCCCGTCAGTCGCGGCGGCTGAAGCTGAGTGTCTCTCCGCGGACACCACCCATCCAGAGGTCCTGGCAGGCCTCGGCCATCTCGTCGAGTCCCTCGACGACGGCGCCGAAGACGTTGCCCGGCACCCATCCTTGGTCACCGTTGATCAGCAGGTTGTTCCGCCCGTAGAACAGCGCGAGGTCGACGATCGCGCCCGTCGTCCCCGTTCCCGTGGTGTTCTCGTACCCGTATGCCGGGTTGCCAAGCTGGTCGGAATCGAACGAGAACCAGCACAGGTCGCCCGGGATCGGGGTGATCGTGGTGTTCTCCTTACCCGGGTCACTGGGTGCGAATGGCGGTAGCAGGGTGTAGATCTCGTTGCGCGCGTACTTGCCGTGGAATACGGGCGCCGACAGCGGCAAGGCATCCCAGACCGCCGCGCATGTCCGCGGCGCCTCATTGTCGAGCAACACGGCGACACAGCTCACGCTGCGCTTGTCCAACGACACGGTGATGTATCTGCTCATCGAACCTCCTCAGTCAGAAGAGCTGGGGTTCTCAAGTGCCAGTCGGTGGCGGACTGGTACGCCTGGCCGACCCGAAGAACCAATGCATCGGCGTGCCGCGGACCGACGACCTGCAGGCCGATCGGCAGTCCAGCCGAGGTGAACCCGCACGGGACACTCATGGCGGGCTGCTGCGTCAGGTTGAACGGATAGGTGTACGGCGTCCAACTCGTCCAGTCCGGCGAACTCCAACCGTCCGGCACATCCTGCCCGGCGGGGAACGCCGGCAGCGGAAGCGTCGGGGTGACGAGCACGTCATAGGTCTGGTGAAACCTGCCCATCAACACGCCGAGTTCCATCCGCACGGCAGTCGCGTCGAGGTAGTCGGCCGCGGAGTAGGCCGCGCCGATCGCGGCGGTCCGCCGGAGTCCGGGGTCGACCCGGTCGTCGACCGCATCGCCATACGCCCGCAGAACGTGGGCCTCTCCGGAGAACCAGAGCACGTGAAACGCCTCGACAGGATCTGCGAATCCCGGATCGACTTCGTCCACTTCCGCTCCGGCAGAGGCGATTACGTCGACGGCGGCTCGAACCGCAATGTCCACCTCGGGATCGTTGCGCACGAACCCGAAGTTGGGCGAGAAGGCGATCCGCAGGCCCGCGACGCCGTTGTCGAGCCCGTCCAGGAACGACTTGGTCGGCGTCGGCATGGCCGTGCAGTCACGGGCGTCGAAGCCACTGATCACGTCCAGTAGCGCCGCGCAGTCCCGCACCGACCTCGTCATTGGTCCGACGTGCGAGAGACTGCCGAACGCGCTCGCGGGGTAGTGCGCGACCAGCCCGTAGGTCGGCTTCAGCGCGACAGTGCCGGTGAAGCCCGCGGGGATCCGCACCGAGCCACCGCCGTCTGTGCCGACCGACCACGGCCCCATGCCGAGACCAACAGCTGCGGCGCTGCCGCCGCTGGACCCGCCCGCTGTCGTCCCGGGATCCCAGGGGTTGCGTGTGATGCCGTGCCGGAACGAGTCGGTTACGCCCTTCCACGAGTACTCGGGGGTGGTGGTCTTGCCGATGATGACCGCGCCCGTCTCGCGAAGTCTCGCAACACTCGGCGCATCCTCTTCCCAGGGACCCGCCTTGTCGATCAGCGTGCTGCCGCGCAGCGTCGGCCAGCCGCGCGTCCACAACGCATCCTTGATCGACGTGGGGACACCGTCGCCGGGACCCAGCGGCTCGCCCGCGTGCCACCGGGCCTCCGACTCCTTCGCGGCGGCCAGCGCGCCCTCGGCGTCCACGAGCACGAAGGCATTCACCTGATCGTCGTAGCGGTCGATCGCCTCCAGCGCGGCCGCAGTGGCCTCGACCGGCGATAATTCCTTCCGTCGGAACGCCTCGACGAGGTCGACCGCCATAGGAATCATCGGGCCGACCCTCCCGGGATGTAGCCAAGCTTCTTGTCCACCACGTTGAGCAAGGGCTCGCCGGCCAGCCACCGCCGGACGTTCTCCGCGTACTGGGCGGCCAGAGTGTCACGCCAGCCGACGACGTCACCAGACATGTGCGCAGTGATCGTCGCATTCGGCGCGTCCCACAGTGGATGGTCGGCGGGCAGCGGCTCCTCGGTGAAGACATCGAGTGTCGCACCGCCGATCCGGCCGCCGGTCAGTGCCGCGAGCAAAGCGGCCTCGTCGACGAGCGGGCCGCGGGCGATGTTGACCAGATGCGCGTCCGGCTTCATCGCGCTCAGCACGGCCGCGTCGACGAGGCCGCGGGTGTCGTCGGTCAACGGTGCGGCCAGGATCAAGTGATCACACCACCCGACCTCGGCCGAAAGGTCCCCGCTGGCAACGACTTTGCCGAAGTCGGGGTCGTCGTCTCGTGCCTTGCGGCCCGCGCCCCTGACCTCGATCCCGGCCGCGCGAAGAAGCCGTGCGATCTCCCGGCCGATCCCGCCTGTGCCCACCACGAGGGCGGTGGCGCCGGCCACCGTGCGTGTCTCGCGGTGCTGCCACTGGTGTCGACGCTGTAGGTCGAAGCTGCGGCGACTGTCCTTGGCGTACGCGATCACCGCGCCAAGCACGTACTCCGCGATAGGCCGGTCGAACACCCCGTGCGCGTTGGTCACCACGACGTCAGAGTCGCGCAGCTCGTCAAAGAGCAGGGTGTCGACTCCGGCAGCGGTGACATGGATCCACTCGACGGTGCCCGCATCGGCCCAGACGTCGCGGACCGCGGTGGAGAAGAAATCCCACAGCAGCAATCCACGTGCTCCGCGGACCGCCTCGGCCAGCCCGTCGGCGGCGCAATACCGGAAGTCGACATCGAGTGCGTCAAGCCCGGGCGGCCTGTCAGTCGCCCGCTCACAGAGCACCGCAACTACCGGTCGGGTCGGCACACGTTCGAGGCTAGGAACGAAACTGTCCGATTGTCAACAATCGGTTGCGTTGGCGGGGGCGTCCCCCCAGACTGGGGCCATGGCCGTATCCCCTCCTCTAGAACAGACCGGGATCGGTGTCGTGGTGCCGTACGACTTTGCCCTCGATCGGGAACTGTGGCGCTGGGTGCCCGACGACATCAGCCTGCACCTGACCCGGACGCCCTACGTTCCGCTCGCCGTGACTATCGAGATGGTCGCCCACATCTCCGACCCGTCGGTGGTCGCCAATGGCGTTAGCGAGTTGAAAGCCGTCTCCCCGCTGGTCACCGCCTACGCATGCACGTCGGCCAGCTTCGTCGGTGGTCTTGCCGGCGAGACGGCTCTGGTGGCCGCGATGAAGCAGGCCGGCGCCCCGGCCGCCGTCACCACCAGCGGCGCGTTGCTGGCCGCACTCAGGCACCTCGACATCACGAGGATCGCCACGGCCACGCCCTACACCGCCGACCTCACCGCCGGCCTGAGCAGCTACCTCGCCGAGGCGGGCATCGAAGTGGTCGCGGCCGCCGGGCTCGGCCTGACCTCCGACATCTGGACGGTGCCTTATGACGTCACCGCCCAACTCGTCCGTGACACCGACCGGCCCGACGCCGAAGCCGTTTTCATCAGCTGCACCAACCTGCCGACCTACGACATGATCGCCACGTTGGAGGCCGAGCTCGGCAAGCCGGTGCTGACCGCCAACCAAGTGACGATGTGGTCGGCGCTGACCGTCGTCGGCCGCAAGGCCGTCGGCCCCGGGCAGCAGTTGCTGGCGCGATGACCCCCGACACAGCGGAGTACACCGAGCGGCTGCGCCGGGTACGAGAAGCCATGGCCCAGCGTGCATTTGGCGCACTTGTCGTTTGTGACCCGGCGAACCTGTTTTACCTGACCGGGTACAACGCCTGGTCCTTCTACACACCGCAATGCCTCCTCGTCCCAGCCGAGGGCGAACTGCATCTGTTCGCGCGGGCTCAGGACGCGAATGGCGCGACGTTCACCTGCAACCTGCCGGCGGACCAGATTCACGGCTACCCGGAGGAGCTGGTGCACCGGCCGGATGTGCACCCGTTCGACTGGATCGCCGCCGAGTCCCGCGAACTGGTGCCGGCCGGTGAGCTCGTCGGCGTCGAGGGCGACGCGCATTTCTTCTCGCCCCGCGGCTATCTCGCGCTCGATAACGGTCTGCCGGAGAACCGGCTGGTTGACTCGGCTGAGCTGGTTAATTGGGTGCGGCTGATCAAATCGCCCTACGAGGTGGAGCAGCTGCGGACCGCCGGCACGATCGCCGAACGCGCGATGCGGACCGCCCTTGACGGGCTGCGGCCGGGCCGACGGCAGTGCGACGTGGTCGCCGAGATCCTCGCCGCGCAGGCGTCCGGCACCCCCGAGCACGGCGGCGATTACCCCGCCCTGTGGCCGCTGCTGCCGACCGGCGATGCAGCCGGAACGCCGCACCTGACTTGGACCGACCGGCCCTTCCGCAACGGCGAAGCCACCACCATCGAGCTGGCCGGGGCGTTCGGCCGCTATCACGCGCCGCTCGCTCGGACAGTGATGCTCGGTGATCCCCCGCAGCGGCTGACCGAGACCGCGAAGATTGTCGCTGAGGCGATGCACGCCACGCTGGAGGCGATCCGCCCCGGCGTCACCGGCAGCGCAGTGCACGAGGCCTTCGACCGGGTGATCCGGTCACACGGGTTACGCAAGGATTCGCGGATCGGCTACTCGATCGGCATCGGATATCCGCCCGACTGGGGTGAGCGCACCGTGAGCCTGCGACACGGCGAGACAACGGAGTTGGCCGCGGGCATGGCGTTTCACATCATCCTCGGGATCTGGATGGACGACTGGGGCTACGAACTGTCCGAGCCGGTTGTGGTCACTGCCACCGGGGTGGAACGCCTGACCGACTTGCCGCATGAACTCACGATTTGGAGGTGACAGGTGAGGTCCTCAACCCTCCCGTACGCCGCACGCGCAACCGGGTTGGTCGGGTCGGTGATCGATTCGAGTACGTCCTTGTTGCACAAGCAGACTCACGACGTCGTCCGGTTCGCGATGGGTAGTCCGGCGGCCGAGGCGGTGCCGTCGGAGATCCTCGCCGCCATCGCGGCGGTTGAACTCGCCGAGCCACACGCCTACGACTACGCCGCCACCGAGGGCGACCCGCCGTTGCACGCGGCCCTGCTGCACGCGCTGCGCGGCACCAGCGACGAGACCACCGCCGACCGGTTGACGATCACCGCCGGCGGCATGCAGGGGCTCGACCTGTTCTGCAAGATCTTTGTGGACCCAGGGGATCTCGTCACGGTCGAGTCCCCGACCTACACCAACGGCAGCGCGACCGCTCTCTCCTACGGCGCCACCCTGCTGGAGATCCCGGTCGACGACGACGGCATGGACATCGACGCGCTGGAGGGGCTCGTCGCGGCCGCGGGCCGCACACCGAAGGCCATCTATACGATCCCGACGTTCCAGAACCCGTCTGGCGTAACGCTTTCGCTGGAGCGCAGACACCGACTGCTGGATCTCGCCCGCGCCTGGGGGTCGATGGTGATCGACGACGACCCGTACGGTCTGCTGCGATTCGCGGGCGATCCGTTGCCGACGCTGCGCGAGCTCGCCGCCGGTGATCCCCTGGTGTTCTCCGTGCGAACGTTCTCGAAAATTGTCGCGCCGGGTCTGCGGGTCGGGTGGGTCGACACCGTGCCCGAGTTGCAGCCGCTGCTGATCAACGCCAAGCAGGCGATGGACACGTGCACCAACCTTCCCGCGCAACGGCTCCTGACGGGATTCCTGACCGGCGGGCATCTGGAGAACCACCTGGTCACGCAACGGGCGGAGTACAAGCGGCGCAATGAGGCCATGCATACGGCGCTGCGCGAGCATTTCGGCGACATCGCGCATTGGACCGATCCCGAGGGCGGGTTCTTCCTCTGGGTGACGCTCGAAAATGGCGTCGACACAACCGAATTGTTCGAGCGGGCGCTCGCCGAGGGCGTCGCGTTCATACCGGGTCCGGCGTTCTCGCCGTCAGGCCGGTTCACGCATGCGCTGCGCCTGTGCTTCGCCTCGACGCCGCCCGACCGGATTTACGAGGGAGTGGCCCGGTTGCGACGCGCGGTCGACCTGCTGGCGAAGGGTTGACCGGATGGGCGTGTCCGCCGCGGAGCAGGCGGTGCTCGACAGGATCGACGAGGGCTCGCTGGTCGAGCTGACCACGTCGCTGGTCCGCGCGGCCGGGCAGAATCCGCCGGGCGACGAGGCGGCGACGGTTCGTGTGCTCAGTACGGCCGCCGCGGAGCTTGGGCTGGACGTCGTCGAAACGGCGGTGGAGCCGGGCCGCGACAACGTGCGCATCACCCTCGAGGGCGGCACAGGGCCCGGGCTGCTGCTGCTTGGCCACACTGACGTCGTCCCGGTTGGCGACGGGTGGACCGTCGACCCGTTCGGCGGTGCGGTGCATGACGGCCGTATCTACGGCCGCGGCGCGTCCGATATGAAAGGCGGCCTCGCCGCGTCGCTTTCGGCGTTGGCGGCGCTGCGCGGCGTCGCGCTGAGCGGACCCGTCGAGCTGACAGCGCTGGTCGACGAGGAGGAGACCGGCAAAGGGATCCGCGCCTTTGTCGAGTCGGTGCGGCGCCCGTTCTTGGGCTGCGTCACCGCGGAGCCAACCGACCTGCAGACCATCATCGGCGCCCGCGGTGCTTCGTACCTGCGCATCGAGGTTCACGGAAAGGCTTGTCACGCAGGCAATCCCGATGACGGGGCGAACGCGATCTATGGTGCGGCCGCGGTGGTTGCTGAGATCGAGCGGCTGCATGCCGAGCTGGCGACGCACCCCCACCCGCTGCTGGGGCCGGCGACCTGGAGTGTCGGGCAGATCCAGGGTGGCACCGGCGGTTCGATCGTGCCGGCGGAATGTGTGGTCGTCGCCGATCGCAGGCTGCTGCCGGGCGAGTCGACCGACGCCGTGCTCGACGAGCTTCGCGAGCGGGTGACCGGTCTGCGGCTGGCCGAACGTGGCCTGACAGTCGATCTGGTGATGCCGATGGAAATGCCGGCCTTTCAGACACCCGCCGACTCCGAACTGGCTCGGGTGACCGACGCCGCGTTGGCCGACGCGGGCGGCCCCGGACAGCCCCTCGGAGGGTGGACGGCCGCCTGCGACGGCGGATTCGTCGCCCGCGATCTCGGCGTGCCGGTCGTGGTCCTGGGCCCGGGCTCGGCTACGACACAGGCCCACCGCGCCGACGAATCCGTGGCGATCGAAGAACTGCTTGTGGCGGCCCGCGCCTATGCGCTGACGGCTCTGCGCTTGCTGAGTCAGCGCCCCTGACGCAGCGCGGCGGCCAGCAGCTGAGCGAGGTGGACCGGTTGGCGAGAGGTGCCGTGCGTGATCTGGGTGCGGCAGCTGAAGCCGTCAGCGACGATGGCGGTCGTCGGTGCTGCGTCGCGCACGGCAGGCAGCAGGACACGTTCTCCGGCGGCCTTCGACACCTCGTAGTGTCCGCGTTCGAAGCCGAAATTTCCTGCGAGCCCACAGCATCCGGAGTCGGGGACGGTCGCGTCGATGCCGGCGGCTTTCATTACCGAGCGGTCCGCGTCGAACCCGACGACCGCGTGCTGGTGGCAGTGTGTCTGCACCAGCGCCTCTCCCCCGACCTGCGGCGGTTGCCAGCCCGACTCGTTGAGGAACTCGGCGAAGGTGCGCGTCGCGGTCGCCGTTGCGGCGGCAAGTGGGTTGTCCGGCAGCAGCGCGGGAGCATCGTGCCGCAAAGCCGCAGTACAGCTCGGCTCCAGTCCGACGATCGGCGTCCCGGCGGCTAGCGACGGCTCCAAGACTGCCAGCGAGCG
>DASRJA010000013.1:0-3473 GCA_035649695.1 Mycobacterium sp. | reverse complement strand
GCGCACCTCGCCGACGACGCCGCCGGTCGGATGCTGCACCTTTTTCACGTTCGAGTCGACGACGAGGGAGCCGGGCGCGATGAGCGCGCCGGAAATCTGCGCGGTGGCGGCCCACCCGCCGACGCCGCCGGCGAGAATAATCACAACTATAAGACCGGCGAGAATGTTGCGCCGAATGGATCGTCGCGTTGGTGAGGCCCGAGTTCGCACGCTAGGCACTCCCGGCTTCAGAAACGAGCTTGAGGGGGCGCGGTGACGGTTCGCGCTGGAGCACCTTCGCAAGCACCTCATCCTTCGGACCGAAGGCAACCGCTCGCCCTTCCTTCATCGCCAGAACGAGGTCCACCCCAGCGATTGCGCTTGGGCGGTGAGCAATCACGACCACGATGCCGCCGCGGGCACGGATGCTGAGGATGGCTTGGGTCAGCGCCGCCTCGCCTTCGGCATCGAGATTGGAATTCGGCTCATCGAGAACCACCAGGAACGGGTCGCGATAGAGCGCGCGGGCCAGCGCTATGCGCTGTGCTTGCCCCGCCGACAGCGCCGAACCTCGCTCGCCGATCTGCCGGCTGTATCCGTCCTCCAGAGAAACAATCATCTGATGGGCGCCAGCGGTCTCCGCCGCCGCCCGTATCGCCTCGGGATCCGCCTCGGGTTCGAACCGGCTGATGTTTTGCGCCACGTTGCCGTTGAGGAGTTCGACGTGTTGCGGCAGATAGCCGATATGGCGTCCCAGAATATCCGGAGCCCACTGATCCAGTGACGCGCCGTCGAGGCAAACCTTGCCGTTCGCAGGTGCCCAATATCCGACCAGCATTCGCGCGAGCGACGACTTGCCAGAAGCGCTCGGCCCAATTACGCCGAGGCCGCTTCCGCGCTGCAGCTTCAAAGACATGTCGCGCACGGCGGGTTTGCGCGTGCCCGGCGGTGCAACACTGGCATTTTCGACCACCAGGCTCGTCTGCGGCGCGCGCAGCGGCATCGGCTCGCTGTCCGGCGGGATCGTCGCCAGCAATTTTTTCAGTCGATCCCAACTTTGCCGCGCCGACACCCAGCCTCGCCAATGGGCAATCGCAATATCGACCGGCGCCAATGCGCGAGCGCTGATGATCGCGCCCGCGATGATAATTCCTGCCGACGCTTGCTGATAGATGACAAGATAGGCGCCCACCCCGAGCACGGCGGATTGCAGCATCAGCCGCAGCACCTTCGAGATTGCGCCGAATCCCCCCGCCGCGTCACTCGCACGCCGGTTGCTCGCAAGAAATTCCTGATTGACCCTGCTCCAACGCCCGGTGAGATGGGGCACCATGCCCATGGTGACCAGAGCCTCGGAATTGCGCCGGCTCGACTCGATCATCGCGTTGCGTGACTGCGCCAGCTGGGTCGCCGTCATTGTCGGCTTGCGCGAGAACCATTCGGTGAAGATGGTCACCACGACCAAAATTAATGCTCCGACCGTCGCGGTCATGCCGATCCAGAAATGGAAGGCGAAGCACATGCCGAGATAGACCGGCATCCAAGGCAGATCGAATAGCGCCACCGGCCCAAGGCTGCCCAGAAACGACCGGACGCTGTCCAGGTCTCGCATCGGCCCGGCGCCGTCGTTGCGTAGCCCGACGATCGACGGCAGGCGCACGATCGTCTGATAAATTCGTCCGCTCAGCGCCTCGTCGAGGCTGATGCCGATCCGGGTGAGGATGCGCCCTCGGATCAGGTCGAGCAGCCCGAGCGCCACATAGAGGCCGCCCGCGAGCATGGCGAGCCCAATCAGCGTCGGCACGCTGCGGCTCGGCAGCACTCGGTCGTAGACCTCGAGCATGAAGATCGCGCCGGTGAGCATGAGAATATTGCTCATGCCGCTGATCAGGCCGGTAGCGACGAACGCGCCGCGGCAGGATCCCAGCGCCGCGGCCAGCTCGGCGGAAGGGGTGTCGCGCGTAGTCGGAGACTTGGTGGTGGAGCGGCTCATAAGCCAACCCTATACTGAAGCATCGTGACCAAAGCCCGACGAATACTACGGACCGCAACGCCCGCGGATCAGTGGTGGATGAAATCGCTTGCCGACAATGTGCTCATGTCCACATTTGTCAAGGTGACGCTGCTGGCTTGGTCAACGGTGATGACCGTATCGCTGCCCACCTGTTGTGTGTGAGCCAGTATGTCATCGATAGTTGCGAAGATCGCCGGATCAAAGTCTATCTTGTCCTCGCCCTCCGTAAAATTGACGATCGTGTCGTGACCGAAGCTGGGTGCAAACTGGAAGGTGTCGGCGCCGACTCCGCCCGACAAAACGTCGTCGGTGCCTACGCCGCCGGTTACCACATCATTTGCCGCTGCGTCGGACGGCGTGTAGGTGACGAGTGTCCCCGCGCCGCTATCTGCCGCGGTCTGGAACCCCTCTTCTGAATACTCGCCGACCAGATCAATGTGGGCCGTATCCGTGCCGTCGCTCACGGTCAGCGTGCCGCCGGTGCCTTCCTGGTTCGCAGTATAGGTGAGCGTCACCTCGGCCCCAAAGTCGATGTCGGAGAAATCGAATTGATCGTTGCCGTCAAAGCCTGAGACGACGCCGACGAAGCTGTCCGCGTTGTCAAGCTTCAACGTGCCGGCAGCGCTGGCGTCGAACGAGATGTCTTGATCGACCGCAGCGCCAAACTCCAGCGTGGCAACACCGTCGAGCTTTGCCGACCCATCACCACTCACGTTGCCGGTCACCGTCAAGTCGCTGCCGTTCGCCCAAAGCAGCCCAGAATTCTCTACGTCACTGTATATCACCAGTCCGCCGCTGCCGGCCGCCTCCAGCGTGCCGGAATTGATCACGGCGTTGGCGCCGGTATCGATAATGAGCGCGTTGCTTCCCGTGGCGATGATGGTGCCGTGGTTGACCAGCGTCAGCTGCCCAGCTCCCAGCTGGCCGGCACCGGAGATCGTGTTGTCCACATTGGTGAGCGTGACACTGGGAAGGGTACCGGAGATAATATTCTCGCTGCTGTCCGACAGAACGACCTGACCGCCACCCTCGAGCATGACGCCGTACTGAATGAGCTCCAGATGCGTCTCATTTCCACTCGACTCGAGCGCGATGGTTCCGGTGTTGTTGATGATGCCGCTCAGCGGCAGCATAGCGCCGTCGCCGACGGTCATCGTCCCGGCGTTGTTTGTGACCGGCGTCTGATCAAATACGAAGTTGTCTGCACTGAGAGAAGTGGCGGCTACGCCGTCGAGCGTGATCGACTGCCCGTCTGCCAGCGTGATCACCGCATTGCCATTGGCATCCGCGGTCAGATGATTTTTCACATCATCGAAGCTGGCAAACCCAGCATAGCCGATGAGATCGATCTGGTCTTGGCTGGCATCGAAGCTGTAGATGATGTCGTCGCCAATCGGCTGCGCGAAAACGAACAGGTCCTTGCCGGTCGATCCGGTCAGGTGATCGTCGCCCGACCAGGCAAAGATCGGCGCGCCCTGCG
>DASRJA010000012.1:0-4982 GCA_035649695.1 Mycobacterium sp. | reverse complement strand
TGGCCGGGCGGCAGGCCCCACACCACGTCGTCGGCGACGCGCGTGCCCAGTACCTGACTCTCCGGATGTTGCATGATCACCGCGGCGCCCCCGAGCTTGCCGAGCCCCACAGCGCCGGGGCGCTCGATGGTTCCGGACGTGGGTTGGCGCCCGGCGAGCATCAGCATCAGTGTGGTCTTGCCCGAGCCGTTGGCGCCCGTCACCGCCAGGTGCTCGCCAGGTTCCACGCTCAGCGACACCGGGCCCAGCGCGTCGTGGTCGGCCTTCGGGTAGCGGAAGACGACGTCGTGCAGCCGAGCCGGCACCGGCGCCACCGGTCCAATATCGGTCGACGACTCCAGCTTGTGCACATCGGGAATCCCCAGCAGGCGGCGCATGACTCGCGACAGCGCCCACCAACCGATGAAGGTGACGAAGACGATGGACAACACCGACGAGCCGAAGAAGAGGAACGGCCAGTAATGCAGCGCGGTGGCGAAGTCGTGCTTGAGCCGCTCGGCGACGGGCTCCATATCGGGAATGCGGGCGATCACCGCGGCGAGTCCGTTGATGTTGGCGGTCACCGAATCGAAGATCAGGTGGCGCAGCCGCGACAGGATTGCAAGCGCCGCCACCGTCGCGACCCCAAATAACGCGCCCGCGAGGAGCGCCGCAGCGAACACCGTGAGGATCCCGCGGCCGCGACGTTTCACGATGCCGGTCAGACCGCCGATGTAGGCACAGTTGACCACGGTCATGAATCCGCCCATGCCGGCGATGAGAAATGCGATGACGGCACCGGCGACAGTCGCCGCGATCAGCACCCGAAGCCGATACCGGTAGGCGAGCAGACCCATCGGCACAGTGCCGAGCAGCGACACTCCGGCAGCGAACGGGACGACGACTGCGATGATCGCGGTGGCCGCACACAACGCCGCCATCACCGAGGCTTGTGCAAGCTCGACCGGCTGAAGCGAGCCGGCCCGCCGCGGGGGGCTCGGCTCGGTCGCGGTCATCTCCCGATTCTGCCAGCCGCCGCGTGAGCGCCCGCGCGCCCACGCTGTGACCGCCGCCACCGGCGCGTGCGTTTGAACTGCATAGTAAACCTATGCAATCATGGAACTCATGACCCCGACGCTCGGAGCCGACCTGCTATCCGTAGTGGCCCGGATCAATCGACTGGCCACGCAACGGGTCCGCCTGCCGCTGGGATTCGCCCAAGCGCGGCTGTTGTCCACGATCGAGGATCAAGGTGCGGCCCGGATATCCGACCTGGCCGCACTCGACCACTGCTCGCAGCCGACGATGACCACCCAGGTCCGCCGGCTCGAAGACGCGGGCCTGGTATCGCGCACCGTTGACCCCGACGATGCGCGGGCGGTACTGATTCGCATCACCCAGAAAGGCGTCGAGACCCTGCGGCAAGTGCGTGTCGACCGCGGTGCGGCCATCGACCCGTATCTTGAGCGGCTAGATGCCGCCGACCGGCAAACGCTCAGCGACGCCGTGCGCGTGCTGCGCAAGCTTCTCGAGGATGCGGCCGCCCCCATCCACCAAGTAACAACCGAAAAGGAGTAGCCGCACCGTATGTGGCGCCAACCCAAGGCTGTTTGGGCCGTTGCTTTCGCGTCCGTCGTCGCGTTCATGGGCATCGGTCTCGTCGACCCTATTCTCAAGCCGATCGCCGACAACCTGAACGCGTCGCCGTCGCAGGTGTCGCTGTTGTTCACCAGCTATATGGCGGTGATGGGCGTGGCCATGCTGATCACCGGTGTGGTGGCCAGCCAGATCGGGCCCAAACGCACACTGCTGTTGGGATTGTTGATCATCATCGCCGGCGCGGGCTTGGCCGGAATGTCCGACACCGTGCTGGAAATCGTTGGCTGGCGTGCACTTTGGGGTCTGGGCAACGCGTTGTTCATCGCCACCGCGTTGGCGACGATCGTCAGCTCCGCGCGCGGATCGGTCGCCCAGGCGATCATCCTCTATGAAGCGGCGCTGGGCCTCGGCATCGCGGTCGGCCCGTTGGTCGGTGGCGTCCTCGGCTCGATGTCATGGCGTGGACCATTTTTCGGGGTCTCGGTGCTGATGGCGTTCGCGGTCATCGTCACGGCGTTCCTGCTGCCGTCCACACCGCGCGCCGAGCGTGCCACCACGCTGGCCGACCCGTTCCGAGCGCTGCGCCACCGCGGCCTGCTCGGCGTCGCAATCACCGCGCTGCTGTACAACTTTGGCTTCTTCACGCTGCTGGCGTTCACGCCGTTCCCACTCGACATGACCGCCCACCAGATCGGGCTGATCTTCTTCGGCTGGGGGCTGGCGCTGGCGTTCACCTCTGTGGTCGTCGCGCCGCGGCTGCAGCATCGCTTCGGCACCGTGCCAACGCTATTGGTCAACCTGCTGGCGATGACGGCGACGTTGACGGCGATGGCCGTGGGCACGGAGAACAAGACCGTCTTGGCGACGTGCGTGGTGGTCGCCGGTCTATTCATCGGCATCAACAACACGCTGATCACCGAGACCGTCATGAAGGCGGCGCCGGTCGAGCGTGGAGTGGCCTCGGCCGCCTACAGCTTCGTACGATTCTCCGGCGCCGCGCTGGCGCCGTGGCTGGCCGGTGTGCTCGGCGAGCGGATCAGCGTGCACCTGCCGTACTGGGTGGGCGCCGCGGCCGTACTGCTGGGCGCCGGTGTGCTTTTCGCCGCGCGTCAGCATCTGGTCGGCATCGACGTCGAGGACTCCGAACTCGACGAGATCACCGAGCAGGCAACGGCGATCACCGTCGGCAGCGACAGCTAGACGACGGTCCCCACGAGGTGGCCGACGAGATACGTCGCGGCGATCGCGATCGTCCCGAACAGCAGCTGACGCAGGGACGCAAACCACAGCGGCTTCTTGGTGAACCGAGCCGCGACTCCCCCGGCGATCAGTAGGCCGACGCCGCCGAAGGCCAGGCCGAGCCACAGCGACCGGAAGCCGAGCAGGTACGGGATCAGCGGGACGATGGCGCCGACGGCGAACATGATGAAGCTCGACCCGGCCGCCACGTAGGGCGACGGCTTGTCTTCCGGGTCGACGCCCAGCTCTTGGGTCAGATGAAAGTTCACCGCACGGCTCTCGTCCTGGTGCATCTCGTCGGCCGCCTTGGCTGCGGTCTCCGGCGATAAGCCGATGTTGACGAACATGTCGGTGAGCTCGGCCTGCTCGGCCTGCGGATGCAGTCGAAAGGCCCGTTTCTCGACGGTCACTTCGGATTCGATCTGCTCGTTGGCCGTGGTCACCGATGCGAACTCGCCCAACGCCATCGAGAATGCGCCGGCGACCAGGCCGGCGAAGCCACTGATCACCACGGTGTGTGCATCTGCCGCCGCGCCCACACCCGCGATCAGCGCGGTGTTGCTGACGAGGCCGTCCATCGCGCCGAACGTCGCGGCGCGCAACCAGCCGCCGCTGACGTCGCCGTGCTGATGATCGAAGTCGTGCGGCCGCCACGACTGCGGGGTCGATGACTGTGACTCGGTCATGCCTCGATTCAACGGCATGGGTTTCTGCTGGTCTAGCTAGGTTTGCCTAGGTTTGCCACATCGCAGTTTCCACGCACCGCCGAAGGGCTACCGTCTGGTTATGACCACCACTGCGGAGCATCTACGCAACACGCTGGACGGCCGTTGGCGCGACGTGAAGAACAGGATGCGAGAGGAACTCTCCAACGAGGTCTTCCGCCCGCATTACACGCCTAACACCGTCATCGCCCGCACCAAGGTGGCAGAGCAGATGAAGATCATGGCGGCCCACGGCGCCGCCGAGGACGGCTTCAAGAAGGAGCACGGCGGCAACGGCGACGTCGCCGCGGCGGTCACCCGGATCGAGATGCTGGCGATGTCCGATCTGTCGCTCATGGTCAAGGCAGGCGTGCAGTGGGGGCTTTTCGGCGGGGCCATCGAAAACCTCGGCACCGAGCGCCACCACCAGGCGTACGTGCCGCGGATCATCAGCCTGGACCTGTTGGGTTGCTTTGCGATGACCGAGACCGGCCACGGCAGCGACGTGCAGTCGATCGAGACGACCGCCACCTACGACGCGTCGACCCAGGAGTTCGTCATCGACTCCCCCACTCGCACCTCGCGTAAGGACTACATCGGCGGGGCTGCTGAAAGTGCCACCGTCGCAGCAGTATTCGCTCAGCTGATCACGCCGGACGACGAGGGCCACGGGGTGCACTGCTTCGTGGTGCCGATTCGGGACGAGGACGGCAACGACCTGCCGGGGGTGACGACCAGCGACTGCCACTACAAAGGCGGACTGCCCGGTGTGGACAACGGTCGCATCCAGTTCGACCATGTCCGCATCCCGCGGGAGAACCTGCTGAACAAATACGCCGACGTGGCCGAGGACGGTTCGTACAGTTCGCCGATCGAGAATCCGAACCGACGCTTCTTCACCATGCTCGGCACCCTGATCCGCGGCCGGGTCACCGTCGGCGGCAGCGCCGGTTCCGCGGCGCGGGTGGCGCTCGACATCGCGACGCGATATGCGTTGGAGCGCAGGCAGTTCAAGGCACCTGAGGACGACCACGAGGTGCTGCTGATGGACTATCTGGTGCATCAGCGCCGGTTGTTCCCGCTCATCGCGCGGTCCTACGCGTTGCAGTTCGCGCAGAACGAACTGGTCGCCAAGACGCATGAGATGCAGACCGCCGACGACCCCGATCCCGAAGAGCAGCGGGAGCTCGAGTCACGAGCCGCAGGCCTGAAGGCGGCCAACACCTGGCACGCCACTCGCGCCATCCAGGAGGCGCGCGAAGCCTGCGGCGGCGCAGGCTATCTCGCCGAGAACAGGCTCATCGCGTTGAAGGCCGATACCGACGTGTTCACCACATTCGAGGGCGACAACCACGTGCTGATCCAGCTTGTGGCGAAAGAACTGCTCACCGCCTACGCCGATGACATCAAGGGCATGAGCCCCGTGGAGTGGGTGCGGTTCGCCGCCAACTTCGCCGGCGA
>DASRJA010000011.1:0-2994 GCA_035649695.1 Mycobacterium sp. | reverse complement strand
AGCTTCGTCGACGAAACGGCGGTTTCGGTTATCCGAACGGCCGACAATGCCATCTCGCGAATTCCCTTGGCGTTCCGTCCGGAAGGCGTGGTCGTCGGCCCTGGCGGTCGCCATCTCTACGTCGCGGACCCAGCAGGACACCGGGTTGCGGTAGTCGACACGATCTCGGGCACTACGGCGTTCGTCGAGGTGGGTTCTCGTCCATTCCACATGGCGGTTCTCGACGCCGATGTGTATGTGGCCAACAATCAGGGCGGCACTGTCAGCGTGATCGACACCGTCGACAACGTCGTGGTTCACACGATCGGGCTGGGCGGCCACCCTTACGCGGTGGCATCGGCTCGCGGCCGGGTCTTCGTCTCCGACTACGGCTTCTACGGCGGCCAGTCCACCCATCGGGTGTCGATGATCAGCGCCGCGTGTGGCCGGGTTATGGACGTGTTGCCCGTCGGCCACTACCCCACCGGTGTTGCTGTCGCGCCGGATGACAGCCGGGTGTACGTGACCAACAACGACGGCGCCTACGCCGGCTCTCATCCCGGCACCACAACCGTCATCGACCCGGTTACCGGCACCGTGATCGACACACTGGGCGTCGGTGGTTGTGCGGTCGCGCTCAGCGACAACGGCGATCACGTCTACCTGGCGAGCAGCGGCTATGACGCGACGTTCACGAGCAAGCTCTCGATCGTCGACATCCCTTCCGGCCGAATCTCCGCTGTCCCCATCCAGGGGACGCCGAATGCCTTGGCTGTCAACGGCGATCGGGTCTATGTCACCGACACCTGGCATTCGTCGATCATCCAGATCACCGCACGCGACGTGCTCGTCGTCGACACCGATGCGGCCAACGATCCGCCGACGTTGACCATCACCGAGCTCGAGACTCACCTATTCCAGGTCAGCGCAGACGATCCCGACAACGACGAGGTGACCGTCACGGCAACGCAGCCGTTCAGCGGCACTATAAAGGTGCTCGGTGGCGGCCTATTCCAGTACACACCCAACGCAAGGGCGACAGAAGGATTCGTCGATCACTTCGCCATCACCGCCGACGACGGTCACGGCGGCGTCGTGACCAAGACCGTCGCCCTAACGATCTAGCGCCAGATCCTTGCGGAACTTGCGCATCCCGTCGATCTTCTCGGCGAGCGTCGACTCGGGCCCGGTGTAGAACATCCACGGCATCGTGATGATCCCGGTGATACCGCTCGCCTCGGCCCGGTCGTAGTGCTCCGGGGCGAATGCATCGGTCAACGGGGTCAGGATCGCGAAATCGTCCATCGACAAGCCGTTTTCCGCGCGCAATTCGCGCAGTCGATCGACGCGTTCGATCGCCCTGTCGGTGGTGATCAGGTCGCCGATCCAACCGTCGTTGCGTGCTGCGCGGCGCAACGCAATGTCGCTCAGGCCACCGACATAGATCGGAATGTGCGGCGGCGTGGGCTCCATCTCCAGTCGCGGCGCCGAATAGAACTCTCCCTCGAACTGGGTCCACCCGGGCTGCCAGAGCGCCTTCATCAGCTCGAGCATCTCGTCGGTGCGCTTCCCGCGGCGGTCGAAGCGCTGACCCATCAACGTGAACTCTTCCTCGCACCAGCCGACGCCGATACCAAGCTCCAACCGGCCCTCGGCCAGATATGCAGCAGTACCAATGGATTTCGCGGCAGAGTACGGGTCGCGCATGGCGGGCAGGTACACCGTCGTCACGAAGTGCAGCCGCGTGGTGACCAGCGCTATGGCGCCGATCATCACCCACGGGTCGGGCCAGTCGGTGAACGCCTCCCAGCGCCGCTTACCGTCTTTGGTGTACGGATAGGGTGTGGTAAGCGTCTCGAGGTTGATGACGTGGTCCGGGATACCCATTCCGTCATAGCCGAGATCATCGGCGGCCTTGGCGATTTCGATGACCTCGCTGGTCTCGAGGAACGCCGTGCTGACGTAATATTTCATCCGGCGTCCCTGGCCCAGGCCGGCCTGATGAACACGCCCTCGGCCTCGACGGTGGTGCCCTGCGCGTCGCTCAGATAGCCGCGCGCAAAGGTTTTCACACCTTCGATTCGCTCGATGAACGCCTCGGCACGCAGCGGGCCCAGAGGTGTGCCACGCAGGTAGCGCAGTGTGATGGTGCCGGTGAACTTCGGCTGCGTCAGCCCCTCGCTGGCCGCCTCACCGAGGATATGGTCGAGCACCAGCGCGCAGATGCCGCCGTGCACCCAGCCCGGTGGCCCCTCATAGGCGCCGCTAAGGGTGAATTCGCTCCAGGCCCGCCCACCGGTTTCGTGGTGGATGAGCATGGGCGGCGCAATCGCATTGCGCACTCCGACAGCCGGATTCGCCCACGCCAGGGGCCGTCCGGTGGCCTCGTGACGCAGTGTGGTCGTCGCGGTGCGTTGCTTGCCCTCGAGCATCGCGGTAACCGCCTCGATTGCCTTCTGTGCCTCGCGCGCGGTCGCTTCATCGACGTCGGTGTGGATACCCGCGCCGATGAGTTTGCGTATCGCATCTGTCAACGGCTCGTAGAGCACGCGTTGACGGTCGTACTCCTCCGCGCTGATGACGTCGAACCCGAAGTCCATGCTCATCCGCTGTGCCTCATCCTCCGAAGACCTTTCGTACAACCGCCTTTGCCCGGCGGGTCACCCGCAGATAGTTGTCCAGGAACTCGCCGCCGTCGTCGGAGTCCCAGCCCGCTGCCAACGCGACAGCATTGAGCTGGCGGCCGGGGCCGGGCAGCTGATCGGTTGGCTTGCCGCGCACCAGCACAAGGGCGTTGCGCGCCCTGGTCGCCGTCAACCACGCCTGCCGTAGCAGCTCGACGTCGCCCTCGGCGATCAGCTCGGCCCTGCCGATTGCGTCGAGTGTGTCCAGCGTCGAAGTGCTGTGCAGCGCAGGCACTTTGTGGGCATGCCGGAGTTGAAGCAGCTGCACCGTCCACTCGATGTCGGCGAGCCCGCCGCGGCCCAGCTTGGTGTGTGTGTTCGGATCGGCGCC
>DASRJA010000010.1:0-6953 GCA_035649695.1 Mycobacterium sp. | reverse complement strand
GCCGCTGTCAGGTAGTTCCGTTGGAGCCGGCCGCGGCGCCCTCGTCGCGATATCGGCGTCGAATTTGTTGGCGTTTCTTGGGCAATTCACGGTGTACACGTTTGTCACCGTGTTGCTGCTGTCTAGTGGGGTCAGCCCGACCTTCGTCGGCCCGATTCTGCTCGCGTGCGGTGCCGGTGGCCTGCTCGCCGTGTGGTGGGCCGGCCGCAATCTCGACCGAGGCCCAAGGCGAACCGCCCTGGTCCTGCTGGCCATAGTGATCGGCGCGGTCGTCGCGCTCGGCGGCACCTGGCCGACACTCGTGGCAGTGATTGTGGCAACGGTCGTCTGGAACGGGGCATTCGGGGGCCTGCCGTCGATCTACCAGACGTGCGCGGTGCGCACCCACGCCGCATCGCCCGAACTGGCCGGTGCGTGGGTGAACGCGACAGCCAACGCAGGCATCGCCGGTGGAGCGGCCATTGGCGCCGGTCTGCTTCATGCGGCGGGGTTGTCATCGCTGCCCTGGGTGGGTGCGTCGCTGATCGGGCTGGGCCTCGCCGTAGTGGTGCTGTCCCGCAAGGCATTCCCGGCGCGGGCTTAATTGCTCAGCCTGCTGCGTTAGGACGCAGCGGCGGGCAGTTGCCCTGCGCGTCGGCGGCGAGTTCGAAGTGCCAGAGCTCGTTCGCATAGATCTGACACAGACCGAACTGGGTTCCGTTGCGGATCAGCCACTTGTCAGCCTCAACGGGTGCGACGTCCACCGCTTGGCCCACAACGTGTTTCGATACATCGGGTGACGCGACGAATTGCTTCGCGATGTCCACACTGCCGTAGGTGCGGGCGGCGTCGTCGAACAACTGCTGCTGGAACCCCCGTGACCGCCACCCCGAATTTATCCTCAGGTCGATGCCCTGCTCCCGCGCGCGGCGTTGGCCGCCGCCTGGACGGCGTTGAGTAGCGCTGGATCCAGTTGGGCCAAAGCGGGATTCGACACGTCGAACGGGCTGAGCGTCTGGCCGTCGGGAATCCATCCGCCGTAGGTATCGTTGGCCGCCGGGCCGATCGTGAGCGGGGCCGGAGGGGCCGTCGGCTCGGTGGTGGATACAGGTTCGATCGGCACCGCCGTGGCGCATCCGCCGACAAGCAGTGCCGCCGCACACAACAGAAGCGGACGTCGCATCAATCGTGCGCCGCGAGGATGCAGAATTCGTTGCCCTCCGGGTCGGCCAGCACCACCCAGGTCTGCTCACCCTGACCGATGTCGACATGCCGGGCGCCCAACCCGATCACGCGGTCGACCTCCGCCTGCTGATCGTCGGGCCGGAAGTCGAGATGGATGCGGTTCTTGACCACCTTGTCATCGGGCACGGCGATGAACAGCCAGTTGGGTCCGGCACCTGTCGGAGCGTCGAGTACGACGTCGCCGTCCTTGTCGACATAATGCCGCCAACCCAGCACCTTCGACCACCACGCACCCAACGCTCCCGGGTCGTGAGCGTCGACGCAGATCTCGTCGAAGGTTAGAGCCATCCTGTCAACTCCTTCTTCAGCACCTTGCCCATCGCGTTGCGTGGCAGGCTCTCCACCAGTCGCACCTCGCGTGGCCGCTTGTGCGCCGAAAGCTCTTGCGCAACATAGTCGATCAACGCCTGTGGCTCTGCGTCACCGACGACGAACGCGACGATTCGCTGACCGAGATCATCGTCCGGCGCGCCGATCACCGCGACCTCGACGACGCCGGGGTGGCCGAGCAACGCGGTCTCGATCTCACCTGCCCCGACCCGGAATCCGCCGGTCTTGATCAGGTCGACCGACTCGCGGCCGACGATGCGGTGCATGCCGCCGTCGTCAATCACCGCGACATCGCCGGTGCGATACCAATCTCCGTCGAACGCCTCGGCGGTCGCATCCGGCCTGTTGAAGTAGCCGTCGAACATCGTCGGGCTCTGAATCTGCAGGCGCCCAATGGATTCCCCGTCGTGCGGCACGGTGGCGCCGTCGTCGTCGACGAGGCGCGTCTGCACACCGGTCAGCGGCAGGCCCACCCAGCCAGGTCTGCGCTCGCCGTCGACGCGGGTGGATAGCGTGATCAGCGATTCGGTGGCCCCGTAGCGCTCGACCGGCTGGTGTCCGGTCAGTCGGGCGAGCCCGTCGAACACCGGCACGGGAAGCGGTGCGCTGCCCGACACAAGCAGCCGGGCGGACTTGAGTGCCCGCGCGGCATCGCCGTCGTCGACAATTCGTGACCACACCGTCGGCACCCCGAAATACATCGAGCCACCGGCCGCCGCGTACGCCGCCGGCGACGGTTTTCCGGTGTGCACAAAACGATTTCCGATCCGCAGCGAGCCGAGCAGCCCGAGCACCAGCCCGTGCACGTGGTAGAGCGGAAGCCCGTGCACCAGGGTGTCGTCAGACGTCCACCGCCAGGCCTCGGCAAGCATGTCAATGTCAGCGGCGACGGCACGCCTGCTCACCACCACACCCTTGGGTGGACCGGTGGTGCCTGAGGTGTAGATGATCAGCGCGGTGGTGTCGGGGTGCGGCTCGGGGTAGCGATGCCACGACCGGGCGTGCAGGCGCACCGGGATGTGGGGCAGATCGTCGGTCTCGGCCGGCTTCTCCCCGAGCCACGCCTGTGCGCCGGAGTCGGTGACGATGTGACGGCGTTCGGCCGCGCCGACGTCAGCGGGCACGGGGACGACCGGCACGCCGGCGATCAGAGATCCGGCGATTGCCAAGACCGTCGTCGCGGTCGGAGTTGCCAGCACCGCGACCCGGTCAGCGTCGGCGACCCGCTCGGCCACCGAAGTTGCTGCGCCGACGAGATCGCTGCGGCTCAGCACGGCGCCGTCGATGCGCACCGCGTCGCCGATATCGGCTCCGCCTGTGACGGCGGCGGGATCCAGTGAGTCGAGCAGCACGACGTGAGGTTACCCATATGGCGCTCAGCGATACTGGGGCGCGTGAATCAGATCCGTCGGGTGGCGTCGCGAGAGGTGTACCGGAACAACTGGCTGACCCTGCGCGAGGACGACATCCGGCGTCCCGACGGCAGCCCCGGCATCTATTCGGTGATCGACAAGCCCACGTATGCACTGGTGATCCCGCGCGATGGCGACCGCTTCCATCTGGTCGAGCAGTTCCGCTATCCGTTGGGTGTGCGGCGCTGGGAGTTTCCGCAGGGCACGGCGCCGGGCCAGCAAGATCTCGACCCGATCGAGCTGGCCAACCGAGAGTTACGCGAGGAGACCGGGTTGCGGGCGGAGTCGATGGAACTATTGGGGACTCTCGATGTCGCGCCGGGGATGAGCAGTCAGCGCGGTCGGGTGTTCCTCGCGACCGGCATCACCGAGGGTGAGCACGACCGCGAGCACGAGGAACAGGACATGCACAGCGACTGGTTCACCCGCGCGCAGCTGGAGCGGATGATCCGCGACGGCGACATCACTGATGCGCAGACCATCGCCGCGTGGGCGCTGTTCATGCTGACCGGGCGCTAGAGGGGTACCGGCAAAACACGTCTCGATAAGCCCTCCCGCACTGCCGACGACGCTGGTTGGCTGGACTGCGTTGATCGACGAAGGGCGGACGGACATGAAACCAATAACAACGCTAGTGACGATCGTGGCTGCTACTGCGTCCTTCAGCCTGTACAAGGCCACACCCGCCGGTGCCGAAGAAACCATGGAGATCTCACCGGACGAATCCCGACCCGCCGATGAGGGATCGGCCGACCACTTCAGCGGCAACGTCAGTGTCAAGCCGTTGTTCAATCCGAACGCTGTGCGCACCTTCAGCTCGGCCGAAGTCACGTTCACTCCGTGCGCACGCACCGCCTGGCACACGCATCCCGCGGGACAAACCCTGATCGTGACGACGGGGACCGGCTGGATTCAGCAGTGGGGTGGCCAGAAGCAGTCGATCAAACCGGGGGACGTGATCTGGACTCCGCCCGGCGTCAAACACTGGCACGGCGCCACCGACAGCAGCGCCATGACCCACATCGCAATCCAGGACAGCGTCGACGGCAAGCCCGTCGACTGGCTCGAACACGTCACTGACGAGCAATACCTACAGAACAGTTAGTCCTCAATGTGCCGGGAGTAATCCCACCGCTCGAGCCGCGCCTGAAGGTCGTGCAGAGAAAGTGCGAATACTGGCACACCGACGGACAGGCACACCAGCAGCAGCGCGTTCATCCTGCATTCCTCCCTGCCGCAAGTGTCGCTTAGAGAGCGGCGTCGACCGGGGAAGGCACGCCGAAGCGGCGGCGGGGATGATCGTCAAGCAGCCGGATGGCGCCTGGGCCGTAATGCTTTTCGCGTAGCCGTGAACATACTCAAGTTTGTTCGCACAAGTCAGCTGTTCGCCTCGAACGCGAGGACTCCTGATTCGCTCCAGAACCGGTCGTCGGCCTGCTGCAATCGCTCGGCCGCGTGTTCCATGTGCTGGCGAGCGGCAGCGCGAGCGGCTTCCGGGTCGCCTCCTTCGATGGCTTCGAGCATGAGTTGGTGCTCCCGCCGTACTTGCGCGGTGAAATCCGCCCGGCGGGCCTCGTTCGCCCGCGTGACGCGCATACCGCTGCGCATCAGCGAACCGATATAGCGGAGGGTCTCGGCGAGCACCGGGTTGCCGGTTGAGTCGACGACACTTTGGTGGAACGCAAGATCGGCGTCCACCCCGTCGCCACCGGCGCGTACGTCGTCGTCGATCGCCTCCAACGCGGCGCGGATTCGACGTATAGCCTCCGGCGTGGCGCGGATTGCGGCCAACGCCGCCGCCTCACCCTCCATCGCGCGGCGCACCTCGACAACCTGCAGAACGGATGCCTTCGTTTGTTGCGCCTCGGACGACAGATCCAGCGGCTTCATGCGGGGCGCGAGGACGAAAACTCCAGCACCCTGTCGCGGCTCGACAAGGCCGGCATTGCGAAGCCGCGACACCGCTTCGCGGACCACGGTCCGGCTGACACCCAACTGCTCGACGAGCTGCACTTCGGAGGGCAGCCGGTCGCCGGGCGACAACCGACCGCTGGTGATCTCATCGGAGATCACCTCGGCCACACGGTCGACGAGGCTTACGCCTCCAGACATCTTGGGCAGCACAAATTACAGGTTATCGTCCCGGTACTGCGCGACGACGTCGGCAAACGACGCGTCGCCTGTTAACCCGAGTGCGGCGGCCCGGCTGTTGTCGAAGCGCGACGGCCAGGAACCCACGATCGCCTCGACCGCCGGGTCGGGCTCGACCGAGACCAGGTCGGCGACGGCGTTCCCGGCGACCCGTCGCAGCGTGTCGAGCATCTCTGCAACCGTCACCGTGAGTGCCGGCAGGTTGACGGCGATGCGTCCGCTGAGCTTGCCGCGATCGTCTCCGCCCTCAACCTGCGCGACACGCAGAAGGCCCTCTACGGTCCGTCGCGGCGACGCGAGTGCGACCGAGAGTTCGGGCCGGACCGGGCAGACCGTCGCGATTCCGGCCAGCGGCTCGCGGATGATCCCGGACAGGAACCCTGATGCAGCGGCGTTGGGCTTACCAGGCCGCACTGCGACCGTCATCAGTCGAGCGACCCTGCCGTCGATGAAACCCTTGCGCGTGTAGTCCGCGACGAGCTGCTCGCAGATGAACTTCTGCGCGCCGTAGCTGGATTGCGGTGTCGGCAGCGTGGATTCGCTGACGACGTCCGGCAGGGGCAGCGCCGGGTCGGACCCGTACACCGCGACGCTGCTCGAGAAGACCACGGTCGCCGGTTCGCCCGACTGATGCCGGGCGGCTTCCAGCAGCGCGAGTGTGCTCTGCACGTTGGCGGTCATGCCGAGATCGAAATCGGCCTCGGCCTCCGCCGACACCGCCGACGCCAAGTGCAGCACCGCGTCCACGCGCCTTGCGAAGATCGTCGACATGGTTTCCAATAGGTCACCCTCGACCACGGTGGTCCGCGGGTCGGCGGTAATCGCGTCGTCGTCGCGTGGGACGAACCGATCCGCCACCACGAGTTCTGTCAGCTCTCGACCCTGGAACGTGCCGGTGGTCAGCAGTTCGCGAGCGACCATCGTGCCGATGAAGCCGAAGCCCCCGGTGATAACGACTCTCATTTCATCCATCCCAATCCGTCGCTTGTGCCTGCGGCCGGGCGGTATTCGCATCCGACCCACCCGTCGAATCCGACTTCATCGATGACGGCCAGCAGGTAGTCGATCGCCAGCTCGCCGCGATCTGGCTCATGCCGGTCGGGTACCCCGGCGATCTGCAGGTGCCCCACCCGACCCGTGGGGACATCCGCCCGCAGCCGCATGGTCAGGTCGCCCTCGGTGATCTGGCAGTGGTAAAGGTCGAGCTGCACCTTGAGGTTCGGCGCCCCGATCTCGACGACGATCTGGTGCGCCTCGTCCTGCAGGCTCAACAGATACCCCGGCATGTCGCGCTGATTGATCGGCTCGATCAGCACGTCTACGCCGCGGGTCTGGGCACGCCCGGCGGCCCAGCCGAGGTTGTCCCGATACACCTTCACCTGCTCGTCCCGTTCGGCGCCGGCCGGGACGAGTCCGGCCATCACGTGCACACGCGGGCAGTCCATCGCCTCGGCATAGTCCAGCGCCCGGTGAAATCCGTTGCGGAACTCGGCCTCTCGGCCGGGGATCGAAGCGATACCTCGCTCCCCCGCGTCGAAATCGCCTGGCGGCGCGTTGAACAGCACCTGCTGCAAGCCGTTACAGTCGAGCAGTCCGCGCAACTGCGGTGCCGGGAACTCGTAGGGGAAGAGGTACTCCACCGCCGTGAACCCGTCGGCCGCTGCTGCAGCGAACCGATCGAGGAACGGGTGCTCGGTGTACATCATTGACAAGTTGGCCGAAAAGCGCGGCACGGCAAGCTCCTTCGTGACAAGTCGTCAGCGGTTGACGACGTCCTTGCGGGTGCTGAACACACACAGCGCGCCGAGCAGCAGAATCCCCGAGAGGATGAACATC
>DASRJA010000009.1:0-20337 GCA_035649695.1 Mycobacterium sp. | reverse complement strand
CCCTCGCGCACGAGCGCCTGGGCCAGCACGGTGGCGGTGGTGGTGCCGTCGCCCGCGACATCGTCGGTCTTCTTGGCGACTTCCTTGACCAGCTCAGCGCCGATCTTCTCGTACGGGTCCTCCAGCTCGATCTCCTTGGCGATGGAAACCCCATCGTTGGTGATCGTGGGAGCGCCCCACTTCTTCTCGAGGACGACGTTGCGACCCTTGGGGCCCAACGTCACCTTTACCGCGTCGGCGAGGCTGTTCAGGCCCCGCTCGAGGCCGCGACGGGCCTCTTCGTCATACGCAATTGTCTTGGCCATTGCGAAGTGTTTCCTCCGGATAGGGGATGCACGTCTTGTTGGTCGGGTGCAGTGCCCGCGACGGACGGCTGTGGGCTGTGCGGCCCCTGCCTCACCGGCCCGACCTAGCACTCACCGGTCGCGAGTGCCAACTGCATTCTTAGCACTCGACCAGGGCGAGTGCAAGGTCGCCCGGCGACGGTTCACCCCGCGCGTAACCCGTCCAGGACGACCTCCGTCAGCCGCTCGGCCGCGTCCGCGTTATAGGTCTGGATCGCCTGTGCTCCGACCATGAGGGCCTTCACGTCCGGCACCTCGACGTCACGCCGCACCGTGCCCGCCTTCTGCGAGGCTCGCAACAGCTCGCCGAGCAGTCCCAGGAACGCTTCCTCGGCCTCGGGCGCCGCGTCTTTGACGTCGATCCCCAGCCCAGCAAGAGCCTCGGCCAGGCCGCGGTCGGTCGCGCCCCACTGCAGCACCATCGACCGCAGGAAGGTGAACAGCGCCTCCCCCGGGTCCGCGTCGGCCAGCAGGGCGCGGCCGTCATCGACGATGTGGTTGATGCGGTCCTCGATGACCGCCCGGTACAGATCCTCCTTGGTGGGGAAATGCCGGTAGACGGTCCCGGCGCCGACGGCGGCGCGGCGGGCGATCTCGTCGATCGGCACGCCCAGTCCCTCGGCGGCGAAGGTCTCGTAGGCCACCTCCAGCACCCGCGCACGATTACGCGCCGCGTCGGCGCGTAGCGGCCGGGCCAGTTCAGCCATCTCACATCACCTCGGGAATAGATAAGCGGGGCGCGCGTTCCGTATAGTCGTCACCAAACGGAGCGCCCGCCCCGTTTAACCCATTGTAGGAGATTCCCATGAGCAACTGGACCACCGCCGACATTCCCGACCAGACGGGTCGCACGGCCGTCATCACCGGCGCCAACACCGGCCTCGGCTACGAGACCGCGACGGCGCTCGCCGCAAAGGGCGCACATGTCGTACTCGCCGTCCGCAATCTCGAAAAGGGCAAAGCCGCGGCCGACCTCATAACGGCGCGCACCCCCGGCGCCAGCGTGGCGCTACAGGAGCTCGACCTGACGTCGCTGGAGTCCGTCCGCAACGCCGCCGATGAACTTCGCTCGGAGCACGACCAGATCGACCTGCTGATCAACAACGCCGGCGTGATGATGACGCCGAAGTCCCACACCAAGGACGGCTTCGAATTGCAGTTCGGCACCAATCATTTGGGCCACTTCGCGCTGACCAACCTGCTGCTCGATCGCGTGTTGGCAGTGCCGGGCTCCCGCATCGTCACGGTCAGCAGCCAAGGCCACCGGTTCGCCCGCGGTATCCGCTTCGACGACCTGCAGTGGGACCGCGACTACGGCCGGGTCCGTGCCTACGGCCAGGCCAAGCTCGCGAACCTGCTCTTCACCTACGAACTGCAGCGGCGCCTGCACGGCACGCACACCATCGCCGTCGCCGCGCACCCCGGCGGCTCCAACACCGAACTCATGCGCAATCTGCCCGTCGCGATACGCGGCCTGGGCACCTTACTGGCACCGCTTTTCCAAGGCCCCGACATGGGCGCGCTGCCTACGCTGCGCGCGGCCACCGACCCGGGCGTGCTCGGCGGGCAGTACTACGGGCCGGACGGCTTCGGCGAGCAACGGGGCTACCCGAAGGTCGTCGCGTCGAGCGTGGCGTCACACGACGTGGACGCTCAGCGCCGGCTGTGGGCGGTGTCGGAGGAGCTCACTTCGGTGGTGTCTCCCGTCGGCTGAATGTGGCAGGCTGGCAAGCGATGTCGCTAATCGTGCCGCCGTACCCGCCAGCCCGATACACCAAAGACGAACCGGAGGTCAGTGCCTGGCTTCGGCGAGGCACTGAACCACCGGACTACGACTCGTTCGGTCTGGTGAAGTACCACTACCTGGCGAACCAACAAGCCACCGATGGCGACTACGGCCTGTACCGGGTGGAGATCGCCCCGAAGGGCGGCGGGCCGGGCCCGCACTTTCACCGTGCCATGTCCGAGGCCTTCTTCGTGCTGTCGGGAACGGTGAAGCTGTACGACGGCACCGATTGGATCGACGGGCATCCGAACGACTTTCTCTACGTCCCACCCGGCGGCATCCACGGCTTCCGCAACGAGGCCGAGGAGCCGACGTCAATCTTGATGCTGTTTGCTCCCGGCGCGCCGCGTGAGCACTACTTCGAGGGAATGGCCCAGCTCGCCGACATGTCTGACGACGAGCGCCGCGAGTGGTTCATCGCCAACGACAACTTCTTCGTCGAATAGCCGACACGCCGAGAAGTGCGCACCCGTAATCCCTTGCGCTAGGCTGAAGTCCGATCAGTGAGGAGTCTTGGGTGCGGGCATATGCTGCGCCCGACACCCAGGCTTTGCGAGGCTGGCAGCGTCGGGCATTGGTGCGCTATCTTGGCGCCAAACCGCGCGATTTCCTTGCCGTGGCCACCCCTGGCGCAGGCAAAACGGCGTTTGCTCTGCGCATCGCGGGAGAGCTACTGGCCGACGGCACAGTCGAGCGGATCACCGTCGTCGTGCCGACCGAACATCTCAAGACGCAGTGGGCGCTGGCCGCGGCGAGGGTCGGCATCGCGCTTGATCCGAAGTTCACCAATTCGTCGGCGCAGACGTCGTCGGAATACCACGGTGTCGTGGTCACGTACGCGCAGGTGGCCAGTCACCCGACCCGACATCGTGTGCGTATCGAGAACTACCGCACGCTGGTCGTTTTCGACGAGATCCACCACGGCGGCGACGCGAAAAGCTGGGGTGAGGCGATCCGCGAGGCCTTCGCCGATGCGACCCGCAGGCTGGCGTTGACCGGCACGCCGTTCCGCAGCGACGACAGCGCGATCCCGTTCGTCACCTACGAGCCGGACGGCGACGGCCTGATGCGCTCGCGGGCCGACCACACCTACGGCTATGCCGAGGCACTGGGCGACGGCGTTGTCCGGCCGGTCGTCTTCCTGGCCTACTCGGGCGAGGCGCGATGGCGCGACAGCGCGGGCGAGGAACACGCGGCGCGCCTCGGCGAGCCCCTGACCGCCGAGCAGACCGCCCGCGCGTGGCGGACCGCGTTGAACCCGGCCGGCGAGTGGATTCCCGCCGTGTTGCAGGCCGCAGACAAACGGCTCAACCAGTTGCGCGAGGGCGGCATGCCGGACGCGGGTGCGATGGTGATCGCCTCGGACCAGACGGCCGCCCGCGCGTATGCGGAGGTGTTGACCAAGCTGACCGGTCAAGCGCCGACGGTGGTGTTGTCCGACGACCCCGGATCCTCGGCCCGCATTGCGGATTACGCGGCCGCGAGGAGCCCGTGGCTGGTCGCGGTGCGCATGGTGTCCGAGGGGGTCGACGTGCCACGGCTTGCCGTCGGGGTGTACGCGACCAGCGCGTCGACGCCGTTGTTTTTCGCGCAGGCGATCGGCCGCTTCGTGCGCTCCCGCCAACCCGGTGAAACGGCCAGCATCTTCCTGCCGTCGGTGCCCAACCTGCTGCTGCTGGCCAGTGAGATGGAGGCCCAGCGCAACCACGTGCTCGGCAAGCCGCACCGGGAGTCGCAACGCGACGACGAGTACGTCGAGCGACGCAAGTCCGAGCCAAGCGAATTGGACAACGGCTTCGAATCGTTGGGCGCCGACGCCGAGCTGGACCAGGTGATCTTCGACGGCTCTTCGTTCGGCACGGCGACCCCGGCGGGCAGCGAGGAGGAGGCCGATTACCTCGGTATCCCCGGTCTGCTCGACGCGGACCAGATGCGAGATCTACTGCGGCGCAGGCAAGACGAACAGCTTTCGAAGCGAACTGCAAGCGGTGAGGTGCCGCGGCCGTCGATGCACGGCCAACTGCGGGACTTGCGCCGCGAACTCAACACGCTGGTGTCAATCGCCCACCACAGGACCGGAAAGCCGCACGGCTGGATCCACAACGAACTGCGCCGGTTGTGCGGCGGCCCGCCGATTGCGGCGGCGACGACGGATCAGCTCAAGGCCCGCATCGAAGCGGTGCGCACACTGCAGGCGTAGCTGACGGGCAATCAGAAGAAGCTGTCGTCTTCGGTGGTCACCTCACCGCCCGCGCCGGCGAGCTCACCCGTGGCGCCCGGGCCGTAATCGGCTGCCGCGGGTCCGTCCTCCCCAACCGGGGAGATCGAATAGTTGGGGTCCGTGTCCGGGCCGTAGGCGCTGACACCCGAGCCCGCCGCTTCTTCCGCGGCCGAACCGCCATAGTCCGAGGTGTAGATGTACCCATCGGCGCCGGAATACTGCGCTTGTTCGCCCGCGGTGCCCTCCTCCGGGTCGATGATGGTCGCCGGGCCGACCTCGACGTCGTAGTGCGGCGGCTCGGGATCCGCATACGGATCCGGGTGAATGATGCTTTGGTCCGCGATATCGATCCCGCCAAACGTGTTCTCGCCGAGGGTGTGCATTTCCGGTGCGCTCACCTTGCCGAGGGTCCCAGCGTCGCCGAAAGACCCATCCGCGTTCCCGAAGTCCTCGGTAAGAGCACCCGAATCCGGCATGGCGGGATTGGTGATCTGCTGCGCGACGTCGTGCACGGTTTCCTTCACCTCGTCAGGCATGCCATCGACGCCTGCCTTGGCTACCGCGCCGAACGGGTCATTGATGAAATCACTTACAGACATGTGCATTTCTCCTTCTGTGTATGGATGTCGGGTTCAAAAGATGTCGTACGTTCCGCTGTCAACTTCTCCGGCGGCGCCGTAACCAGCCGCGTCGTCGGCTGCGGTGGAAGGTTCGGGCGCGGTGTCGGGCATCGGATCCGGATGGATGATCTGCGGCCCGGAGTTGTCCACGTACGGCTCCGACGGCTGCTCACCGACGCCGCCCAGCTGGTACGGGTCCGACTTGTCATCGCCGAAGAACGGCGTCATCGATCTGACATCGGGCACCTCGAATCCCCCGACAACATCGGCGTTTTCGCCGCTGATCCCACCCTGCGCGAAGGCATCGAGTCCCGCCTTGGCCACCGCCCCGAATGGGTCGTCGATGAAATCACCTATGGACATGGCATCTCCTAACAGTCATCCGACAGCCGCCACCGCGGGTGCTGCTTGTGGTGATGTCGGAGTTTTCGGCGCCGATCCACCAGAGAGCTTTGTGGTGTGGTCGGTCACTGCTCGAACGATCTTGAGCTGGCGTTCGAGTTCCTTTATCCGCGTGTTGCTTTCGGCTTCCTTCATCCTGGCCGACGCGATGGTCGCCTGGAGTGATTCGTTCAGCGATCGGTTGGCCTGGTTGGCGATGTCGCGGTAGTGATCGCGCAGTTGGCGCTGGACCAGCTTGAGCCGGTCACGTGACTCCTTGGTGACCACGAAGGATACGTCATCGATGAATCGGCGCATGTTCATCTTGGCCTCGGCGCGGGCCCGGTTCAGCCGATTGTCCCGGTCTTCCTTGTACGCCTTGCGGCCGAGCAATAGACCGGCGCCGACGGCCAGCGGGTTCATCATCGGCAACCCGGCCAGGGAGGTCAGCATGCCGAACATCATCATGCCGCCATATGAGCCTCGGACGCCTGTTAACACCTTCTGGCCCTTGCCAACTGGCTTGGCATCAAGTCTGCCCACCCCGTTGACTCCGCCAAAGCTCGCGCCGATCTCGCTGGCGTTGATCACCGGCGCATCGATGGCTTCGAGGCCGGCCTCGGCGAACGTCTGCCCGACCTCATCGGCCAGCGCCGCCGCGCGCTGATACGCCCAGACGAAGTTGTCACCGACCGCCGTCGCTACCGTGTCCTCCAATTCCGTGGCGAGCTGCACCCAGCACACGGTCGGATCGCAGCCATCGAGCACCTTCTCGGTGTGCTGGGTGATCGAGCGGAACCGGCTGCGCAGGTCGTGATCCACATCGCCGGTGAGATCGGCGATGCCGTCATTGAGCACCTGCTGCCACAACGCCGTTTGGGCGAGGGCATCCTGCGCTTCCCGTTTCCGCCGCTCGAGATCTTCGGTGAGCTTCTGGCGCGCATCCGGATCGTTGATGGACTCGAATTCGGTGTTCAGAGAAAAGGCCAGATGCTCGGCAGCCGAGGCGATCTCCGCGAGGACCTGATCGCGAATCCGGTCGTTCTCGCGGGAGAGCACGTGATCGGCCAGGAACCTCACGACGGCCGGGAAGTTCGACTCCTCGTTCAACTCGTTGTCGTTTGTGGCGCAGGCGTGCGAACGCAGGATCGACGACACCGGGATTATCGGTGTGGCTATGCGCGCGCGTTGCAGGTGTGTGGTGTTGGCGTAGACGATGTCGCGCCAGTGCGGGTAGATGTCGGTCTTCGTCCCGACGATCGTTGCGACCGGGCACATTTCGAATGCCTGCCGCATGAACGTCATCTCGGGCTCGGTGAACTCCTGGCTTAGGTCGCTGACCATCAGGACGGCGTCGGCGTCGGGCAACAGCCCCAGCGTGGCCGCTAGGTGAGGTTGACCGTAACCACCAACACCTGGCGTGTCGACCAAGGCCAACCCACTCTTGAGCATCGGGCTCGGCGCGCCGACCTCGACACGGATCACCTCTCGCCCGCCCGCTTGCGGCGCTCGGCGCAGATCGTTCTTGAGCTCGCCGACTCCTATCTCGATGATTTCGGGTTCTGAGCCGTCGGGTTGCTCCACAACCAAACGCGCCCAGGGCTTTTCGGAGTAGCTGACCACCGTGGCGACCGCAGTGGACTCGTCGTCACCCACCTTGCAGACATTGAGATTCAACAGGGAGTTGACCAGCTGACTCTTACCCTGCTTGAGCTGACCGGCGACGATCACGCGGATCCGCGGATCGCTGATCCGCTTCCGAGCGCGCGCCAACCGCTCCGACAGGTCACCGCGACCGTTGAGCTCAGCAATCTTCGTGGTGTGGTCGATGAGCTCAACGAGCAGCTTGACGTTGCGCGGGTCGTTGGCCGGCTGCGTCATCTGACGTCCCCCGTCGCCGGTGTGTCGCAGCCGCCGATCAGAACGGCAGTATTCCGCCGAGGCTGAAGTCGCCGCCGACGTCGCCGCCGTCGAAGCCGGCAGTGGTTTCCTGCTTGCTCTGATCGTTGTAGCTGTCCGACACATCGTGGCTGTCGACCGTGGTGACCGAGTGGTCCGAGGCGTCGACCGACTTGTCGTCGTGGTGGCTGGTGTCGAGATCCCCATCGATGGAGCCGATCTCACCGCTGATGTCGGTGTTGTTCTGATCTCCGCCCACCGTTGAGCTGTTGTCGAGGCCGAGGCTGCCGCCACCGGTGTCGACGCCGTTGAGCACGGGCCCTTCGTTGCCGGAGATCATGTCGCCGCCGGCCTTCATCGAGGTGGCGTCCACCTCATTGCCGTCGCCAAACGTGATGGGTGAGCCGTCACCGGCATCGATGTTGCCGTTGAGAACGGTATTGCCGTCACCGAGCACCGCACCGTCGCCGCTGACGATGCTGCCCGAGTTGTCGCCACTCATCGCGACCGCGCCATCTCCCGACGCGGTGTTCTTGTCACCTAGAGTGATGTCGCCGAAGTCCATCCCGAGGTTGAATCCGCCGCCACCCTGCTGCACACCATCGGTGTGCGGGCTCATGAAATCGCCTGTGGTGTTGTGGCTGTCGACGTTGGTCTCGCGGTTCGACAGGTCGTTGGACTGCGGCGCGAACGTCGCGTGCGTGACATCGCCCTGTGTTGACCCGGCGAGCCCGGCGGCATGCGACGTCGGCGCGAACGCGGCGGCCTGCTGAACGTGTTCGGCGGGATGCGGCGCGCCACCACCCCCGCCGGCCGGCGCCGGCATGCCGTGGTGGCTGGCCACCGCCTGGCGAAGAGTGCCCATCGGGTCGCCAGCGGTCATCCCCGTCCCAGCCGGTGCGGCCATCGCCCCGCCCGGCGCGGCCATCGCGGCGACGGCCTGGATCTGCTCGGGAGTCACGTTGGGCAGGCCGATGGCGGCCAGAGCACCCTGTGGATCGTCGACGAATGATTGTGCTTGGCCCTCGTCACGGAACAGATCCATGACGTAGTCGATGAGATTGGCCATGGTGGCGTCCTTCCCCGCGTGGAAACATGCATGCCGGCTCAGCCGGTTAATTGGCAAGCTATTGCCGCCCGGCGACCGTTGAATCAGGTGTTTCCCTACATTTCGCGGTCGCCCCTCCTCACGCGCTCGTTGGCGGTGCAAACTTTGTCGCGACATGGCAGCCGCGCGGAGGGGGTGGACATGAACGACTCGTTGGGGTTGTCGGTGGGCATGACCAATCTCGGCGCGGCACGCTCCGGCTGGCCGCCGGCGCTAGGGCGCTCGATTCTCACCCTGTATCCCGACCGCGCGCCCGAAGTCGGTGCACCGGAGCAGAACTCGCCACCTGGCGAACACGGCATGGTGTTGGCCGGCTTCGTGGAGCGAGTAGGGGATCCGATTCCACTGGTGGCAGCCGATGGCTCAACTCACCGTCCGGGGCGGTTGCTGGTCGAGGCGCTCGAGAGCCTAATGCGCATTCCCGAAAGCGGCCGGCCACCACACGACATCGCGATTGCCGTTCCCGCGCATTGGGACTCGCGTGCGAAGGCGAGCTTCCATCAGGATCTGTCCGCGAAGCAACGGCTGTTCCCCGCGGGTCCACCGCCGCTCATCTCCGACGCGACCGCCTCGCTTTCGGCGTTGCAGCACCACCGTGGGCTGCCGTCTCGCGGTGTCGTCGCGTTACTCGATTTCGGGGGAACCGGGACCAGCATCACGTTGTGCGACGCCGCCAGGGGCTGGGCACCGATCGGTGAGACCATGCGCTGTACCGATTTTGGCGGCCAGCAGATCGATCAGAGCATCCTCGCGCGGATCCTGTCCGGCATTGCCGAGGCGGCGAACATCGACCCCGATAGCACTGGCGCGGTCCTTTCGTTGAGCCGATTGCGCGACCAATGCCGAAAAGCAAAGGAGACGCTGTCGGCGGATACCGTCGCCACGGTGACAGCCGAGCTGCCGGCGTTCCGGTCCAATGTCAGGCTGACCCGGGCAGAGCTCGAAGACCTGGTGGCCAAGCCATTGGGTGGTGTGATCGCCGCATTGGAAGATACGTTGGACCGCAACAGAATTCCGCCCGCCAACGTAGCGGCCATCGCAACCGTCGGCGGTGGAGCCAATATTCCGCTGGTGACCCAACGACTCTCACAACACCTGCGCATCCCCGTGGTGACGACGCCGCGACCGGAGCTTGCCCCGGCGACTGGCGCGGCGCTCATCGCGGCGCGAGGCCCGGCAGCTCCGGCCACCGCGATGGCGCCAGCCGCACGCGTCGCCGCCGGTGTTGCCGCGGCCGGCGCCGCCGCCGACAGCCCCGCGACCGAGACATTTCGGGCGCTGGCGTGGTCGGACGACGTCGCCGCCGACGAACCGTTGCCGTACTCAGGTGAAACCGACGATGCGGACCGCGAAACGGCCGATCCTGTGCGACCGCAGCTGGAGTTCATCCGCGACCCCGACGCCGTCGACGAAGAGGCGCCATTCGCGTGGTACCGCCGTCCACAGTTGCTCCTTGGCGTGGCCGCCGCGGCCGTGTTGCTCACCGGCGGCGGCCTGACCTACTCCTTGACGAGCAGCAGCGGTAGCCCCGCTCCGGCGCCCGCACCGTCAGCGGTCCCGGTGGTAGTGCAACCCCAAGCACCGCCCCCCGCCGCCGGTACCCCGCCCCCCGCCGAGCAAGCACCCGCGCCCGTGATCGTCCGCCAGGCACCAGCGGCGCCCCGGGTTCAGCCGCGGCCTGCATCCCCGCCCGCACCGCGCAGGGCGGGCCAGGCGCCTGTGGCGCCACCGCCGGCCGCCCCCGCTCCGTCCACCTCCGCCTCGCCGCCGACGACGACGAGCGCACCGACCACGACGACGAGTACATCCGCGACGAGTACGTCTCCGACATCCACCGAACCGACATCCTCACAACCGCCGTCATCGTCGGAACCACCAACGACGACACAGGAGCAGACGGCCGCTCAGGTACCAAGCACGACCCAGGCGCCGGTGGCCACTCCGCCGCCGATGACGACGCAGGCGCCGGCTGCGACTGAGGCGCCGGTGAACACCCCGGAGATCACCTTCCCGTCATTGCCGTCGCTACCGGGATTGTGACAGCTCCGCCAGGTGTTTCAGCGAGTTCTCCAGGTGCTGGGCTTCAAACGGCGGGAATCCGATGTGCTCGCGGGTAGACGGCGGCACTCGTGACCAGTCATAGGTCAGCGTGACCTCCGTTTGGGCGGAGCCGACGGGTTTGAGGTCGTAGCGCCAAATCCATCCGCCGAAGTCGAGATTGGCGTCGTCCGGTCCTTGGCCGGGCTGCCAGGCGACGGCGTGCGGCGGTTCGAAAACTTCGACGCGGTTCGCCATTTCGTAGTTCTTGTTGGGATGGTTCTCGTGGTACATCGCCATCCGGAAGACCTCACCGGTCTCGGTGATTCGCTTGCCGTCGAGCGACTGCCGGACCCATCCGGTGCCATCGATTGCCTCGTGAGTCGATGGGTCAACCAACACGTCGAACACTTTCTGGGCAGGCGCATTGATCGTCGCCGTGACGCTCATGGATTCTTCAGTCATATGAATACAGACCTGCATCGGCGCAATAAGTAATCGCGATACTCCCTCGAAACTGCGCACGGATCGCGATTTCGGCGAAAGTTGCGATCTCCCCGCAGTGTCGGCGCGAAATCAGAGTGCCAACAACGCGGGCAGGTCCGCCACCGAGTCGATGACGTGATTGGGCTGCATCGCGAATTCGTCTGCGGCCCAACGGTCCAGCGTGTCCTGGCGGAACTTTCCGGTGCGCACCAGCACCCCGGTCATCCCGACCACCTGCGCGGCCAGCACGTCGTTGTTGAGGTCGTCGCCGACCATGTACATCTCGTCGGGATCCACGCCGAGCCGACTCGCGGCGGCGAGGAACCCCTCGGGCGCGGGCTTTCCCACGGCGGTGGCCTTGCGGCCGGACGTCTCTTCCATCCCGATCAGGTACATACCGGTGTCGACGCGCAACCCGTCGGTGGTGGTCCATGCGGTGCTGCGATGCATGGCGACCACCGGCACGCCCTGCGCCATCCAGTCGTACACCCACGACAGCGTCAGATGGCTGTACTCCGGCCCCGCCCCGCCCAGCAGCACCACATCGGGAGTGTCCGGCGCCTTCGGCCCGCTGAACTCGCTCGAATACACGATGTCGATGCCGGGCATGTCCTCGGCGATCTGCCCGCTGTTGACCAGGAAGCACCTAGCGTCGGGATAGCGGTTGCGGACATACTCCGCGGTCAGCACAGCCGCGGTGATGACTTCGTCGGCGCGCACCTGCATGCCCGCCTCAGTGAGCAGCTCGGCGATCTGCACCCGGGTCCGCGTCGTGGTGTTGGTGAGATACGAGCATGCAATCTGATTGCGCGCCATCATCTGCAACGTCTCGGCGGCACCCTCGATCGGCTTCCACGACGTCACCAAGACGCCGTCGATGTCGAAGAGCACACCGCCGATAGCCATGGCCCGACAGTAAACGGCAAACGAATCAGCGCAAGTCGGAGGCTATCCGAACTGTGCGAAGTACGGACGCTCAGGCTTGCTCTTCTCGACGAGGATGAAGATCACACCCCATGGATCGGCGAACCACGTGGTGCGGACCCCGGCGATGTCGGCGATACCGTCGACCAGAAAGTGAACTCCCTTGTCCTCCAGCGCCTTCCGAGTCTCGTCCACGTCGTCACATATCAGGCCGACGTGCGAGAGCCCGGGGTCGGCGAGCCTCTCTCGACGGGCGTCGCTTCCGTCGGCGCGCAGGTACTCGATGACCTCGAGCACCCGGTCGCCGTCCCCGCCGAACCCCACGATCGCGGCCTTCATCGCCGGATCGGTCAACAATTCGCCCATATCGGCGCGGATGGCGTCGCCGTCCATCACATACGGCGGCGAGAGCACCGTGAATCCCAGCACGTCGCGGTAATACGCCACGGCGGCCTCACAGTCGGGAACGCACACGCCGCTGTGTGCCAAGCCCGTGATCATGCCCTCGATTGTGACGCGGCAGTGATAATCGCATGGCAGGTCCGTCCCGGGTTACCGATCCCGATGGCAAGGTGTGGACGGTGCGCAGGTGCTGGTTTCCGTGGCGGCGGGCGCTCTCGACAAAGATTCAGCGCGGCGAGCTGACCGCCGAACCCGTCAAGGCTTAGCCCACTGGTTGTCGGCAACCCACGGCGAGGTGGCCGCGGCGATCGTCCACGCCAGGTCCGCCGGCACGTCGATCACCTGATAGCGCTTGACCCCCGCTGCGGTGGCAGCGATCAACGTCGCCACGCCCGCCCGCCGCTGCAGCAGTGTCTGGCGCACGGTCCACCCGATGATCCCCGCGGCGGCGATGCAGTCGCGCCGCCTGTCCAGGCTGCCTGCCCGCGCCACCAGCCATTCGTCGTCCACCACCCGATGGCCGAGTGCCCGCGACCGGTCGACTGCCAGCAGCGCGCAGCACACGGTCAGCACCGCCCACACCGGCCACAGCCACCCCGGTGCCGGCACCGCAACCATCGCGATCAGCAGCACCGGGGGCAGCGTCAATGCCCGCGTCCAGCGTCTGCGCGTCGCCGCCGCGCCATGCGCGCGCAGCGGGCCGGTGACTGGGTCGAAATATTTGGTGCTCCTCTCGTCCGCGTCGGTCGTGGCAATCAGCTCTGACAGCACCTCCTCGGCCGTCGCTCGCGGACATGGCGGCAACAGCAGCGACGCCTCCCCCGCACCATCGACACCCGTCATCACCGCATCCAGCCGCGCGCCCCCGAACAACCGCACCAACAGCGGCTCTCGCAGCGTGCCGCCGCGTAACCTGCGCATGTCGAACGTGCGCTCGCGCCGCCGCAGCAGGCCATGCTCGAGGTGCAACACCTCGGCGTCGCGACGCAGCACCAAGTTTCCGTAGGTCACCAACGACCTCAGCACCGACAGCACCACGGACGCGACCAGCACCACCACCCCCGCCAGGATGACGCTCGCGGCGACCCCGAAGCGCTCGGCCGCATCCAGACCCGACCGGGCCAGCCGCGAATCCTGCAGTGCCGCACCGGCACCCGCCTGATACACCAGCCCAACCGCGGCCGCGATCATCGCCAGTCCGGTGAAACTCAGCGGGCTGTAGCGCAGCCACGACGGCTGCCAGCGTGCCAGTTCACGGCCCGACGCCTCCTGCTCGACGGGCGCCAGCGAATCCGCCAGCAGGGTCGCCCTCAGCCGTGGCACCTGCTCGGCCTCGACCGCGTCGAGAGCGAATGCGGCGTCGCCCCGAGCCTCCTGACCCGTGCTCAGCCTCAGCACGGTCAACCCGAGCAGCCGGTGCAACAGTCTCGCATCGGTCGACACCGAGCGAATCCTGTTGCGCGGCACCGAAAGAACCTTGCGCTGAAGCACACCGGTGCGCAGCTGTACCTCGTCGGGGCCGATCCGGTACGTGGTGGTGAACCACCGGGCCGCGCCGTAGCCGACGATCAGCGCCAGCCCGACCAGCCCCCACAGGGGATTGCCGGTCGCCGACCCGAGCACCACAGACCCGATCAGCAGCGGTATCTGGCGCAGCACCTCGTGCACCGGATGCACCAGCAGCATGCGCGGGCTGAGCCGCTGCCACACCTGCCCGGCATCGGTGCTCATGCCTCGACTCCCCCTCGCTCCGGTCCTCGTTCGTTCCTCGCTGCGATCCTCACTCGCGCTCGTCTTCGGGTGCTCACGTCGCGTCCTCACCGCCGAGTGCAGCGATGTCGGTGAGCTGAGCGACGACCCGGTCGGCGACATCGGAATCCAACGCGACGATGCGCACCGCGCCCGCCGACGACGCCGTCGTCACCGTGACATTCGCCAGCCCGAACAGCTGGTCCAGTGGGCCGCGTTCGGTGTCGACCGTTTGCACCCGGGAGATCGGCGCGATCCGGCGTTCCTGCACCAGCCAGCCCGTCCGCGTGTACACCGCCTTGGGGTCAATATCCCAGCGGTGCACGCGATATCGCCACAACGGAACCACCGCGACGAACAGGACAATGCCTCCTACCGTGGCCGCGGCGGCCAACGCGTGCAACCAGCCCGGCCGCGGATCGATCGCGAACCACACCGCCTGACCCGCCGCCAGCATCAGCCACGGAATGGCCGCGCCGATCGCCCACACGAGCGGCGCCTTGCGGCTCGGCGGGTTGGCCGGCTCAACCAGATTCATGATTTCTCGAGATGCAGACATTCTCGGACACCGAACAACCGCAGCATTCGTATCGTCCTTTTCGGAATCAGGCTTGCCACGTCGGCCGCGGCAACGATGGTCGGCCGGTCTACGGTCACCCGCTCGCCCTGCGTGACGACCGTCGCAGCGCCCGCGGCCAGCACGTTGCGCGTCCAGTCAGCACGCGCACCGTACGGCAGGGCGATCAACAACCCAGTCCTAGTCGGGATGACGTCGATGGGCGTTTGGTAGGTCCGGCCGGACGTGCGCCCCACATGCTCAATGACCGATGTCTGCGTCTGCGTCGTGCCCGCAGTACGCATCACCCGCGGGTTCGACACCGACTTGTTCATCCGCCGGACGAAGTCCACCACCGGCGTCACCTGCCACCGCAGCCCGGCCAGCAGCAGACCCAGGAACAGCACAACCGCACCGATCAGCGAGCCGAGGACCGTTGCGACAATTCGTTTACCCACGACAACGAAACTAACCGGCGACGCAAGCCATGGGCGGCTGAGTATGTTGAGCCCATGAGCAGCAAGTGGACCGCGGCCGATGTGCCGGATCAAACCGGCCGGGTCGCCATCGTTACCGGTGCAAATTCCGGGTTGGGATATGACACCGCGGCCGTCCTCGCCGACAAGGGCGCACACGTCGTGCTGGCGGTGCGCAACCTCGACAAGGGCAACGAGGCCGCCGACCGGATCAAGTCGACGAGCCCGAACGCCGATGTCGCGCTGCAGCAGCTCGACCTCACGTCGCTGGACAGCGTCCGTAAGGCGGCAGACGAACTGCGTGCCACACACCCGCGCATCGACCTGCTGATCAACAACGCGGGCGTGATGTACGTGCCGACGCGCGAATCCACCAAAGACGGCTTCGAGATGCAGTTCGGCACCAACCACCTCGGCCACTTCGCGTTGACGGGTCAACTTCTCGACAACATCCTGCCGGTCGAAGGGTCGCGGGTCGTGACGATCAGCAGCGTCGGCCACCGGTTAATGGCCCGGATCCATTTCGACGACCTGCAATTGGAGCGCAAGTACAACCGCGTTGAGGCATACGGGCAATCCAAGCTCGCGAACCTGCTGTTCACCTACGAGCTGCAGCGACGGCTGAACGCCAAGGGCTCCCCCACGATCGCGGCGGCTGCCCATCCCGGTTTCTCGGACACCGAGCTCATGCGACACCTGCCCGGTTTCATTCCCGACTTCGCCTGGCGCCCTTTCACGCAGCCCCCCGACATGGGTGCGCTGCCGACCCTTCGCGCAGCCACCGACCCCGGGGTGCAGGGTGGCCAATACTACGGGCCCGACGGCATCGGAGAAACGCGCGGCCACCCGAAAGTCGTTGGGTCAAGCGCACAGTCGCAAAACGAGGACCTCCAGCGCCGACTGTGGACGGTGTCTGAAGAGCTCACCGGCGTGACGTACCCCGTTTGATGCGCACCGTCGACGAACACCGGCGCGTCGTCGCCGGCCTGATCACCGGCCAGCCACCGGTCACCCTGCCGCTGGCCGAGACGCTCGGCCTGGCGCTTGCCGACGACGTGGTGGCGCCGCTGTCGCTGCCGGGGTTCGACAATTCGGCGATGGACGGATACGCCGTGGTGGACGCCGACGTCGCCGCCGCAACACCCGAGCAGCCGGTGTTGCTGCCCGTCGCCGAGGACATCCCCGCCGGCCGCACCGACCCACTCACGCTGAAACCCGGTACGGCACACCGCATCATGACGGGCGCACCGGTGCCGGCGGGTGCGACAGCGGTGGTGCCGGTCGAGGCCACCGACGGCGCCACCGACACGGTGTCCATCCGTGTGAGCGCCAAGGACGGCCAGCACATCCGCCGCGCCGGTGAAGATGTCACGGCGGGCACGACTGTGCTGCGGGCGGGCCAGGTCCTCACGCCCGCGGCGCTGGGCCTGACCGCCGCCCTGGGCTTGGGCGAGCTGAAAGTCATTCCAAGGCAACGGGTTTTGGTGATGTCAACCGGTTCGGAGCTGGTGGCGCCGGGCACTCCGCTGCAGCCAGGCCAGATCTACGAGTCCAACGCGGTGATGCTCGCCGCGGCCGTGCGCGACGCCGGTGGCCACGTGGTCGCGGCACCGATGACGGGCGACGACGTCGACGTATTCCGCGACGCTCTGCACCGCCACGCCGGCGGCGCCGATCTGATCATCACCACGGGCGGCGTCAGCGCGGGAGCCTTTGAAGTGGTCAAGGATTCGCTCGGCGGCGAGGTCGACTTCGTCAAGGTGGCCATGCAACCCGGCATGCCCCAGGGTGCAGGCTCCGTGAACGGCACGCCGATCATCACGCTGCCCGGCAACCCGGTCAGTGCGCTGGTGTCGTTCGAGGTGTTCATCCGCGCGCCGCTGCGCACCGCGATGGGGCTGCCACATCCGGACCGACCGCGGCGCACGGCCGTCCTCGCCGAGGATCTGACCTCGCCGCGCGGAAAGCGTCAATTCCGACGCGGCGTGCTCGATCGCAAGGCGGGGACCGTCACCAGCTACGGCCCGCCGGCATCCCACCATCTGCGCTGGCTGGCCTCGGCCAACTGCCTGCTGGAGATCGACGAGGACGTCGCCGAGCTGGCCGCGGGGTCCCCTGTGCAGGTATGGGACCTGGCGTAACAGCCCGCCCGTAGAATCGCTGCACGATGGCCAGACGCCCCGACCTCAAATCCGGCCCCGCGCGGCTCGTGGCGCTGGTCCGCACCACTATTCCGCCGATGCACCCTGCGGGCCTGCCGTTCGTCGGCGCAAGCCTGGCGGTAGCGGCGGTCGGACGAAAGAACCGCTGGCTGCGCAGAGCGGGTCTGGCGTCAGCCGCCGCCAACGCGGCGTTCTTCCGGCATCCGCCGCGGGTCGCACCCACACGCCCCGGCCTTGTCGTCGCGCCGGCCGACGGGCTCATCTGCCTCATCGAGAAAGCCACGCCGCCTGCCGAACTGGGGCTGCCCGCAACGCCGTTGCCGCGCATCAGCATTTTCCTGTCGATCTTCGATGCGCACGTGCAGCGGGCGCCGATCGGCGGCGAGGTCGTGGCTGTCGAGCACCGCCCCGGGCTGTTTCACTCGGCCGAGTTGGAGGCCGCGAGTGAGGACAACGAACGCAACAGCGTGGTGATCCGCAGTCCCGACGGCGTCGAGGTGATCGCGGTACAGATCGCCGGCCTGGTGGCGCGCCGCATCGTGTGCGAGGCGAAGGTCGGCGACAAGCTGACGATCGGCGACACGTACGGCCTCATTCGGTACGGCTCGCGGCTGGACACCTACCTGCCTGCGGGTTCCAACGTCTTGGTCACTACCGGACAGCGGTCGCTGGCCGGCGAAACCGTTTTGGCCGAGCTGCCGTGATCAGACCCCGCGTCAAGCCGTCGGTCATCAGCCTGCGCATCCTGCCCAGCGCCATGACGGTGGCGGCCATCTGCCTGGGGCTGAGCGCGGTCAAGATGGCGTTGGACAACCGCCCGACCGAAGCGATGGCGTTTCTGGCCGTCGCCGCGATCCTCGACGCGCTCGACGGTCGCATCGCCCGCATCCTCAAAGTGGCCTCGCGGATGGGCGAGGAGATCGACTCCCTGGCCGACGCCGTGAATTTCGGTGTGGCACCGGCATTCATCGTCTACGGCACGCTGCTCTCGCACTCGAGGGTCGGCTGGATCGTGGTACTGCTCTACGCGGTGTGCATCGTGTTGCGGCTGGCCCGCTTCAACGCGATGCTCGACGTCGACAAACCCGCCTACGAGAAGGAGTACTTCGTCGGCATGCCCGCCCCGGCGGGCGCGATCGGTGCGATCGGCCCGCTTGCCGCCAAGATGCAGTTCGGCGACGGCTGGTGGACATCGGAAGTGGCCGTGGTGATCTGGATGATCGGCGTTTCGCTGCTGGTCGTCAGCACCCTCCCCATGCGCAAGATCCACACCTTCTCGGTGTCGCCGAACATGGTGCCCACGCTCCTGCTTGGCGTGGTCGTTCTCGTTGCGGCGTCAATCTTCTATGGCTACCTCACGATCCTGGCGATCATCGTCGCTTACGTCATCCACATCCCGTTCGCGATCCGCACCAGACGCTTCTTGGCCGCGCATCCGGAAGTGTGGGACGACAAACCACGACAACAACGCGCGGCGCGCCGGGCGATCCGACGCGCGGCACAGCCACAACGCCGCCGGTCCAACCTGCGACTCGGACTGCGCAGGCCGGGCCGCTGAGATGACGCAGACCGAAGTAGCGGAGGATCCGCCGCTGAGCCACCTGCGGCTGACCGCACGGCTGAATACGTCGGCGCTTGACGCGCGGCGTGGTGTGGTCCGGCTGCATCCGGAAGCAATTGCAGCCCTTGGCATTCGGGAGTGGGACGCGGTGTCGCTGACGGGTTCGCGCACTACGGCCGCGGTGGCAGGAGTCGCACCTGCGGGGACGCCGGCCGGCACCGCGCTGCTTGACGACGTGACGCTGTCCAACGCCGGGCTACGCGAAGACACCACCGTGATCGTCTCGGCGGTGACCGTTTACGGCGCCAAATCGGTGACGGTGAGCGGTTCGAGCCTTGCCACCCAGTCGATCTCGTCGGCGACGCTGCGTCAGGCCCTGCTGGGCAAGGTGATGACGGTGGGCGACACGGTGTCGCTGCTGCCGCGCGAGCTCGGCCCCGACATCCCGACGTCGACGGCCACCGCGGCGCTGGCATCGTCGGTCGGCATCACCTGGACGTCGGAATTGTTGACGGTGACGGGTGTCGACCCGGCGGGACCGGTTAGCGTGCAACCGAATTCGGTGGTGAGTTGGGGCGACGGCGTGACCGCGACCGGGCCGACCACCGCAGGTCAGCACACGGTGTCGACGCCGAAGCAGACCGTGAACATCGATGACCTCAAGGGTTCGCACGCTCAGGCCTCGCGGCTGACCGAATGGCTCAAGCTCTCCCTCGATCAGCCGCAGTTGCTCGAAACACTCGGCGCCACAGCCAATCTCGGTGTGCTGGTGTCTGGCCCCGCGGGCGTCGGCAAGGCCGCGCTGGTGCGCGCCGTATGTGCCGACCGACGCCTCGTCGAGCTCGACGGTCCGGAAGTTGGCGCGTTGCGCGCCGAAGACCGCCTCAAGAGTGTCTCGTCGGCCGTGGCCACCGTGCGCGATGGCGGCGGCGTACTACTTATCACCGACATCGACGCGCTCCTGCCGGCGACCGCCGAACCCGTCGCGACATTGATTCTCACCGAACTGCGCAACGCGGTCGCCACGCGCGGCGTCGCCTTCATTGCCACCACGGCGGTGCCGGACGGTCTCGACCCGCGACTGCGGGCACCCGACTTGTGTGATCGTGAGCTCGGGCTGAGCCTGCCCGACGGAGCCGTCCGCAAGCAGCTGCTCGAGGTGCTGTTGCGCGACGTCCCGTCCTCGGAGCTCAATCTCGACGAAATCGCGGAGCGCACACCGGGTTTCGTGGTCGCTGACTTGGCAGCGTTGGTGCGCGAGGGTGCGTTGCGAGCGGCGGCGCGGGCGAGCGCCGACGGCAAGCCGCCCGTTCTCACGCAGGACGACATGATCGGTGCGACCACCGTTATCCGGCCGCTGTCGCGCTCGGCCACCGAAGAGGTTTCGGTCGGTTCGGTGACGCTCGACGACGTCGGCGACATGGCCGAGACCAAACAGGCGCTCACCGAGGCGGTGCTCTGGCCGCTGCAGCATCCCGACACCTTCCAGCGGCTCGGCGTCGCCCCACCGCGCGGCGTTTTGCACTACGGCCCGCCCGGCTGCGGCAAGACATTCGTGGTGCGTGCACTGGCCAGTTCCGGACGGCTGTCGGTGCACGCGGTCAAGGGCGCCGAGCTGATGGACA
>DASRJA010000008.1:0-4011 GCA_035649695.1 Mycobacterium sp. | reverse complement strand
TTCAGCGTCTCGGCGGGGTCGATCCCGTCGAGCCCGGCGGCGTCGAGCATCTCGACGGCCAGCGCCAGCGTCAGCTCCACCACATCGGCAGGTCCTCCGCCGGCCAGCACCTCCAGCGATTCCTCGACCTCGACGGCGTTGCCGACGGTGCGGCCCAGCGGTGTCTCCATGTCGGTCAGCAGTGCGCGGGTCACCAATCCCTCGGCGGTGCCCAGCTCCACCATCGTGCGGGCCAGTTCGCGGGACTCCGCCTCGGTCGCCAGGAACGCTCCGCTGCCGACCTTGCTGTCGAGCACCAGCGCCCGGGTGCCCTCGGCGATCTTCTTGCTCATCACGGAGCTGGCGATCAGCGGCAGTGACTCGGTGGTGCCGGTGACGTCGCGCAGCGCATAGATCTTCCGATCGGCGGGGGCCAACTCGCCGGCCGCGAAGATCGCCGCCCCAAGGTCGCAAAGTTGTTGCCGGATTTGGGCTTTGGAGATCTCGGCGGTGAAACCCGGGATGGACTCCAGCTTGTCGAGGGTCCCGCCGGTGTGCCCGAGGCCGCGTCCCGCCGCCTGCGGCACAGCTCCCCCGCAGGCCATCACGACGGGCACCAGCGGAATGGTGATCTTGTCGCCGACGCCGCCGGTGGAATGCTTGTCCACCAACGCAAGTGGCTTGCCGTCGCGCCGCAGATCCGTAAAGTCCAGCCGCTCACCGGAGTCCACCATGGCCGCCGTCCAGCGGGCGATTTCGGCGCCGGTCATGCCCCGCAGGAAGATCGCCATCAATAACGCCGACATCTGCTCGTCGGCGATCCGGCCATGGGTATAGCCGTCGATCACCCAGTCGATGGCCGCATCCGACAAGACTCCACCGTCGCGCTTGGTCCGGATGACCGTCGGCGCGTCAAATGCGAACGCCGTCACCGCCGTTACGTTACCGGTGGCGGTCTATGCGATGCTGCTACGCGGCCACGTGCCGGTGGCTCAACGAGCTCGGCGCGTCGACACCTGCGCCGTCGTCGATGCTGACACCCATGCGCTCCACCAGCTCGCCGCCCATCCATGCGGTCACCACGGCCAGCGCCACGGCGACGAAGCTGCACACCAGCGCCCATGCGGTCGGCTCCCAGCCGTTGCCGAGCCGGACCAGCCAGCTCACCGCGAACAGCACGACCACCACGATGTTGCCGAGGCCGTGTATCAGCCCGACGCTCTTGGCCCGGGTGCCTGAAGGGATTTTGAACCAGTCGATCCAGCCGAAGGGCGCTGCGAGCAACCCGCCGATGATCCCCGCCGCGATCATGTAGGCCGCCGCGGTCGCGAAACCGGGCCGGTCGGTGATGAGGTACACGATGTCGAATACGACCGCGGTGGCCAGCAGCCCCAGCGGGAACGGGATCAGCATGGGGTGTATTGCGTGACCCAACGCCTTTGCCCGACTCTCCATTTGCCGCCTCCTTATGCAAATGCGTGACGGCAACCGAGTTACCCGACTCCTGCCACCTCAAACAGGGCAAACGTGAAGCCGATCACGGTGTTTCTTCATGCGCCGGTTCGTTGCGGCGCGCCAGATCCTGCGGGCCGAACGCGTCGGGAAGCAGTTGGCTCAGCGGCCGCGGACCCAGCGGATGGTCGATGAGCAGGCCTGGCCCGCCGTGTTCCATCAACACTTGCCGACAGCGTCCGCAGGGCATCAACACGTCGCCCGCCGCGTCCACACACGACAGCGCGATCAGCCTGCCGCCCCCGCTGGAGTGCAAGGCGCACACCACAGCGCACTCGGCACAGAGACCAAGGCCATATGAGACATTTTCCACATTGCAGCCGGCCACCATCCGGTGATCGTCGACCAGCGCGGCGGCCCCGACGGCGAACCCCGAATATGGTGCGTAGGCGTGCGCGGCGACCTCAGTTGCCTTGTGCCGCAACATCTTCCAGTCGATATCGGATGTCATGTCAACCTCATCGGGCCGAATCTGAATGCATTCCGAAGGCCTGGCTCGCTGGTCCGCCTCGCGGAATAGGTAACCCTAACTTTCACGTTTTTCGGTGTGCTGACGGCTAAACCGTAGTTCGTTTAGCACTACAAGTGGGTTTAGAGTCGCCCCGAGGTTTGGGCAGGTTCTCAGCCACGGCCGATATCGCCGCCGTGGCGGCTCCGAGCCCAAGCGTCCACGATGGCGTTGGAGGCCAGATGAGTACTGCGACACCCGAGAGTCCGGCGGTGCCGGCTCCGCGATCGCCTCGGCGCACCCTCTATCGCGGTGATCCCGGGATGTGGTCCTGGGTCTTGCACCGCATCACGGGTGCGACCATCTTCTTCTTCCTGTTAGTGCACGTACTGGACACCGCCCTCGTGCGGGTCAGTCCGGAGGTCTACAACGAGGTCATCAACACCTACAAGACGCCGATCGTCGGCCTGATGGAGGTCGGACTGGTCGCCGCGGTGCTCTATCACGCGCTGAACGGCATCCGGATCATCCTGATCGACTTCTGGCAGCACGGCCCGAAGTACCAGCGGCTGATGCTGTGGATCGTCATCGGCGTCTTTCTCGCCGTCATGATCCCCGCGCTGGGCGTGCTCGGCATGCACATGGCGGAGCGGTTCCTATGACCGGGCCATCGGGCGGGGCGGCGGGAGGATCCTGGACACCGCACCACCGCGAGGGCCGGATTGCGCCGGTGCAGGAAAGAGAACACGACCGCCCGGCCTCGTTGGATCATCCGCGCGCACCCCGCCGCCCGAGGGGCATCCCGTACTTCGAGAAGTACGCCTGGCTGTTCATGCGGTTTTCCGGCGTGGCGCTGGTATTCCTGGCGCTCGGGCATCTGTTCATCGGGTTGATCTGGGACGGCGGCGTCTACCGCATCGACTTCAACTACGTCGCCGAGCGGTGGGCCTCACCGTTCTGGCAGATCTGGGATATGGCGTTGCTCTGGCTGGCGATGGTGCACGGCGCCAACGGCATGCGCACCATCATCGGCGACTACGCGCGCAAGAACATCACGAAGTTCTATCTGAACTCCCTGCTGTTGCTGGCGACGGGGTTCACGTTGGTGTTGGGGACGTATGTCCTGGTCACCTTCGACGCGAGCATCTCGTGACGGGGAGGTTCCAATGATCCAAGAGCATCGCTACGACGTCGTAATCGTCGGCGCCGGCGGCGCGGGCATGCGCGCCGCGGTCGAGGCCGGTCCCCGCGCGCGCACCGCGGTGTTGACCAAGCTCTACCCGACCCGCAGCCACACCGGCGCGGCGCAGGGCGGCATGTGCGCGGCGCTGGCCAATGTCGAAGAGGACAACTGGGAGTGGCACACCTTCGACACCGTTAAGGGCGGCGACTATCTCGCCGACCAGGACGCGGTCGAGATCATGTGCAAGGAAGCCATCGACGCGGTGCTCGACCTCGAGAAGATGGGGATGCCGTTCAACCGCACCCCCGAGGGCCGCATCGACCAGCGCCGGTTCGGCGGGCACACCCGCGACCACGGCAAGGCGCCAGTGCGGCGGGCCTGTTACGCCGCCGACCGCACCGGCCACATGATCCTGCAGACGCTGTACCAAAACTGCGTCAAACACGACGTCCAGTTCTTCAACGAGTTCTACGCGCTGGACCTGGCGCTGACGGAGACGGCCGCTGGCCCCGTCGCGACGGGCGTCGTCGCCTATGAACTGGCGACCGGCGACATTCACGTCTTCCACGCCAAGGCGATCGTGCTCGCCACCGGTGGCTCCGGCCGGATGTACAAGACGACCTCCAACGCGCACACGCTGACCGGCGATGGCCTTGGCATCGTGTTCCGCAAGGGACTTCCGTTGGAGGACATGGAGTTTCACCAGTTCCATCCGACGGGCCTTGCGGGCCTTGGCATTCTGATCTCAGAGGCGGTGCGCGGCGAGGGCGGCATCCTGCTCAACGACGAGGGCGAGCGGTTCATGGAGCGCTACGCCCCCACCATAAAGGACTTGGCGCCCCGCGACATCGTCGCCCGCTCGATGGTGCGCGAGGTGCTCGAGGGCCGC
>DASRJA010000007.1:0-6448 GCA_035649695.1 Mycobacterium sp. | reverse complement strand
AAGGTGTTCGGTCAGCATGGCCTCCGGCTGGTGCGTCGCGTCAGGGTGAGCGACAACGCAGGCGTCGGATTCATTCCCGATATGCCGACCAGATGCCGTCGAGCAGGACATCCGCCAGCTCAGCGCGGCACATCAGGAAGTCGGGCAGGTACGGGTCGCGCCGGTTGTAGATCATCGGGGAGCCGTCCAGCCGTGAAGCGTGCAGCCCGGCGGCCTGCACCACTCCGGCCGGGGCGGCCGAGTCCCACTCCCACTGGCCGCCGGCGTGGACGTACGCGTCGACGTCGCCGCGGACCACCGCCATCGCCTTGGCGCCCGCCGACCCGATCCGCACCATTTGGATGTCCATCCGGTCGCGCAACCGCCACAGCACCGCGGGCGGCCTGCTGGCGCTGGCGGTGATGCGGATCGGACCGTCGGTGCGCGGCGGCGGAGCGACGACGGTGTCGGTGCGGTAGACCTCGCCGCGCGCCGGAAGCGCGACCGCGGCGTCGGTGATGCCGCCGACGGGCCCGCCGCTGCGCTGCCACAGCGCGACATGCACCGCCCAGTCCGTTCGGCCATACCAGGAGAACTCGCGCGTGCCATCGACCGGGTCGACGATCCACACCCGGTCGGCGTGCACGCGCGACACGTCGTCGACGGCCTCCTCGGACAGCACCGCGTCGTCGGGGCGGTCGCGACTCAACCGGTCGAGAATCAGGATGTTGGCACTCTTGTCGCCGGCGTCGCCGAGGAAGTACGGGTCGTCGAAGCCAACCCTCTCGCGAACGGAAAGCAGCAGTCGTCCGGCGTCGGCGGCCACATCGGCGGCCAGCGCCGCATCGGTCAGGCTCATCAGAACGCCGGCCACGGGATGGGTCGGCGCCGGTCCGGCGTGGGCATCACCGGGTTATCCAGCAGCGCAATGGTTCTGGCGTGCAGTGCAGCTACCTCGCGACGGGTGATGTGCTCACGCAACTGTTCGCTGAGGCCGCCTCGCAGCTGATCTCGCAGCCGGGCCACCGCCTCCAGGGTGTCGTCGTCGACGGGTTTCCCGGCCCAGCCCCACAGAATTGTGCGCAGTTTGTCGTCGATGTGCAGGCTCACCCCGTGGTCGACGCCGTACACGTGCCCGTCGACACCGCACAAGATGTGACCGCCCTTGCGGTCGGCGTTGTTGATCAGCACATCGAAAACTGCCATGCGACGCAGCCGAATGTCGTCGGCATGCACCAGGGTGACTTCGTCGCCGGCGTAGTCGTATGCCTGCAGCACCGGCAGGAAGCCCGGTGGAATATGGCCCGCGGGCAACAGGTCGACGAGATCGGGCCCGGATGCGGGCTCGTCGCCGACTTCGTCGCCGGGCTGATCTACCCACAGCTGCAGCATGCCGAGGCCTGCGGGCCCGTCGCGAATGATGGTGTAGGGCACGATGTTCCAGCCGAGCGCATCGGAAACGAGGTAGGAACCCAGTTCCCGGCCTGCCAGAGTTCCGTCAGGGAAGTCCCACAGCGGGGCCTCGCCGGCGATCGGCTTGTACACGCAATGTGCTTGCAGCTCACCGAGATGCGCTTCGCACAGGAAGGTGGCGTTGCTCGCTGAGCGGATTCGTCCGATGACGGTCAACTCGCCGCGTAGGCACACCTCATCGGGATGACGGGGGCTTTGGCCCCCGCTATGAATCGGCGTCATCGTCGGACCCGGCAAGGGCGCCGCGCCGATAGCCGTTGGTGCGCACGCAGATGTGGCCCTCCGGATCGAGCGGCTCATCGCACAACGGGCACGGCGGGCGGCCGGCCGAAATGACACGATTGGAACGCGCCGCGAACTGCCGCGCCGACTCAGGCGTCAGGAACACCCGCACCGCGTCGGGCCCTTCCTCCGCATCGTCGAGCACGACCGATGCGTCGAACTCGGTCTCAGACACCGCGAGCAGCTCGACGACGACTGTCTGCGCCTCCGAATCCCAGCCCAGCCCCATGGTCCCCACCCGGAATTCGGCGTCGACGGGCGTGATCAACGGGCTCAGGTCTTCAATGTCGCCGGTGTCGGGCGGGATGGGAGTGCCGAAGCGCCGGTTGATCTCCAGCAGCAGCGCCGCGATCCGTTCGGCCAGCACGGCAACCTGCTGCTTCTCCAGCACCACCGAGATGACGCGTTTGTCGTGCACGGCCTGCAGGTAGAAGGTGCGGTTGCCCGGCTGCCCGACGGTCCCGGCGATGAACCGGTCGGGTGTGCGGAAGACGTGAATTGCGCGGGCCATGGCACCTCCAAAATACCGGTATCGGCGTGTCGGCCGTAATTCCACGCACAGGCCTCAATCGGTCGAGCCACCGACCACAGCGTCTTCTGGCGGCACTTCGCCGTCTTTCTTGTCGGCCTCCCCGTCCTGCTTCGACGGCTTGGCCAGCAGTCCGGCGGTGAGCGCAGCACCAGTGTGGTTGACGTGGATGACGAACGGACGCAACGCGGTGTAACGGATCACACTTATCGACGCCGGGTCGGCGGTGATTCGTTGAAAGCTGTCGAGGTGCGTGCCCAGTGCGTCGGCGACCACCGCTTTGATCACGTCGCCGTGGGTGCACGCCACCCACAGCGCGTCGCCCTCGTGCAGTTCGGTCAGCCTGCGGTCATGTTCGCGCACCGCCGCGACTGCACGAGATTGCACGTGGGCCAGCCCTTCGCCACCGGGAAAGACGGCTGCGCTGGGCTGCTGCTGCACCACTCCCCAGAGCGGTTCCTTGACCAGGTCACCGATCTTGCGACCGGTCCAGCTGCCGTAGTCGACCTCGGAGATGCGCTCGTCGACCACCGGATCCAGCCCGAGCGCGGCCGCCAGCGGTTCGACCGTGCGCCGGCAGCGCAACAGCGGCGAGCGCACGATCGCCCGGATCGGCAGCCCGGCCAGCCGCTCGACAATCGCCTGCGCCTGCTCGCGCCCCTTGTCGTCGAGGTCGACACCGTCGGTGCGGCCCGCGAGCGTGTGCGCGGTGTTCGAGGTCGACCTGCCGTGCCGCAGCAGGATGACCGTCATGTCGCGGAGACTACCCCGGTGGCGAGCAGTGCGATCACGACCGCGCCGAGCAGGAGGCGGTAGCCGACGAACCAGTACATGCTGTGGCGCACCAGAAAGCGCAGGAACCAGGCCACTGCAAGAAAGCCGATGACGAACGCGATCACCGTGGCAATCAACAGTTGCGGGCCGCTGGCGCTCATCCCGTCGCCGACGGGATGGAACGCATCGGGCAGTGAGAACAGCCCCGACGCGAACACGGCCGGAATGGCGAGCAGGAAGCCGAACCGGGCGGCCAGTTCGCGGTCGAGCCCCCGGAACAAGCCGGCGCTGATCGTTGCGCCCGACCGGGATACGCCGGGCACCAACGCCAGGCATTGCGCGAGGCCGACTATGACGCTGTCTTTCCAGTTGAGTTCCTCGGCGTGGCGCTTCTGACTGCCGTAGTACTCGGCGGCGGCGATCACTGCGGAAAAGACGAGCAACACGCCCGCGATCAGCCACAGATTGCGTGCGCCAGTGCGGATTTCGTCCTTGAACAACAATCCCAACGCACCGATCGGGACGGTACCGATGATGACGTACCAGCCCATCCAGTAGTCCAGTGTGCGGTGCGCGGCAACGAAAAGACCGCTCACCCAAGCCTTGAGGATGCGACCGATGTCGCGCGCGAAGTACAGCAGCACCGCCAACTCGGTGCCCAACTGGGTCACCGCGGTAAACGACGCCCCCGCGTCGTCGTCAAAGAAGATGCGCGACGCGATCGCCAGGTGACCCGACGACGAAACCGGCAGGAACTCGGTCAATCCCTGCAACACCGACAGGACGACAACTTGCAGCCACGACATCGCCGGCGCCTCGATCACGCCGACGACCGTACCGTGGGACTGCTGTCAGCGCGCTGTGCGTGTCACCGGCTGCGCGTCGGCCACCGCATCGCGCACCGCCGCGGCCACGCTGCGCTCGTCGGTGAGATCGATGTCGGTGAGCTTGCGGTTGGCAAGGGCCACGACGTCCTCGGCTTGCGGGACGGGCCCGGAGACCCGAGGCCGGTACACCTCGACGACGAGCATGTGCTTTTCGATGTGGAAGGAAAAGGTGCGACCGTCGCCCACCTGGCCAAATCCGCTGGCGTGTACACCAGTGGTGATGTCCTCGATAGCAAACTCTCGGTTGCCCAGATCCCTGTCTGCGGCGAGGGTCATGATCGCACCATACCGCTGGAGATGCGCCCGAGTGACCTCGCACGGCGAGCGGCTTGTATTTGGCGATGAGCGGTCTGCCTACACTTGCAATTTGTTAGCAACACTATTCGCACGACCGAGAGCTACCCCTTGCCGCCGCGTCTAAACCGCCATTTTCTGGTTGTTTGTGTCACTTTTACGGTGCTGGCAATTTCTGTGCTGTCGGCCTGCTCATCGAAGTCCGGCGATGCCCCGCCACCGACGATCGTGCCTGCCCAGGCCGCGCAGTCCCCTCCGGTCACCGGACCACCCGCCGGGGTGGTGCGGCCGCTGGGCGGGCTCGCGCAGGCGGCCGTGTTCGACCAGGCGACGGCGTCGTTGGCGGTGCTCAGCCCCCTTTTCGAGAGCCAATCCATGGTGACCGTCGTGCCGATGTCCGGCCAACCGCGGCCGGTGACACTGCCTGCACCGGCGACGGCGATGACCGGTGACAACGACGGCCGGGTGTACGCGTCGACGCGCGGCGGCTATTTCCGGGTCGACCTTCGCGCCGGCACGGCCAGCCGGGTGGACGTCGAGGGCCAACCGGGCACCGATTTCACCGCGATCGCCCGGCGTGCCGACGGCAAGCTGGCCCTCGGCAGTGCCGACGGCGCCGTCTACACGTTGGGTTCGGACTCCACTGTCGGTGCCTCTTTGAAGATCTTTGCGCGCGTCGATGCCCTTGTCGCACAAGGGAATACAGTTGTCGTGTTGGACCGAGGTCAGACGTCGGTGACGACCATCTCGGCGAGCGGCAACGACGCCGATCATGCGCTGCGTGCCGGCGAGGGCGCGACCACGATGGCCGCGGATTCCGCCGGTCGGGTGTTGGTCGCCGACACCCGTGGCGAGGAGCTGCTGGTGTTCGGCACCGACCCGCTGATCCTGCGCCAGCGGTACCCGGTGCGTGAAGCCCCATACGGGCTGGCCGGCTCGTCGAAGCTGGCCTGGGTGTCGCAGACGGCGATTAACACCGTGGTTGGCTACGATTTGGCTACCGGTATCCCCGTGGAAAAGGTGCGTTATCGAACCGTGCAGCAGCCCAACTCCCTGGCCTTCGACGAAGCGTCTGGCACCCTGTATGTGGTGTCCGGATCGGGAGCGGGTGTGCAGGTGATCGCCAACGCGGGGGGTCGTGGGTGACGGCGATGCACCGTGGGCGGATGCCACCAGGCTGGGACACCGATTTGTCCGACGAGTACGAGTGGATACCGCTTCGGCTGCCGCCGGATCTGACCCGGATCAGCGCGTCCACCCGACTGTCGATCGAGGCCGAGTATCGCGGGTGGGAACTCACCCGGGTCCGGCTGTACACCGACGGCAGCAGGCGGGTGCTGCTGCGCCGCAAGAAGTCTGCTGTGGACAGACTGGATCAACCCGGCCTGTGATGTACCGCGCACTGCGGCGGGTGCTGTTTCTGGTCGCCCCCGAACGCATTCACACGTGGGTTTTTGCGTTCCTGCGGGCCGTGACGGCGGTCATTCCTGCGCGTCGGTTGTTGGCGCGCGGACTTGCGCCGCACGATCCGGTGCTCGCCATCACGGTGTTCGGCGTGCGGTTCGCGGGCCCGCTGGGCCTGGCGGCAGGGTTCGACAAGGACGGCAGGGGGCTCAACACCTGGGGCGCGCTGGGCTTCGGCTATGCGGAGGTCGGCACCGTCACCGCACAGGCGCAGCCCGGCAATCCGCCACCGCGGATGTTCCGGCTGCCCGAGGACCGCGCGCTGCTCAACCGCATGGGCTTCAACAACCACGGCGCGGGTGAGCTGGCGCTGCAACTGGCCCGGCACACGGCCGACGTGCCGATCGGGGTCAACATCGGCAAGACCAAGGTGACGCCGTCGGAGGCCGCGGTCGAGGACTACGCCGAAAGCGCAAGGCTGGTCGGGCCATTGGCCGCGTTTGTCGTCGTCAACGTCAGCTCACCGAACACGCCGGGGCTGCGTGATTTGCAGGCCATCTCCTCGCTGCGCCCGATCCTCGCCGCGGTGAAGGCGGAGACGTCGGCGCCCGTGCTGGTCAAGATCGCACCCGACCTATCCGATGACGATGTCGACGAGATCGCCGATCTGGCAGTCGAATTGGGCTTGGCGGGCATTGTCGCCACGAACACCACGGTGTCGCGCGACGGGCTCGCCACACCGGATGCCGGCAGCTTCGGAGCAGGCGGGATCTCGGGCCCGCCGGTGGCGCGGCGCTCCGCTGAGGTGCTGCGCCGGCTGTACCGC
>DASRJA010000006.1:0-12174 GCA_035649695.1 Mycobacterium sp. | reverse complement strand
ACTGATCCATGAACCTGATGACGACATCCGGGCGCATTCGTGAACCCGACGCGGCGGCGAACCGCAGCGACCGGCCGCTGTATTTGTTGCGCACATCGTCGGGCAGCTCCATGATCCGGTCGAACATCACCGGCACGACACACAGCCCGGTGGCGCGGTGGCGGTCGATGAGTTCGAGGGTGGCTTCGGGGTCGAACTTGCGTCGGGTGACTACCGTGCACGCCATCGACGCCGCGAACACCAACTGGGAGAAGCCCCACGCGTGAAACATCGGGGCCACGATGACGACCGTCTCTTCGGCACGCCATGGCGTGCGGTCCAGGATCGCCTTGAGGATGCCGGGTCCGCCGTCGGCGCCACCGGAGTGCTTGGCGCCCTTCGGAGTTCCCGTTGTTCCGGACGTCAGCAGGATGACCTTGCTCTTGCTGCTCGCCCGCTGCGGCTCGCGCCCAGCATGGTCGGCGATCAACTTCTCGACCGTCAGCCCGTCCTGCGGTCCGTCGGTCCAGGCGATGATCCGCGTGGCGTCAGGTTTGTCGGCCAGCGCGCGGTCGACGGTCTCGGTGAACTCCTCGTCGTAGATGACGGCGTCCACGTCTTCCCGCTGCACAACCTCGGCGAGTGCGGGCCCGGCGAACGACGTATTCAGCAGTAGCACGTCGGCACCGATCCGGTTGGCTGCGATCAGCGACTCGACGAAGCCGCGGTGGTTGCGCGCCATTATCCCGAGGACCGTCGGAGCCGCACCGTCCGGCAGCGCCTGCAGTCCAGCGGCCAATGCGTCAGCGCGCTGGTCGATTTCGCGCCAGGTCAGGGCGCCAAGCTCGTCGACGAGACCGGTCCGGTCAGGGCAGCGCTGAGCCGCGGCGGCGAATCCCGATGTGATGCCCATGTTTTCGCGCTGCATCGCCGAGGCGATCCGTAGGTATTTGTCGGGCCGCATCGGCGCGAGCAGGCGGGCGCGACCCATCGTCGCGACGATGCCGAGCGTTTCGGTGAGCCGGTCGGTGATGGCCATGGGCCTTAGCCAAGCACAGGGAGCGTGCGCTCCTTGGCCAGTTCGTCAAGGGCACGTTGCATGAAGTGCCGCACGTGGGCGTCGACCTCGTCGATGTCGGGGTTCTCGCCGAACTCGGCGACGATGTCGATCGGCGGCAGCACCCGCATGACGATCTTGGCCGGTAGCGGAATGTTGGGTGGGATCACCACGCTCAGGCCGAACGGGAAGCCGAACGAGATCGGCACGATCTTGGTCCGCGCCAAACGTGCGATGGGCCCGAGGCGTTTGGCCAGCCAGGTCCCACGGGAGAGGAAGATCTGCGTCTCTTGGCCACCGATGCCAACCGTCGGCACGATCGGCACGCCGGCGTTCAGCGCGGCTTTCACGTAGCCGGTGCGGCCGCCGAAGTCGATTTTGTTTTCCGACAGTGTCGGGCGATAGACGTCGTAGTCACCGCCGGGGAAGACCACGACGAGGCCGCCGGAGCGCAGCGCTTCGTCGGCGTTCTCGTGGTTGGCGCTGATGTAGCCGATCTTCTTGAAGAAGTCGCCCGTCGGTCCAACCGAGAGCATGTCGTGGCTCAGCGTGTATAGCGGCCGGTCGTAGCCGTGCTTTTCGTAGAAGTGAGCCGCGAGGATCGGAACGTCCATCGGCAACATGCCACCGGAGTGGTTGCTGACCAGCAGCGCGCCGCCGGACGGCATGTTGTCGAGCCCTCTGACCTGCGAGCGGAAGTAGCGCTTGAGGAACGGCCGGGTGATGCTCATGACGCGCTCGGTGAGGCCCGGATCCCACTTGGTGAGCTCCGACGGTTCGATATCGGTTGCGGGCACGGGTCCCCCTAAAATTAGAACGTGTTCTAGTTATCGTACCCGAGCGGCCGACCGGTTTAGAACCGCCTATGCAGGGCTACCTCGACGGGCAATGACGACCGAACGCGACCAGACAACCGGCAGTCCCTCCAACCTAGCTCCCGGCGTGAGTGTCGGGCATGGTCGCTACCGACTGTTGGCCTCTCACGGCGGGCGACCGCAGTTGCAGTTCTGGCATGGGCTCGACCTGGCGACGGACCAAGAAGTGGCTCTCACGCTTGTCGACTGGGGCGGTGAGCTGCCCGAAGAGTTCGTCCATGAAATCCTCGCGCGGACTGTCCGGCTGAAAGGCATCGACATGCCTGGCATCGCCCGGGTGCTCGAGGTGCTACACACCGGACACTTCGGCGTGGTGGTGTCGGAATGGATCCACGGCGGCGCGCTGGGGAAGATCGCCGAGACGGCGCCGTCGCCGACGAGCGTCGCGGGCGCGATGCAATCGCTGGCCGCTGCAGCCGAGGCGGCCCACCGCGCCGGCCTTGTGTTGTCCCTCGATGATCCCGCCCGGCTTCGGCTAGGCCTCGACGGTCACGCGGCGCTGGCTTTTCCCGCCACCATGCCGGAGGCGACCGCTGCGTCGGACCTGCATGGAATTGGTCAGGCTATGCGCGTGCTGCTGAACTCCGACGAGCAGGCGCCGTTCCTGATCTCCACCACAGTGTCAGGGCTGCAGGAGGGCGGAATAGCCAGCGCAGCAACGCTTCTGACGCTACTGCGTGAGGCCACCGGCAATGATGTCGAGAGTGGCCGGGTGATGCCGCCGCTGCCACCGCCGGTTCCGGGTCGCTATGCCGACTTCCGCAACTTCGGGGCTGAGGATCAGGCTGCGGCCGCCCGCCGCCAGGTCATGCGGATCGCGCTGGTGGCTGCGGCCGTGATGGTTGTCATGGCGATGGTGGCCGCGGGCTCGACGCTGAACAGGTTCCTCGACAACGATCACGACTCTGTCGGGTTCAATGCCGACAAGCTGGGGTTGAGCGGGCCGACGGCCTCGGCCAGCCAGCCGCCGCCGGACGTGGTGCGCAAGCGAGCCGCACCAGAGGAGCAGGTCCAACCCGTCACCGCGGTGGTGTTCTCGCCCGGCGGATCGCCCGACAGCCCGGACGCGGCCGGTGCGGCCGTCGACGGCAATCCGGCCACAGCGTGGTCCACCGACACGTATTACGACGCCGATCCGTTCCCGAAATTCAAGCCCGGCGTCGGACTGCTCGTGCGACTCGCAAGACCCGCCGCGATCAGCGCGGTGATGGTCGACATGAACAGCACGGGCACCGTCGTTCAGGTGCGTGCCGCTGCGAGTGACTCGCCCAAGGCGTTGGCCGAAACCATCGAACTCACGCCGCCTACCCCAATGCGGCCAGGGCGCAACAGAATTCAGGTCGCCAGCTCAGACCCAATCTCGAATGTTCTGGTGTGGATTTCCACGTTGGGCTCAACGGATGGCAAGAGCCGCGCCGCGATCTCCGAGATCGAGCTGCAGGCAGCAACGCCGCCGGCGTGACCCGGGCGGTCAGCCGATAGCATCACCGGCGTGACAGACAACAGCGAAAATGTAGTCCTGGTTGAGCAGCGCGACCGGATCCTGATCATCACGATCAACCGGCCAGAGGCCAAGAACGCCGTCAACGCCGCGGTGAGTCGCGGGTTGGCCGACGCCGTGGACCGCCTCGACAGCGATCCGGGACTCTCTGTCGGCATCGTCACTGGCGCGGGTGGCTCGTTCTGTGCGGGCATGGACCTCAAGGCGTTCGCCCGCGGCGAGAACGTCGTGGTCGAGGGCCGCGGAATGGGGTTCACCGAGCGTCCGCCCGTCAAGCCGCTGATCGCGGCGGTCGAAGGGTACGCACTGGCAGGTGGCACAGAAGTGGCGCTGGCCACCGATTTGATCGTGGCGTCGAAGGAGTCGGCGTTCGGCATTCCGGAGGTGAAGCGTGGGCTGGTCGCCGGTGGCGGTGGGCTGCTGCGGCTGCCGCAGCGCATCCCGTACGCGATCGCGATGGAGCTCGCGCTGACCGGTGAGAACCTGCCGGCGCAGCGGGCACACGAGCTGGGGTTGGTCAACGTGCTGGCCGAACCGGGTGGGGCCTTGGACGCCGCGATCGCGCTCGCCGAACGGATCACCGCCAACGGGCCGCTGGCGGTCGCGGCGACGAAGCGGATCATCACCGAGTCGCGCGGCTGGAGCCCGGAAGAGATGTGGACCCAGCAGACAAGGATCCTGATGCCCGTCTTCAGCAGTAACGACGCGAAGGAAGGCGCGATCGCGTTCGCCGAGAAGCGCCCGCCGAAGTGGACGGGCAGCTGACGGTTTTCGGCCGCGCAGTTGCGGTCAAGGAGTCGACGGCCGCCGAGCCCCGCCGCCCCTACTTGTCTTCACAAAGGGACTACTGATGCTGACGGCGTCATTCATTTGATGACGCCGCGGAGAATGACATCTAACTGGTGAGCTCGGCCGGGCTGCTATCGCATTAAGTCTCTGATCGTCGCAATTGCCACAGCGACATCCGCGCGCACACCCCAGATGGGATGCCGCACGAGGTCACGCGCAGCTCGCGGCAAGTTGCCTTCAACGACGTGCCCCGCGACAACGATTGTGTTCGCCAGAGCGAAGATCGCGGCTCCAGCCCTGAGTCGACCCGTCAGCGCCGTAACCACCGCGACAGGCACCATGGAGTTACCGACGACTGCGCACCAGCGGTTGAACGGCGTGAGGTGCTGGGTCCGGTGTTCTGCAGCGAACTCCTCGTAGGAGGCAACCACTCCCGCAGCATGGCACACAGCTGGGAGGGACGCTATCCCCGCACTTTCGTTGGCAAACAATTAGCCGGTGAGTTCGGCGATCTCCTCGGTGATGTTGCGTCGAGCGCGGTCTTCCCACCGCTCGCGACCCGTCGCTGTGTGGAACAGCGGCCCCGTCAGCAGTGCCGAAAGTACCTGCGCCCGAGCCGGTTTGAACACCTCGTCCGGCACGTCGGCGTACTCCTCCCGGACCGCTGCGGCATAGGCGCGGTATCGGATCGGCTCGCTGGCGAGCACCGACAGGTCGGCGTCGCTGAGCACCGCTCCGTTGATGTCGTCGTCATCCACCTTGTGCGTTTTGGTCACCAGCACCAGTCGCGCGACCTCATCGCGGATCGGCGATGACTCCAGCAGCTCGCGCGCCAGCTCGGCCGAGCGGTCCTCGTTGTCGTTGCGGCCGATCTCGTAGATGGCGTCGTGGAACCATGCCGCCAGCTCCACCGCCTCACGGTCGAACTCGATCCCCGATTCGGCCAGCAGCCCGACCGCGTCGAGCATCTCGTGCAGATGGGCGACGGTGTGGTGCTTGCGGTGCGTCTCCGACCAGCGAGCCAGCAAGTCCTCTCGCAGTTCCTCGGTCAGGTGGGCTGGCACGTCCTCAGTGTCCCACCGGCTTGACCTGAACCCCTATTGAGGTCGCAGGATGGCGGCATGACAACGGAAGTGACGGACGCCGTCGACGTCGCCGCGTATTTCGATCGAATCGGCTACCAAGGCCCCGCCGAGCCGACGGTCGAGACGGTGCAGGCGCTCGTGGCCGCGCACAACCGGTCCATCCCGTTTGAGAACCTCGACCCGGTGATGGGTATCCCCGTCGCCGACCTGAGCGCCGCCGCTCTCACCGATAAGCTCGTGCACCGCCACCGCGGCGGCTACTGCTATGAGCAGAACGGGCTGATGGGATATGTCCTCGAGGAGTTGGGCTTTGGCGTCGAACGGCTCGCCGGCCGCGTGGTATGGCTGAATCCGGACGGCCCGCTGCCCGCACAGACACATCACGTGCTCTCGGTGGCGGTGCCGGAAGTCGATGGGCGGCTACTGGTTGACGTCGGATTTGGCGGGCAGACGTTGACGTCGCCGATCCGGCTTGAGGCCGGACCCGTGCAGCAGACTCGACACGAGCCGTACCGCATCCGGGAGCGCGGTGACGGCTACCAGCTCGAGGCCGAGGTCCGCGGCGAGTGGCAGCCGCTGTACACGTTCACTGCCCGCCCGCAGCCGCGCATCGATCTCGAGGTCGGAAGTTGGTATGTGTCAACGCATCCCGACTCGTTCTTCGTCACAGGCGTGACGGGAGCACTGGTCACCGACGACGCTCGCTGGAACCTGCGAGGCAGAAACCTTGCGATCCACCGCGCAGGCGAGACCGAGAAGATTCGCTTCGACACCGCCGCCGAGGTGCTCGATGCGTTGACCGACCGCTTCGGCATCGACCTGACCGACCTCGGTGACCCAGCCGACGTCGAAGCGCGCGTCAACGAGCTGCTGGATAGCTGACCACCACATCCCACGGATCCCCGGCGGCCAGCGCCATCCGGCCCAGCCGCCGCGCGTATTGCGTTGTGGTGCCGAACTCGTCGACCCAGCTGCGTGCACGCATGGTCGTCCGCCACAGCCGGTGCTCGGCCGTCACGCCGATCGCGCCATGTAACTGATGGGCAATCGTCGTCACCGGATTCACGGCCCGTCCGACGGCCACCTTGGCCGCCGTCACCGCGTAGTCGGTCGCCGGGTGGGCGAAACCGTAGTCAGCCGCGGCTGCGACCGCTAAAGCCGCTGCAGCGCGGGCGCGTTCGATCTCGCCGGCCATCGCGGCGAGCGAATGCTGCACCGCCTGGAACTTGCTGAGCGGACGCCCGAACTGCACGCGCTCGCCGGTGTGGCCGACGGTGAGGTCGCAGGCCGCGTCGAGCGCACCGACGATCTGGTTGCACCGCGCCCACGCGCCGCGGCGGATCAACTCGTCGGCAACGCCGGGATCGACCGCGTGCATGTCGCCAACCGCCATGTCGAAGGCGACGGAACCGCGCGGCTCGCCGGCCAGGTTATGGCCATCAACCGCCTGCGCATCCTCGACCGCAGCGACGTGCAGCGCGTCAGCGGTCCGCACCGCCAAGACGACCGTGCTCAAGGGCCACGGGACGTCGTGTACGGTTCCCCTGAGCCGACCGTCGATTTCGGCGGTGTCGGCCATCGCGACTGTCAGCGGGCCGGTGTCAGGAATCGACACGCCAGCTTTGTCCGCGAGCCACACCGCGAGCAGATCGGTCTCGGCAATCGGAGCCGCGGCCGCATGTCGAGCCAAGCCGGACAACACGATTGCCGCCTCCGCGGGGCCTGCGCCCTGACCGCTCGTCAGCCGGGCGAGTCCGGTGTCCTCGAGATTGCGCCACAATTCGTCGCCCGTCGATCGATCGCAGAGTTCGTCGACCAGCTGTGCCAGCTCGTTCATTGCACGCCCATCCCCTTGGCGACCACGCCGCGCAGCACCTCGTTCGTCCCACCCCGCAGTGTGAACAGCGGCGAGTGCACCCGCGCATCGGCGAGTAACGCACGCAACGGCTCGGCGTCCTGGACGTAATCCAGCAGGTCGGCGACCAACTCGACGGAGTCCTGTTCGAAGCGGGTGCCGAGATCCTTCACCAGCGCCGCCCGGGTTGCAGCATCTCCGCCATCGGCCAGCGTGCGCGCCACCGAGATCGACAGCTGCCGCAGCGAAATCATCCGGGCCACAAGGTCTCCCACGTCGGCTGCGACGCCGTCATCGACATCGCCCAACGCGCGAATCGCGCTGAAGATCAGCGTGGCCGTGGACAGAATTCGCTCCGGACCGCTTCGCTCGAAACCCAATTCGGCGGTGACCTGATGCCAGCCGTCACCGATTTGACCCAGCACGTCCTCATCGGAAATGAACACGTCCTCAAAGAGGACCTCGTTGAAGTGGTGCTCGCCGTTCATCAACACGACCGGCTCGATCGTGAGGCCCGGTGCCGACGTCAGCACGATGAACTGGCTGAAGCCCGCATGCCGATGCTCGGGATCCAGCGGGCTGGTTCTGGCCAGCACGACGATCTGATGCGCGACGTGCGCGCCACTCGTCCAGACCTTCGACCCGCGCAGCAGCCAGCCGCCGTCGGTTCGGGTCGCCCGCGTCTGCACGGCGGCGAGGTCCGATCCCGCGCCATGTTCGCTCATCCCGATCGCCGAGTAAAGCCGTCCCGCTGCGATTTGCGGCAAGAGCCGGCCCCGCTGCTCTTCGGTGCCATACGACAGCAGCGCGGGCGCGACCTGGCGGTCGGCGATCCAGTGCGCGGCGACCGGGGCGCCGTGCGCCAGCAGTTCCTCGGTGACGACGTAGCGGTGCAGGTAACCCAGTCCGAGGCCGCCGTAGTCGGCCGGGATCGTCAGGCCGACGAACCCTGCAGCGGCCAACCTGGCGGAAAAGTCCGGGTCCCACTTCGCGAGCCAGGAGTCGACGGCCGGCTGCCAGCCGAACTCGGCGCGATCGGCGGCGAGGAAGTCGCGGATCGACGTCCGCAGCTGGGCCAGCTCACCGTCGTTGGCGCATAGCGCGTCGAAGTCGCTCACTGGCCACCAGAGTCTAGTCAGCGGCGAGCTGGTAGCTCATGACATATCCGTCCTGAACGGTCGCCCAAAACTGTGGCCGAAAAAGCGTACTTGGAACGGGGGCTGGCTGCTCTTACCGATGAGCGCGGATCATCGCGGGCCCGCGTCATCGCCAAGGGAGCACATTATGAACACCGCAGACACCCGCGTATCGGTCGTTTCGGCGATAGCCATCGGAGCGGTCCTGCTTGCACTCAGTACGCCGCTCGTTCATGCAGCGCCAGGGGATGGTCCTGGCAGCGACAACACACCTCCACCGCCTGGGCAGGTGGCGGTGGCGGAGCCGCTTGAGATTTCCGTCAGCGAGAACCCAGTGGTCTTCCTGCCCCATCAGACCACCAAGACCATCAACTTCACCTGGACACCGCAACCGGATTCGAAAGTGTGGGTGCATGTTACGGAGGGTTCAGGGGCGAAAGAGGTGTGGAGCAAGGTGATGGACAAGGGATTGACCGGCCCGCTGAACCTGGAGGTCGACTACGGCTCGTTCTACTGGATTTGGGTGTGTAGGGAAGTTCACGACACCTGCCCGCTGGCCGTCGTCACGACGGAGCGGCTCGACATCAACGTGCCCCCTCTGGAGCGGCAGCTGCCGTTGCCGGAGCCGCCGGGAGATAACGACAGGTCGACCCCGCAGCAGACCGACGGAACCGGCGGGCAGGGGCCCCAGCGACGACCTGGAGATGGTTCACAAGAGCATGGAGTTGATGCTGCTGACCAACAAACACGCCAAGAATGACCCCGCGACATGTCGACATCCTCAGCTGAGCAGGAATTGTCATGTCCATCGTGCGGGCGGCCGACGATACTCGGTGAACGTGACAGATCCAGCACGCCGCGATCGATTGCGCGAACTGCTCGACGCTGTCGTCGACGCCGACAACACCGACGTCGGTGACATGGCACGCAGCAGCTTCGCCTCGGAATTCCACTTCTCCCGGGAGGTGCGTCGGCTGACCGGTGAGTCCCCGGCGGCGCTGCGCCGACGCATCATGCTGGAGCGCGCGGCGTGGCGCCTGCGCCGCGGTGAGTCGGTATCCGCGGTGGCCACCGACGAGGGCTGGTCGTCGGCGGAGGTGTTCTCCCGCGCCTTCAGTCGCGCGTTCGGTCTTCCCCCGTCGCGCGCCTCGGACATTGGGTTCCGGCTGCCCGCCCCGAATGGCCTGCACTTCCACCCGCCCGGATCGCTGTGGCTGGACAGCGATGGCGACACCAAGGAGCCCGATATTTCTCAATTGATGGTGGCCCACGACGTCGCCGATACCGCCTACTTGATCAACCAGGCCGCACAGTTGTCCAAAGAGCAATGGACAGAGGAGATCTCACCGGGGCAGGTGATTCTTGACTGGGACGGTCCCGAACCGAGCGTCGGCGCGGTACTCGGTGCGATCGTGTGGACGAAGGAAGTGTGGCTGGCCACCATCGAAGGCCGCGACTTCCCCAGTCGAGAAGCCACAGAGCCTGCGTCGACACCAGCACAGCAGTTGGCCACCCATCACGACGAGCTCGGAAAGCGCTGGGCCGCAATGGTGTCCGAATACAGAGCTGAAGGCCGGTTGGGGGATACCGTCATCGACGCCTTGTGCGACCCGCCCGAGTCGTTTCAGCTGTACGGGATCGTCGCGCATGTGCTGACCTACTCGGCGCACCGACGCGGTCTCGCGCGCATGATGCTTGCCCGTCACGGGGTTCGCACTGCCCTTGGTGACCCACTGAACTGGATGAGAGGAAATTGAGATGGCGACTGTCTACTTCACCGCGTCCAGCCTCGACGGCTACATCGTCGATGAGGCCGAGAGCCTGGACTGGCTCACGTCCCGCAACATCGATGCGAATGGCCCGTTCGGATACGAGGCGTTCATCAAAGATGTTGGCGCACTGGTGATGGGGTCGGCGACGTACGAGTGGGTGGTCCGCAACCATCCGGGTGACTGGATGTACGAGCAGCCGTCGTGGGTGTTGACGCACCGTCCCGAAATCATCGCCGACGGGCATCCGGTGCAGACCTTCGCCGGTGCCGTCGCCGAGTTGCATCCGAAACTGGTGTCCGCGGCGGCGGGTAAGGATGTGTGGGTCGTCGGCGGGGGAGATGTGGCCGCGCAGTACGCAGCCGTCGGCCTGATCGACGAAATGATTGTCACGTACGCACCGTGCTCGTTAGGTGGCGGCTCTCGCGTGCTACCGATCCGGTCCGAGTGGACGTTGGTGGAATCCGGCGGCAACGGCGACTTCGTCTGCGCCCGGTGGCGCAAGGCTTAACGGTGGTCGGGAATCCCGTAGCGACGCACGAATTCCCTTGACTTGACCAGGAATTCGACCTGCTCGGCAACCTCGCGCAACGGATCGACGCTGCGGGTGGACCGGCACAGCACCACCGCTCCCTCGAGGGAGGCGATGCATGTGATGGCCAGCGACGCGGCGCAGGGCTCGTCGAAGCCGTCGCTCACAAACGCGCCCGTGAGCGCGTCGCGCCAGCGGCGGAAGATGCTGCCCGCGACGGACGTCAGCTGTGGTTCGTCGTCGGCCGAGCCGATCGCCGCGGCCACCACAGGACAACCAGCGGTGAAGTCGCTCTCGACGAGTAAGTCTTCCCAGAACGTGACGAACTTCCTGACGAGATACATCCCGCCCTTTTCGGCGGCGTCGCCGATGAGTTCCGTCAGGGCCTCGCCGGCGTACTGCAGGGCCTCGGTCAGGATCTGATTGCGCCCCTCGGGGAAGTGGTAGTACACCGAGCCGCGCGGCGCGCCGCTGCGGGCGAGCACCTCGTCGATTGTGACGCCGGCGGCTCCGCGCTCACGCATCACCTCGGCGGCGCTGATCAACATGTTGGTGCGCGTCGAGCCCCGTTTGGTCCTGGTCTTGGTCGCGGTGGACAGAACAAACCTCCAGCGAGTATCAGGCCGCGTGCGGGTCGCGCAGCTGCGACGGCCGCCAACTGAAGTTGCGCGGGCTGAAGTGGAAGAACGGTCGACGGTGTCCATGCACCTCGTGCGTGAACCGGCGGCCGGCGAAGTTGACCTCAACGATCCACATCGGGTGCCTCCCTGTCTATGACCAACAGCATAGAAGCGGTAACACATGTGCGCAATAGATGTATTCCCCATCACACCCCTGGGCCCCTAGGAGCAGGTGAACGAGGGTAGTTAGCCGATATTAGTGATCAGCGCCTGACATGCGATTATGTGACGGGACATAATTGCGAAATCGCAGCTCAGCCGTACTTCGGGTCCGTACGCTGACGGCAGAACCGAGGAAAGCGGGGCTGCCATGGCCAAGCACTCGCATCTGTGCAGGTCACTGCTCATAGGTATGACCGCCGCGGCTCTCATCGCCGCTCCGATCGCCGGCGCCGAACCGTTGAATCAGAACGGGTACAACGGGGCGCCGACGGTCGTCTCCGGTCGCCCGGTGCCGACGATGAATGGCGTCCCGTGCGTCTCCGGACACCTCGGAACCTGCACAGGCTTCGCGCAGAACCAGCCGAAACCCAGGAGGCCCCGAGTGTCGGTCGGCCACAGTCCGACGGTGAGCCCGTGACGATGGGGCACTACAAGAGCAACGTGCGCGATCTCGAGCACAAGATGGGCCTGAAGGTTTCTCCCACATGCGAGCTCACCTTCGGTCAACATGACCGTCCCGCCGTCGGCTGGTTGGTCGGTGACACCACAGCGGCATCGCGCAGATGTTCAAGGTCATCGAGTATGCGCGAATGATGGCCGGCACCAAGGCGATTGCGACGCTGTCGACCGGCTATCTGAACGCGTTGGACTACGCGCGGACCCGCGTGCAGGGCGCCGACCTGACGCAGATGACCGACAAGGGGGCGGCACGCGTCACGATCGTCCATCATCCCGACGTGCGCCGTGCCCTGCT
>DASRJA010000005.1:0-2712 GCA_035649695.1 Mycobacterium sp. | reverse complement strand
TGATTGAAAGTTGTTGTCTAAAAGGGCGGTTCGTCGTCGCTTCCGGAGAACGAGCCCGATGCCGGGGCGCTGCCCCACGGGTCGTCCTTGGGTTGGTCGGATGCCGCCGGGCGGGAACCTCCGCCGCCACCGCCGCCGCCGAATCCACCGCCACCGCCGCCGCTACGGCTCGCCTTGTTCACCTTGGCGGTCGCGTAGCGCAGTGACGGGCCGATCTCGTCGACCTCGACCTCGACCACCGTGCGCTTCTCGCCCTCACGGGTTTCGAACGAGCGCTGCTTGAGCCGGCCCTGCACGATCACCCGAGAGCCGCGGGTCAGGCTTTCGGCCACGTTCTCGGCGGCCTCACGCCAGATGTTGCAGCGTAGGAACAGCGCCTCGCCGTCCTTCCACTCCCCGCTCTGGCGGTCGTAGATGCGCGGCGTCGACGCGACCGTGAAGTTCGCGACGGCCGCACCCGATGGGGTGAAGCGCAGTTCCGGGTCGGCGGTCAGGTTTCCGACGACGGTGATGGTGGTGTCACCAGCCACGAGTTCCTCCTGGGCAAGTTTGTCGGCTCTTCGCGCGAGCGCTCATCGCTGGCGGTGTGCGCGAAGTCAGTCGCAGGCGAGCCTACGCAGCGGCTCCGACGACCGGCACCCTTTAGTGCTTGTCGGTCCGAAGCACCTTGGTCCGCAGTACGGACTCGTTCAGGTTGAGCTGACGGTCGAGCTCGGACACGGTCGCGGGCTCCGCCTTCACATCGACGACGGCATAGATGCCCTCGGCATGCTTGGCGATCTCGTAAGCCAGCCGGCGCTTACCCCAGATGTCGACCTTGTCGACACTGCCGCCGTCCTTGCGGATGACATTGAGGAATGCCTCCAGCGACGGAGCAACGGTGCGCTCGTCGAGAGTGGGGTCGAGAATGACCATGATTTCGTATGGACGCATAAGGAACCCATCACCTCCTACGGTCTAGTGCGGCCACGGTCGTTCCGTGGCAGGAGGGTCGCCTGCGTCGGCAACCGGCCCAGGCTACAGGAATGCCCGCTGAACTGCGAAATCGCGCTGCTCGCGGGCATACACTTCCGCCGTGTTCTCCGAGACGCGCTATGCGATCAACGGGGACTTACGCGTCGCGTACCGCGCGTCGGCTGAAGGGCCTCGCGACATCGTGTACGTCCCGAACTGGCACAGCTGCTGCGAGCTTGTTATGGAGGTCCCGTCCACTCAAGGGTGGATCGAGGCGATGACCTCGCTCGGACGACTCATCTTCTTTGACCAGCCGGGCACGGGAGCGTCCGACCCCGTCACAGCCAGGGCGCTACCGACGTTGGAGCAGTGGGCCGACAGCATCACCGCCGTGCTCGACGACCTCGGGAGCAGCGAAGCGGTCCTCGTCGCGTCGAACGCCGCGTTCGCGCCCGCTGCGCTGTTCGCGGCGACACATCCCTCACGCACCACCGCGCTGGTCGTGCTCGACGGTTACGCAGACGCAGACGGAACCCGACTCGTTCGAGACGAAATTAAAGGCGCGATCGCTATGTGGGGCAGCGGGGAGCTCCAACATCTGGTGAACCCGGACATGCCGTGGAACGAGGAGATCCGGTCAGCGTGGGCTCGGCTGGAACGTCTGGCGGTCAGCCCGAGGACGCTGGATCTGGTGGGGCCTCTCATGTCCGAACTGGACGTGCGGGCGTTCCTTCCGACCGTCCGTGTGCGGACTCTTGTCATCCAGCACTCCGACAGCCCTTTCGTCCCACCGGCGAAGGGCAAGTACATCGCCGGGCACATACCCGACGCGGAATACGTTGAGGTGCCGGGCCGCAACTGGCACCACATCGTCGAACCGTGGCGCGATTCCTTCCGGGAGATCGCCGAATTCCTCACCGGCGAGCAAGCCGAGGTGGCCGACGATCGCGTGCTCGCCACCGTACTCTTCACCGACATCGTGGACTCGACCCGTCACGCGGCGGAGATGGGCGACCGTGATTGGCACGCCCTGCTCGACGCTCACGATGCCGTCGTCCGCGCCCAGTTCGCACGCTTCCGCGGTCGCGAGGTGAACACCTCGGGCGACGGCTTCCTCGCGATGTTCGACGGCCCGCAACGAGCGATCCGCTGCGCCATGGCAATTCGCGACGCGGTGCAGACCCTCGGCATCGAGGTGCGCGCCGGGCTGCACACCGGTGAGTGCGAAATCCGCGGCGCCGACATCGGCGGGATCGCCGTGCACATCGGCGCGCGCGTAACCGCACTGGCAGGGCCGAACGACGTGCTGGTGTCCAGCACACTGCGCGACCTCGTGATCGGGTCAGGGATCGAGTTCGACGACCGTGGCGCGCATCAGCTCAAAGGCGTGCCCGGCGAGTGGCATCTGTTCGCCGTCGCATCCGGCTGACAAACAGCTGTTGTGTGCAGAATTCCGCGCTCAGCGCGGGAAAGTGCGCACAAGCAACCCGGTCAACAACCCCGCCGCCGCCAGCACCAGCCCGCCGGTGCACACCGATGTGGTGAACCGTGAATGCTCGTGCGCCTCGCGGGTCGAGTCGAGCACCTCGTCATCGTTGATCAGCACACGCGTCCCGATGCCGCCGGGGAACACCACCACATCCGGTTGGGTGAGTTCGGTGAACGCCTTGTCGACCATCATGCCCAGCATTCCGTTGTCGCTGCGGACTTCGCCGCGTTGATGTCCGACGAACGCTACGTCGATCGCAACCAACACGG
>DASRJA010000004.1:0-17829 GCA_035649695.1 Mycobacterium sp. | reverse complement strand
CATCGCCAACTACCGGGCCTTCGTCCGCCGGACGCTGATGTTCCTCGGCTGGAACCGGTCGATAAGCCGGATCGTCGACCCGCTACCCACTGTCGTACAGGCTCCGCGGATGTTCGCAGGCGAGATCGACTTCGGTGACGTCACTCAGTCGTCAAGTGCGTTCCGCCAGTTGCACGACTCGCTGTCGTGGTTCAGAGCGGTGTACGACTCGTTCGCCAACTACCGGGCGGCGATCCTGCGGCTCGACGGGTTGGTGACCTCGAATGAAAAGGCAAGGGACCTACCGACTTTGACGGCCCTCCCGAGCGGCGACGGCTCGCTCGAGCTCGACGATGTCGAGGTCCGCACCCCGGACGGGACACGGCTGATCGACCCGCTCGACGTCCGGCTGGACTCGGGCGAATCATTGGTGATCACGGGTGGCTCCGGCTGCGGCAAGACCACGTTGTTGCGCAGCCTCGCCCAGCTCTGGCCGTTCACGTCGGGCACGGTCCGGGGTCCGGCCGACGGCACCATGTTCTTGTCGCAGCTGCCGTACATGCCGCTGGGCGATCTGCGTACGGTGATCTCTTATCCGGGTGCTGCGGGCCAATTCGACGACGCGGCAATCCAATCCGCGCTCGACACCGTGGCGCTCGGTCATCTTGCCGGGCGCCTCGACGAGGTTGCTGACTGGGCCAAGGTGCTCTCCCCCGGTGAACAGCAGCGCATCGCGTTCGCGCGGGTGCTGCTCGCCAAGCCCAAGGTGGTGTTCCTCGACGAGTCGACCTCGGCGCTCGACGAGGGCCAGGAGTTCGCGCTGTACCGGTCGTTGCGCACCGCGCTGCCGGACTGCATCGTGGTCAGCGTCAGTCACCGCCCCACGGTCGAACAGCACCACGACCGACGCCTGGAACTGCTCGGCGGCGGCCAGTGGCGCCTCGCACCGGTCTAGGCGCGCGCTGCGTGCGCTCCGGCCCGGCGGCCGAAGAACGAGCCCTCGCCCAGCTGGGTTCCGCTGGCGTAGCCCTTGCCGTCCTGGGCGATGTTCGACGCGCACGCACCGGCCGCATAGAGGCCGGGGATCACGCTGCCGTCCTCGTGAAGCACCTGGCCGTCGACGGAGGTGGCCAGCCCGCCGACAGTGAAGCCCGCGTAGATCGCCTTGCCCAGCGACAGATCAAACGCGCCCCAAGGTCCTGTGTCCTGCGGCGCAAGGAATTCCGGCTGCTTGTGAAAGTCCGGATCCTCGCCGCGGGCGGCGTACTCGTTGTACCGGTTCAACGTGGCAACCAGGTTTCCCTCCGGGATGCCAAGGGCGGCTTCCATTTCCTCGACGGCTTCCCACCCGTCGATCAGCGGCACCAACGGCACCTCGGGCCGTTCCAAGTGCTCCTCATCGACGATCAGGAATGCCGCGCTGTCGGGCTGGTCCATCACGAAACCCGAGGTCCGCGAATGGTAGGAGTCCTCGGCGACGAAGCGCTGCCCGAGCTTGTTGACGATGATCCCGGTCAACAGGAGCGACGGCGGATACGCCGGCGCGGTGATGAAAACCTGGTCCATGTGCTTGGTCGCGCCACCGGCCGACTCGCCCAACCGGATGCCAAGCCCGTCGTCGTAGGTGTTGCCGAGAACGAACGGCTTCTCCGCCAGCTTCGGGGTGAACTCGGCAACCATCTCCGGGTTCATCACGAACCCGCCCGCGGCGATCACCACGGCCTTGGCCCGGATCGCCCCGGTGTCGTTGAAGCGCTTCCAGGTCGCGCCGACGACGGCGCCATTGTCGAGAACCAGTGCGGTGGCGCCTGTTTCGTACCGGATCTGCACGCCGAGTTCGTCCGCGCGTTTGAGCAGCAGGTCGATCACCATGCCTGCCCCGCCGGTGTCGCCCGGCACCGGCACCTTGTGCCCTCGGGGTGCGGGCACCGCCTGATCCTTGAACGGCCAGACCTTCTCGTTGCCGGTGAACATCAGCCCTTCGGTGTTCGGCTGGATGACGGCCTTGCCGGGGAAGTAGCTTCGCTCGAACTGAAAGCCCAAGTCCTCCAACCAGTTGAAGTGTTCGACGCTGCCGTCGCAGTAGGCGCGGATCTTGTCGTGCTCGGGTTCCCGCGACACCGCAACCAGGTACTTGTACATCTCGTCGGGGCTGTCGTCATGGCCGGTGGCCTGCTGCACGGCGGTGCCGCCGCCGAGATAGAAATGCCCGCCCGCCATCGAAGTCGTCCCGCCCGCGGCTGCTGCGCGCTCCAACACCAGCACCCGCGCGCCCGCCGCGGCCGCGCTGACCGCCGCGCAGCCACCTGCGATGCCAAACCCGATCACCAGGACGTCGACCTCGTCGGACCACGACGTCACGCCTGCGGCGTTAACGGTTTCCGGGATCTGCGTCATCGATTGCTCCTCGCGCAAGCGCTCGTCGGTCTCACTGCTGCTCCTGCTTGATGTAGTCGAAGAACGCCCGAATCTCGGGCGAGATGTACGCGATCTCGATGTACGGCACGCCGGCATCGTCGGCGGAGATGTACGCGAACTCCATGCCGCCGGGCATCACACCGCGCTGCACCACGTCGGCGTCACGCTCGGCCACCGCGCGCTCGACGTCGTCGGCCTCGATGCAGATGTGGTGCAGGCCGGCTCCCGCGCGGTTCAGGAACTCGGTGTAGATGCTCTCGCCTGCCACCGGTGCGATGAGCTCGAGCTGGGTGTCGCCGGCATAGCTCAGCGAGATGTCGGCGACGAAGTCCGCGGGTCGACCGCGATACGTGCACGCGTCGGGACCGAAGTGAACACCGGGCAGGCGGATCCACTTCTTGGCGCCTAATAGCGTGGTCAGCGCCTTTTCGGTGGCATCGAGGTCGCGTGTGACCCAGGCAATCTGGACAGGTGTCTGGTCAGGCATCGCCTTGAGAATATCGCCGCCGTGCCCGCCTGGCTAGAACGTGTTCTAGTTTATTCCTCGCCGAGGTAGGCCTTGAGACAGCGATCCGCCATCGCGCGCGCTGCCGCGGGATCCGTCCCGAAGGCGACGTTCACGGCATACCACTCGTCGCCGGACAGCGTCAGGAAGCGACGGCCGTCGTCGGTGCCCGTCCACTGCTGTCCGAACGACGGGTCGATGGATTCGCCGGTAGCCAGGTGGAGGGCCAACCCGAGCAACATGGAATCCCAACCCATGCCGACGGCGCCGGGGCCGAACTGGCGCCAGATCTCGTCGTCGTCGACTTGGGCGATGTGTTCAAGTACCAGTCGCGCGCGGTCGGGGCCGTCGCCGGTGATCGTGACGTCGATCCAGCTGACGTTGCCGCCGAATTCCCAAGTCGCGGTGAAGTTTTTCGGCGGATCGCACGTCAGGATCTTTCCTCCTGCCTGGCCCTCCAACTGATAGGAGCCGCCCAATTGCAGGTCGCCGGAGATCGGCAAGAACCAGCGGGGTATGCGCTCGATATTGGTGACCGCATCCCAAAGGTCGTCCTGGTCGGTGTCGTAAGACTGACTCACAGTGAGGACGTGCGCCTCCCCGGCGTCGATCGTGCGGTGCCCGAGCTTACGCTGAACGGCATTGATCTGATGGTCGACGTCAATCTCAATCATGTTGCGCCCCTTCGTCGTTGTCGTTTACCCCGGGCGATTTCGGTGTGCAGCGCGTCGAGATGTGGTGTCCAGAAGCGACGGAACCCGTCGAGCCACTCGTCGACATCGCGCAAGGCTCGCCCGCTCACCGCGTACAGCCGCCGCTGACCGTCGGGCCGAACCGAGGTAAACCCGTTGTCCCGCAGCACCTTCAAATGCTGCGACACCGCCGGCTGCGTGATCGCGAACTCGCCCTGAATGGTTACTCCGATGGCTCCCGCCGACTTCTCGCCGTCGACGAGCAGTTCCAGAATTCGACGCCGTACCGGGTCGCCCAGGACGTCGAATGCGTGCACTCTTCCAAAGTAGAAGCTTTCACTTATATAAGTCAAGTCTACATTTAGATGCTCAGCGTGTTGATCAGCAGCCGGACCTGGAGGTCGAAAACGGCCCCGGGTTCCGTCAGCGTGTCGGCGCCGTACTGACCGAACACTTCCAGGCTGATCGCACCGACGAGTCCGGCCCACAGCAAAAAGCACTTGGCCACCGCGGAGTCGTCGCCGGCGAACGCGAACTCTTCGCGCAGCCGGCCGAAGTCTGACGACAACGGTTGGGCCACAGCAACATTGGACTGAGGGATATCCCCCGCCGCAATGCCGGCCCCAATCGCGTCGAACAGCGAAGCGACCACCCGGGTCCCCGGCCCGACGGTGCGCTCTCGCGGCGCGTGGTAACCCGGTACCGGGCTGCCGTACAGCAGCGACCAGCGGGCGGGCTGATCGATCGCCCATGCGCGGGCCGCGTGCGCCGTTGCGAGGACACGATCGCGCCATGACCCGCCTGCGGTCGCCGCGGCGCGATCGACCGCGTCGGCGAGTTCCGAATATGCGTCGACAAGCAGCAACGTCAGCAGGTCATCGCGGCTGGCCACGTAGCGGTACACCGCACTCGACACCATGCCGAGGTCGCGAGCGATCGCCCGCAGCGACAGCCCGGCCGCACTGTCCGTCACCAAATGGCGCCTGCCGAGCTCCACGATCTGCGCCTCGATCTTCTCGCGCGTCTCCTGCCGCTTGCCCATGACGGCCAGTGTGACACGAAACGAGATCACTGCTCTTGATTTCCTGCCGCGGGCGTGCCAATCTTTAAGAGAGCACCGCTCTCTCATTGAAAAGGAACCTCGATGACCGTCCGCTACGACGCACCCAACCTTGCCGCTCGCGCAGGCAACGAACTGATCCGCTGGCTGGCCGAAGCCGGGATCAGCCTCGCCGGAACACGCGCGCTCCGGGTCCGCGGGCGTAAGACCGGCAAGCTGCGCGGCGTCGTGATCAACCTGCTCACCGTCGATGGCCGCGACTATGTCGTGTCGCCGCGCGGTAACACGCAATGGGCCCGCAACGCGCGTACGGCGGGGTCCGTCGAGATGGGACCGCGGTGGCGCACGCGGCACGTGCGCATCTCGGAAATCGCCGACGACGCCAAACCGCAGCTGCTGAAGCGCTATCTCGAGCGGTGGTACTGGGAGGTCAAGGGGCACGTCGGCGGCTTGACGCCGCAGTCGACCGACGACGAAATACGCGCTGTCGCACCGTCTATCCCGGTCTTCGAGCTGCTCCGTTAGGGCGCGGGCGCTGACGCGGCGGAGATGACGTCCTCACGAGCCTGTTCGCTGGCGGCCTGCCACGAGACCGCCGCCGGGTACTGACCCCAGGTGCTGTTGAACATCCCGACGATCGCCGCCCTGCCGTCGGGGGTGAGGTTGTACACCGGTCCGCCGGAGTCGCCCTTCTGACTCACCACGCCGTTGGCCATCGTGAACCAACCGTTGTTGACGGCCTCGATGGTGCCGCAGCTCTCCCCCGTGATCACCCCGAAGTGACACACCGGCAGACCGACCACCGGCACGACGGCCGGATCGGCGATCAGCTGCCGTCCGACGGGCAGGATGTTGTTGACCGCGACGTCGGGGGCAAGGCTGATCGCCTCCCAGTCGGCGATCTGATGATTGGTGTCGATCGTGGCGCCGTTCGGCGTGTTGTCGCGGAACACCGCCTGGCTGCCGATCGCATTGCCGTCCCTGTCGGTCACCTGTCCGCTGCCCCTGCAGTGGCCGGCGGTGAATGCGATTCGCATTTGCGGGTCGACGTAGCCCAGTGTGCAGACGTTGGTGCCTTGACGAACTTCCATGCCGGGGAACACCGGCACGCCCGCTGTGGCTTGCGCCGGTGCGGATGGCAACGAGAGCGCGACGATCGGGGCGGCCGCCGCTGCGAGCATGCGCAACCAGAGTCGGCGCACCACGGCCTCCGATCTTTATGTGTCAAGGCTGTACAGCGTACCGGTGAGCTGCGATAACGGCACGCAATTGCTCATCGGCCTCCGACCGTGCGACGTTACACACCCCCGTCCGTAAAGCAGTGACGGCCCGGACCTTTCGGCTCGGAAATGTCCGAAACGTTCAAGACGTCAATCGGATCGGCTTCTCACACTGGTCGCATGAGAGTCGGAATCGGATTGCCGGCCGCTGTGCCGGGTGTCGATGCAACCGTGATCGGATCGTGGGCGGCACAGAGCGAGCTCGTCGGATTCGCCTCGCTGGGTGTGATCGATCGACTGGTCTACGACAACCTCGACCCGCTCGTGGCGCTTGCGGCCGCCGCGGCGCGCACCGAACGGGTCGAAATGCTCACCACAGTGCTGAATGTCGGCTACCGACGTAACCCGATTGTCTTGGCGAAGCAAATCGCATCCGTCGACCAGCTTTCCGGCGGCCGCCTAACAGTCGGGCTGGCGCTCGGAGGTTGGCCGGAAGATTACTCAGCGAGTAACGCCTCACTTTCCGCACGCGGCGCCACCTTCGACGGCACGCTCACCGCCATGCGGCAAGTCTGGTCCGGCGACATCTCCGGGGCCTCGGGTCCGATGCCGGCGCTGCCAACCGGCCGACCGAGCGTCCTGGTCGGCGGACTGGTGCCTGCTTCGTTCGCCCGCATGGCGGCGCACGCCGAAGGTTGGGTGGCGCCGTCATTCGGCATGCCGGTGCTCAAAGACGGGATCACTTCGGCCCGCCGCGCCTGGAGCAACGCTGGCCGCCCGGGGCAACCCCGGATCGTGGTGGAGCGGTATTTCTCGCTGGGCCCCGACGCCGACGAGATCGCCGACCACTACCTGATGCACTACTACGGATCCGACTACTTTCCGGACGTCCGGGCCGACGCCCTCACCGGCCGCGAACGCTTGCACGACGAACTGCAGCGCCTCGCCGAGGTGGGCTGCGACGACGTCATATTGCTGCCGTGTTCCGGCGAGCTCGACCAGGTCGCACTGCTCACCGACGCCGTGTCCGATTAGTTCAAGACACCGCAGAATCCGTTCGGTACCAACGAGACATGAGCGAAAGCGACCTACGGGCCCTACCCAACATCGGACCTGCGATCGCCCGGATGCTGTTGCGCCTAGGTATCGAGCGGCCGGATGACCTGCGCGGGCAGACCGCCGAGCACCTGTATCGCCGACTATGCGCTATGGACGGTCGCCGCCACGACCGGTGCCTGCTCGACACATTCGTCGCCGCCGTCGACCACGCCAACGGTGCGCCGGCCCGGCCCTGGTGGTATTACAGCCGCTTGCGTAAGGCGAACGGGTCGAACTGACCGCTGGCAGTTAAGGGATCGTGAGCACCTGCCCGGGATAGATCAGATCCGGGTTGGCGATGCCGCTGGCGTCGGCGATCACCTGATACTTGCTGCCGTCGCCGTAGAAGCGTTCCGAGATCGCCCAGAGAGTGTCGCCAGAGACGACGGTGTAGGTCCGCGGTGCGGGCGGCGGCGGTGGAGGTGGCGGTGCGGCCGCGGCTGCGGGCTCAGGCGCAGGGGGCGCGGGCTCTTCGGCGGCGACGGCGACCGGCTCTCCTGCCGGTTCCTCGGCGGCGGGCGGAGCAGGCGGCGCAGGCGGCGCCTCACCCGTCTGGGTATTTGACGCCCATGCCGGTCCGTCGAACCCGTACAGCACGAGATTGCGGTCGTCCTGCAGCAGGAGCCGAACGTCCTTGGCGCCCTTGGTATCGGTGTGCCAGACCGGCTTGTCAGACGTGTAGAGGACGCAGTTGCCGTCCTTCTGCACCTCGAGGCGCTCCACGTCCTGCCCATTCGTGCCGGTCGCCCATACGGCATCGCCGCGAGCGGCCAGCACCAGATTGCCGTCGTCCTGCAGCGTCAAGGTGTACGCCCCATTGCGGGATGTCAGCGATTGGCCACGCTCTAGTTTCTCGCCGTTCATCAATCTATCGCTCATGTCTCGACTCCTCCTCGCTCCGGTCCTCGCTCGTTGCGCGCTGCGATCCTCACTCGTTGTCGTCTTCGGTCGCTCATGCCGCTGAGCCTACTGATCATCGCTGTGCCCGTGGGGATTTCGACTCAGGAATCGAAGCCGAGGCCCAGCGCATCCAGCGCGCGCAGCAGTATGTTGCGCCGCCCCGCCGAGTGGTCGGCCCGATCCAGCGACCATCGCGTCGCCTGAATACCGACGCTGGCCAGCGGCTCCGGCGGAAACGGCAACGGCCGCTTGCGCGCCATCTCCAGTTCGGTACGCGCCGTAGGCTCGCCATCGAGGAGATCGAGGCACACATCGGCTGCGAACCGCGCCGCAGCGACGCCGAGCCCGGTGAATCCGTTGACGTAGGCCACCCGCCCTTCGCGGGCCAGTCCCCAGTGCGCGCAGAAGCGGGTGTTGGTGTCGATGGCGCCCGCCCAGCGGTGCGTGAACCGGACATCGTCGAGCGAAGGGAACGTGATGAAGAAGTGCGCCGCGAGCCGCCGATAGGTGGCGGCGCGGTCCTCGTACCGATCGTCGACCCTGCGGCCGAAATGGTAGATGGCGTCGTAGCCGCCCCACACGATCCGGTTGTCCATCGTGAGGCGGTAGTAGTGAAATTGGTTGGCGGAGTCGCCAATTCCCTGCCTTCGCCGCCAGCCGATGCGGTCGAGCTGCGCGTCGGTCAGCGGCTCGGTGGCCAGCACGTAGTCGTATACCGGGACGGTGTGCCACCGGTTGCGCCGCAGCAGGCTCGGAAAGACGTTCGTGGCGAGCACGGCGTTGCGGCACGTGAAAGCCGCCTCGCCCGCCTGGATGTGCAGCGCGACACCGGCGGAGTCCAGCCCCTGCGCGTTCGTGTGCTCGTAGATTTGTACCCCGGCCTCGCGGCAGGCACGGGCCAGTTCGAAGGCGAGCTTGGCCGGATGCACGATCGCACAGGTGGCGGGGTTGTACAGGCCGGCCAGATAGGTCGGCGAATGAACCTCGTCGCGGACCTCGCGCAAGCCGAGCAGCTGGCCCTCTCCATGCGCGGCCGCGTCGGCGAGCCAATCCACCTGGTGTGGCTCCGTCGCAACCGATAGCATGCCGCTGCGTTGCCATTCGGCGTCGAGTCCGAGTGACTCGATATCGGCCTGCATACCATCGAGGTTGTCCCGGCCCATCGCCTCGAGCGTGTCGATCTCGTTGGGCCAGCGCGCCTTTCCATTCTCGCGGCCGTGTGTCAGGCTGGCGTCGACGAAGCCGCCGTTGCGACCCGACGCGGCCCAGCCGATCCGGTTGGCCTCGATGAGGACGATGCGGCGGTCCGGATTTCGTTGCGCGGCATGCAACGCGGTCCACAGCCCGGTGTAGCCGCCGCCGACGACCAGCAGGTCGCAGATGACCGACCCGGTGGCCTTCGGGTACTCCGGCCGCGGGATGTCGAGCCACATCGAGCCGAAGGTGCTTGCCGCAAGGGCACGTTCAACCAGCCCAGGGTCGACGTCGGGGTCAAAGACCGTCTCCACATCGCGGACACTACGGGACGGGTGCCGGTCTTCCGCCGGTATTGACCCGATCTTCGGCAGGCACCCATCCCGGTGGACCGAAGATGTAGCCGAGCCGGTCACGCCAGCGCCTCGCGTGGCGAACATCGCGGGCGATCGCGACGTACTCGAACGTCTGCAGCGTCCAGATGTTGAAGGTGTCCACCTGCTTGGTCAGCCCGTAGTGCGGTCGCGTGGTCTCCGCCTGGAAGCTGCCGAACAGCCGGTCGAACAGGATGAAGATGCCGCCGTAGTTGCGGTCCAGATACTGCTGATCCATGCCGTGGTGCACCCGATGGTGCGACGGCGTGTTGAAGACGAATTCGATTGGTCGCCAAAGTCTATCGATGCGCTCGGTGTGGATCCAGAACTGGTAGATCAGATTGATCGAGAAGGACAGGAACACCAGCCACGGCGGAACGCCGAAGAGCGGCAACAGCGCCCGTAAGAACACGTCACCGCTGATGTTCCACTTCTGCCGCAGCGCGGTGGCGAAGTTGAAGTACTGGCTCGAGTGATGGGCCTGATGAGTGGCCCAGAAGATGCGCACCCGATGGGCCATCCGGTGATACCAGTAGTAGAGGAAGTCGACGCCGACGATGGCGATCACCCAGGTGTACCACTGCGTGGCTGGTAGGTGCCACGGCGCCACATACGCGTACAACGCCGCATACCCCAGCAGCGCGATGAAGTTGAGCACCCCGCTCGTCCCGACCGACACCAGCCCCATCCAGATGCTGGCCCATGCGTCGGGCTTCAGATACGCGCCCGACGGTGGCCGCTCGGCCTCGACGTGGGCGAGCTTGCGCGCCGCGGTCCACTCGATGATCAGAAACAGCAGGAAGAACGGAACCGCGTACATCACGGGGTCGTGCATCAGCGGCGGCAGCGCATCCGAGAATGCCAGGTCCACGACGACACCTCCGCAACGAGTTTAACTGCCCGCCGTTACCGGAAGCTGAGCACCTCACTGCCCCACGCCGACCGGATGTGCAGGTCGACGTCGTTGAGCACCGTGTCTTGCCGGTCGATCACCAGGCAGGCCCGGTCGGCTGCTTGGTACGGCAGCCATTCGGGCTCACCGTCCAACCCGAGCGGCTTGCCCTGGGTGGCGAAGTTGCGCCAGCGGGCCTGGATCCGCGCCGACACCACCTTGCCGGTCTTCATTCCGCCCAACCGGAATGTCGGGTCTTTGGGACCGGCGACGAGATTGCCCCAGACGAAGGGCAGCTCGGTGGCGTGCGCGCCGGACAGCCGCAGCAGCCGCAACATCGGTGTGGCCCAATCGAATCGGTACAGGTACACCGGTGCGACGGTGCTGTGCCCTTCGGCGAGCCACACCGTCGGCATCCGAAATCCGACATCGCGCGCTACTCCCATTCCGCGGGCCTTGCCCCGCAGACCCGGATACGCCGTGTCGATTTGATCGTCCGTCGGCAACTCCAGATTCGGCTGTTCCGCGGCGATCTGGGTGAACATCGCATTGATCGCTTCGGGCGTGATCGGCATCAGCGGCGACTTCATCCACCGGAACAGCGCCGCCTCATGCTTGTTCGTGCCGATGATCAGCGGGACCGGATGTGACCGGCCCTCGCGGGCCAGTTTCACCGGGTGGTCGGGGACGAGATCGCCGTCGACGATCGGGGCGAACGCCAGCGTGCCGGGACACTGCACCGGGACTTCATTGAACAACGTTCGCGACGCAGCGACGAGCGCCTCGACTGGCGCATCCGTCAACTGCTCGATGTCGTTGTCCCCCAGGCCAAGCGCGGCCAGGAACTGCGCGGCCACTCGCCGCCCGCGGGTCGCGTCGTACAACGAAGTAGCCGGTGAGCTCTGCGCGATCGCGCCTGCGAACAGTCCCTCGGCGGCCGGGCTTGCCAGCAGGGTGGTGATGATGCCCGCGCCCGCCGACTCGCCGAACACCGTCACGCGGTCGGGGTCGCCGCCAAACGCGGCGATGTTGTCGCGAATCCAGTGCAGGGCGTGCAGCACGTCGCGCAGTCCGAGATTGCTTTCGAACCGGCGTCGTGGCGTGCTGAACGACGACAAATCTAGGAATCCGAATGCGCCGAGCCGGTAGTTCACGGTGACGACGACGACGTCGCCGCCCGCCGCGAGCACTCGCCCGTCGTACATCGGCTGGTTCGCCGAACCAAGTACGTAGGCGCCGCCGTGAATCCACACCATCACCGGCTTGCGGTCGCCAGCGGCGATATCCGAGGACGCCCAGATATTGAGGGTCAGGCAGTCGTCGCCTTGGGGCGCGCCCAGGTCGATGGGGATCCGCGGGTCGACCGGCTGAGGGCAGACGGGCCCAAGGATGCTGGCATCGGCAACGTCGGTCCACGGCTGGGGCTGCTCGGGCGCGCGCCACCGGAGGCCGCCGGTAGGCGGGGCGCCGTAGCGAACCCCCAGCCACGACCTCACACCGCCGTCGTCGACGCCACGGATTGGGCCGTAGGCGGTTTCGACAACAGTGCTCATCCCTCGAGGTTACCGAGGGAAACCGCAGGTGACCGGGAGATCCGTGTCACGTGTCGCTACCTGATTGGTATAGTTGATATGAAATTTGTAACATTTGCTCCAGGAGCCGCAATGGATCTGCGCAGTCGCATCGTCGCCGAGTTCGAGAAGGGCGCCGGCCGCCACGACGATCCAGCCGTGTACGGAGGTAGGCCCGGCGATCCCGGACTGATCGGGCCCGACAGCGTGTCTTGGGAGATCAACGCCGACCTGGCGGCTGTCTCCCAGGCCGGCCTCCCCGCGATCGTGTTGGAGATCCTGCATCCGTCCGTCGTCGCGGGCGTCCAAGACCTCTCGAACTATCGCCAGGACCCGTTCCAGCGGGCGCGAGCGACCCTGGGTTATGTGCTGACCACGACGTTCGGCAACACCGAGGCGGCCACCGGGCTCATTGAACGCGTCAAGGGTGTGCATTCGTTCGTCACCGGCACGCGCCCCGACGGGGTGCCGTATCGCGCATTGGACCCCGAGCTGATCGCCTGGGTGCACACCTGCATTCCGTGGATGATCATGCGAGCCTACGAACATACGAAAAGGCCGCTGTCGCAACAGGAACGGGATCGATACCTGGCTGAGCAAGCGGTGATCGGCCGGTTGGGCGGTGCTGAGTGGGTTCCGACGACGGCCGCTGAACTCGACGACTATGTCGAGGCCATGCGGCCACGGCTGAGCGTGAACGCACAGACTCGCGAGTTCATCGATTTCCTCATGACGTCGCCGTTCTTCCCCAACCTTCCCGGCCCCGTCGATCGCCAACTGCACCGCTTCGCGATCTACGCAGGCATGAGCCGTGCGCCGCAGTGGGCGCGCGAACTGATCGGCTTCGACCGTCCCAGTGCGCTGACCCGCGTTCTGATCGATCCGGCGCTGCAGTCCGACGCGCGCAGGCTGCGCTGGGCGTTCGGCACACCGCGCTACGTCCAACTCGCGCGCCAACGCGCGGCGGGCGCAGAGCTGACCACTGCGGCGGCGCCGTGATCGACGGCCAGCTGATCGAGATCGTCGGCGGCGCGACCGCGGCAGGCCGCGTGGACGAATCCACCGACCGCACCAGCCAACGTATTCTCGACGCCGCCGTTGGTGAAGCGGCAGCCGTTGGGCTGCAACGGATTACCGTAGAAGACGTGGTGCGCCGCGCAGGCGTGTCCCGGATGACGGTCTACCGCCGCTACCCGCGACGCGATGACCTGGTCGAGGCCCTCGTCCGACGTGAAACGCAGCGTTTCCTCGCCGCAGTTGCCGACGCGATCGATACCGTCGCGGATCCGCATGAGGGCGTGGCCGAGGCGTTCATCGCCGCCGTCAGGTTCGCCACCCAACATCCGATGTTGCGTCGCGCCGGACAGTTCGAGTCCGCCCCGGCCGCCGACTCCGTCGAACTGCTCAAGCTGGGTTCGGCGTTCATCGCCAACTACATTCACGGCGAGGCACCCGGCACGCCGACACAGCAGGTGCGTTGGGTGGCCGACATGTTCGCCCGGTTGTTTCTCACGTACATCTCGATGCCGCCGACCGATCCGAACTTCGGCGACGAGGCCGAACTGCGGCGGTTCGCGCACGAGGTGCTGACGCCGATGGTCGAAAGGGCCAGCCAGAACGGGGTGGCATAGTTTGGTCGCGTGCGGAAGTGGGTGCTGCTGATCGCGGCGATTGCGGTCGAGGTCGCGGCAACGCTGTCTTTGCGGGCGTCGCAAGATCATTCGGCCTGGCTGATTGTGGTCGTGGCCGGCTACGTCGGCTCGTTCATCCTGCTGACGATGGTCCTGCGGACCGGGATGGCGGTCGGCGTCGCCTACGGCATCTGGGGTGCGTGCGGCACGGCGGCGACGGCGGTGCTGGCCGCTGCGATTTACGGCGATCCGTTCACGTGGCCGATCGTGGCGGGCATCGGGCTGATCATCGCCGGCGTGCTGCTCGTCGAGTTCGGCTCTCAGCGGGCCGCCGCGGACGAATCGTGATGTGGCTGTCGCTTGCCGGCGCGATTCTCGTCGAGGTTTTCGCGACGCTCGCGCTGCGCGCCTCCGACGGGTTCCGCAAGAAGGTGTGGATTGCGCCCGTGGTCGCGGGCTATCTGCTGTGCTTCTATCTGCTGTGGGTGGCGCTGTCGCTGGGCATGCCGGTGGGCATCGCCTATGGCGTATGGACCGCCTGCGGCGTCGCGCTGGTCGCCGTCATAGCGCGGTTTCTGTTCGCCGAACCGCTCACCTGGGTGATGGTGCTCGGCATCGCGTTCATCGTGGCTGGCGTGCTCACGATCGAGATAGCTGGCGCCGTGCACTGAGCGCACCCGCAAGCGCGATGACAACGACACCGGATACCGGCACGGACAGCAACCCGACGCGCAGGCTCGTCGCGTCCGCGACGACGCCGACAAGCAACGGTGCGCCGAAGAAGCCGATCCGCATCAGCCACGTCACCGCCGTCAGTCCCGTGCCCGGGCGCATGCCCGGCAACTGGTCGGCGCCGTGCATCGCGGCGGGTATCAGGGTCGCCACACCCAGCCCCGCGGCCGCGAACCCCGCGATCGTGCCGGGCACACTGGGGAACGCCAGCGCGGCGCCCATCCCGGCGGCGGCGACGAACCCGCCCGCTCGCACCACGGCACGCTCGCCGAAACGGTCCACCAATCGGTCCCCAGTCATTCTGCCGACGAACATGAACCCGACCAGCGCCACGTAGCCGAACACCGCCACCGCCCCCGGCGCGCCCAGGCTATCGCGCAAATACAGTGTGGCCCAAGAACTTCCGGCATCCTCCACGGTTGCGCCCGCGATCGCGATCACCACAAGGGCGACAAGCGTGGCATACACCGCGATGCCCGCACCTCCCCGACCGGCCGACCGCGCAGACGGGTGGTCGTCGTGATCGGGCCCGCGCAACAGGTACGGGTACGCGATGACGACCACGGCGCTGAACACCGCGCCGGCAATCGACAGATGCGTCGCCCGCGGCATGTGTATCGCGATCGCACCGGCGCCCATCAGACCGCCGAGGATCGCGCCGACCGCCCACACCGCATGGAATGAGTTGATGATCGAGCGGCCATAGTTGCGCTGAACCCGAAGCCCGTGCGCGTTCTGCGCCACATCGGTGATCGCGTCCGAGGCGCCCGCCACGAACAGCGCCGCGGCAAGCGCCAACGGCGAGGTGGCCAGTGCCGCGATGATGACGAACACCGCGATGCCGATCGTGCCGGCCACCGCGACCCGCGAGGAGTGAAATCGCCGGATCAGCGCCGCGGCGGCCAGCCCCGCCACCAGCGCGCCACCGGAGAACGCCGCGATCGCCGCGCCGTAGATCGCATTGGACAGATGCAGGTCGGACTTGATCTCTGGGTAGCGCGGCAGCAGATTCGCGAACAGCGCGCCGTTGGTCAGGAACAGCGCCGCGACTGCGACACGGGCCCGCCGGTCCTGCGCCACCCCGCCGACAATACCGAAAACCGCTGCGTCACTTGATCGCGTGCGCCAGCAGCCGCTCGCTGGTCTCCCACAAGTCGAGCGCCTTGCCGCGGTCGTAGGAGTCGGCCGACGACCTGATCGGTCGCAGCCCGTCGAAATATTCGCCGCTGACACCGTCGAACCGGGCGTCGTTGACCAGCGTGGCCAGATAGCGCCCGGAGGTGCGGGTGCTGCGCACGCCCGGCAACACCCGCAGCGCGGGCAGCAGATACCGCCACACGAGCCTCTGCAGCGGCGGGTAGTCGCGCGCCAGCCCCGACCCAGGCATCAGCCCAGGGTCGAATGCGTTGACGGTTACGCCATCGCCGAGCCTGCGGTTGAGTTCGTAGCCGAACAGGACGTTGCACAGCTTTGAAGTGGTGTAGCGACGACGGCCGTCGGCGGACTGTTCGGCGCGCGGATGCGCGAGGTCGGCAGCCGAGGTGTAGAGCGGGTCGGGCATCCCCGTGTGCCTGCTCGGATCGTGGGTGCCGCTGCTGACGACAAGGATTCTCGCCGGGTGCGCCAGCTCGCCGAGAAGGCCCTGCACCAGCGCGAAGTGGCCGAGATGATTGACACCGAACGTCATCTCGACGCCGTCCTCCGTCAACGCCGTGCCCGACACCACCTGGACCCCGGCGTTGCACACGATCGCACGCAACGGCGGAAGCCCGGAACCTCGGAAGGTTTCGGTGAACACGCGCACCGACGCCGGCGAAGCGAGGTCCATCCGCATCACTGTGCAGCGCTGCGGTTCGCCCAGCTGCCCGACCGCCTCGGCGCCGCGGCCGGTGTCGCGGACCGCAAGGACGACATGCCAGGAGGGGTCGCTGCGCAACAGTGCGCGTGCGCATTCGAGCCCGAGCCCCGAACTGGCGCCGGTGATGATCGCGGTCTTCGTGTTCATTTCTCCTCCAACAGAATCGGGATGAGCGCCGTCATGGTCTGATACAGCCGTCGGTACATCCGCGCGACGTCGGTGCCGTCGGGTTCGAGGTGCTCGGCGAAGAACACCCCGTCCGACAGCGCGACAGCCACTGAGGCGAGTTCGGTGACGACGCGTTCGGTCTTGTCCTGCGGCACGCCGGTAGGCAGCAGTGCGCCGATCGCGTCGCGGAACCTTCTGATCGCGGTGTCGCGCACGCGGCGGATCACCGCGGCGACCGCCGGATCGGTGCCGCGTTCCAGCGACAGCATGTAGAACAGCCGCAGAAAATCCGGGTGTTGCGCCTGCAGGGTCGACAGCACCGCCAGCTGTCCTCCGACGTCTTCCGATGTCGGGATCGCTGCGAAGAACCGGTCGGCGCCGCGTTCCATCACCGCCGCGAGCACGCCTTCCTTGGAACCGAAATGCCAGTAGATGGAGCTGGGCGGCAGCCCGCACGCCTTGCGGATGTCGTTGATCGATGTGGCGGCGTATCCGCGGGTGGCCATCAGCCGTTCGGTCGCGTCGAGGATCAGCTCACGGGACTGCTCGCCCTGCTGCTGCTTCTTCGTCGGCCGTACATCTGTAGGGATCATTACAGACAGAGTAACAGGCGAATGTGAAGCCACTGCGGATTTCGCGGACTTTTCTCGCAGCCGGTTCACGCTCGGCGTCCCAGTGGCACGCTGAGCGCATGACGGTCCATACCGACGTGACGACCGATGAGTTGCTCGGCCTCTTCCCCCCAGGAACAGACCGCGACAGCGATGGCACCCTGACGGTCGGTGGGTGCCGCCTCGACGAGGTAGCCGAGCAGTTCGGCACCCCGGCCATCGTGGTGTCTGAAGATGCTCTGCGGCAGCGGGCCCGCGACTATCTCGCGGCTTTCCGCGGCCGATGGCCGCGCTGCGATGTGGCGTTCGCGTCAAAGTCGTTCCCGTGCACGGCCGTTCAGCGGGTGATGGTCGAAGAGGGGCTACACCTCGACGTCGCCGGCGGCGGCGAGATCCTGACCGCGCTCAAGGCGGGCGCCGATGCCGCCAAGCTCGTTCTGCACGGCAACGCCAAGAGTGACGAGGAACTTGAGCTCGCGGTCAAGCACGGCGTCGGCCTGGTGGTGGTCGACAATTTCGACGACATCGACCGGCTCGAGCGCATCGTCCCGGCGGGTCATCAGCAACCGTGCCTCGTGCGGGTGATCCCCGGCGTCGAGGCGGCCACCCACGCATCCCAAGCGACCGGTCACGCCGGCTCGAAGTTCGGCCTGCTGCCCGACGACGCCCGCGACGCCATCGGCAGGATCGGGCGCAGTGCCAAGTTGCGGCTCGACGGGGTGCACACCCATGTCGGATCGCAACTGCTCAACGTTGAACAGCTCGCGCAGGCCGTGGAACCCATCGCGAAGCTCGGCACCTTCGACGTCTACGACCTCGGTGGCGGGCTCGGGGTGCGCTACACCTACGACGAGCACCCGCCGAGCCTCGACGACTACGCCGACGCGATGGTCACGCAAGCCAAGGCGCTGCTGCCGGACAGCGCG
>DASRJA010000003.1:0-4754 GCA_035649695.1 Mycobacterium sp. | reverse complement strand
AGGTGCAGACGGGCGCCCGGCCGGGTCACGCGGTAGAGGGCGGCGATGTAGGCCTGCTGCCCTTCTTCGTCCAGACAGTGATACAGCGCGCTGTCGACGACGGTGTCGAACCGACCGTCGTACCTGGTCAGCTTTGTCGCGTCGGCGACGTCGAATGTCACCGTGACACCGGCGTCGGCCGCGCGGCGGCGAGCCTCTTCGATCGCGGCGGGTGAGCCGTCCAGCCCGGTCACCGAATGTCCGCGCGAGGCGAGGAATATCGAGTTGTCTCCGAGCCCGCAGCCGATATCCAGCACTTCACCCGAAATACCGCCCAGCGCTTCGACTTCCATCAAACGCGGCTGCGCTTGATGCACGTCCCACGGAATCGCGGTGGGCGGAGGGGCGCCTTCGAACGTGGCTTCCCCGCGGTAGAGCTTGTCGAAGGCTTCGGGCGTGGGCCGAAAGGACGCTGGAGTGGTCACCTTCTCCAACGTACGCGCGCTACCAGACGTCGCCGTCGCGCCAATCGCAGGTGATCTCGGCGGTGGTGTCGAGTTCGACCGTGACCGGGAGCACGAACAGCCCGTTGTCGTCGTCGGGCGTGCGACTGAGACCGGCCGGCGCCAGCACCGATGTCGGCCCGCGCCATGGCAGCCACCCGCGCGCCGTGTACATGTGCCTACCCGCCTCCGACGCGCTCAGCGCACCGAGTTGGTATGCGCCGCGCAGCACCTGCTCGATGGCGTCCATCAGCGCTCCGGCGAGGCCCTGCCCGCGCCAATCTTCGCGCACCGCCACACCTTCGACGTAGCCGCAACGCAGCGCAGTCCCGCCGTACAGCAGCCGGCGCTGCACAACGGCGGCGTGCGCAACGAGCGTGCCGTGGTTACAGATCAGGGCGTGCATGCCGCCGAGCGAGTGCTCCCAATCGGCGTCGGAGAATTCACCGGCGAAGGCCTCGATGACCATCCGGCGCGCGTCTTCGCGGGTCTCGTTGTCGAGGTCGGCGGTGTGGACCAGGCGGGCGGTGTGGATCCCGCGCACGCGAGGTTCCTGCGTGTGCACACTGCCGTTCTACCAGCGCGAGGCGCCGGTGTCTCGGCTAGTCCTCGAACGGTCTCCGCGGACGCGACCAGTGCAGCCGCACCGTCTGCCCGGGTCGGATCTGGGCGACCTTGTCGATGTCCTCGTCGGTCACCACGCCGATCACCGGATAGCCGCCGGTCACCGGGTGATCGGGGCCGAGGATCACCGGGAATCCGTTCGGCGGCACCTGGATTGCGCCGCGGGTCGCGCCTTCGCTGGGCAGCTGACGGTCCGGCCAGCGGTACTCCAGCGGCATCCCGATCAGCCGCATCCCCACCCGGTCCGTGCGGTTGGTGACCTGCCAATTGGTGCGGATCAAGATGTCCGGATCGACGAACCAGTCGTCGCGCGGGCCGGGGACCACCCTCAGCTCCAGCACCTCATCCTCGATGGCGGCGACCGGCGCCTGGTCCAGCTCGGGGAGTTCGCCGGAGTGTTCGCCGACCGGGAGGACATCGCCGGGCTGAAGCGGCAGCGGACCGATCGCCGACATCACGTCATAGGAGCGCGAACCCAGCACGGGCGAAACGTCGATGCCGCCCCGCACCGCCAGGTACGTGCGCAGGCCGGAATGCGGCGCACTCATCGTGATCACTTCGCCGTCGCGCGCATAGTGAATGCTGTTGGTGCCAAACGGTTTTCCGTTTACAGAGGGATCGGTGTCGGCTCCCGTCACCGCGATAGCGACGTCGCCGCCCCGCACCCGCGCCGAAAACCCGCCGAACGTCACCTCGATGGTGGCGTGGTCGCCGGGGTTGGCGACCAGCCGGTTGGCCAGCGCGTGCGAACGGCGATCGGCGGCGCCCGAGCGGCCGACACCCATGTGCGCCAGCCCCGGCCGGCCGAGATCTTCGATCAGGGCGAGCGGTCCGGTGTTGAGGACCTCGATTGTGGTGGTCATGACCGCACCTCTCGGAACTGCACCCACATGCCGGGTCTGAGCAGGGCAGGTGGGTCGCGGTCGACATCCCACAGCTCCGCATTCGTGCGCCCGATGAGTTGCCAACCCCCGGGCGATTCCCGCGGGTAGACGCCGCTGAACTCCCCGGCCAGCGCCACCGAACCTGCGGGCACCTTGGTTCGCGGCTCGGACTGCCGCGGCACGTTGAGCCGTTCATCGCCACCGATGAGATATGCGAAACCCGGTGCGAAACCGCCGAATCCGACCTGCCACAGCGTGCCGGTGTGCGCGGCCACCACTTGGTCGGTGGTCATGCCGGTGAGCCGGGCCACCTCTTCCAGGTCGGCGCCGTCGTACACCACATCGATCTCGATGTCGGCCTCGTGAGGTGTGCTCGCCTCCGTCAGCGCCTCTGCCGTCACGCGGAGCTTGGCCAGCCGTTGCCGGGTCGGCGCCTGATAGCGCGGTCCGGCGAGCTTGACCAGCACCGTGCGCGACGCGGGCACGATGTCCAGCACGCCGAGCAGCTCGGCCCCGCGAAGTGCGTCGGTCCACGCCAATACTTCTGCTGTGCTGTCGAACTCAAGCAATAGCGCCTGATCGCCATAGTCATGGACCGTGCCGAGGGCACTTACGTCCATCAGATCCGCAGTCATGCTCATGATCCGAACTTACCCGCGAGTAGCTAAGAAAGCTCTAGCTCTATGAGCCTTGCCAGAGAGGCCTTAGCGATAGCTCATAGAGCGGCGCCGTAAGTCGGCTCGTGGCGCTTGATGTAAGCGATCACGCGATAGGTGACGGGCAGCATGATCACCTCGACGGCGGTCTTGTAGATCCAACCCAATGCGGTGTAGGTGACGAAGTCGCCGAAGGTGCTGATGCCGATGGCGCCCGCTGCGATGCTGCAGAACACCACCGTGTCACCCAGTTGGCCCGCGAAAGTCGAGCCGACCAGCCGCGCCCAGAGGTGCTTCTCCTTGGTGCGCTCCTTGATGAACACCACTACCCACGCGTTGATCGTCTGCCCGACGATGAAGCCGGCCAGCCCCGCCACGATCAGTTGGGTGTAGGCGTGGACGATGTTCTCTAAGTGCTCCTGGTTGGGGTAGAAGTCGGCCGCGGGCAGATAGATCGTCACCCAGAACGTGAACGCGGCCAGGCCGTTCATAGCAAACCCGAGGAAGATCGCCCTGCGCGCGGCCTTGAATCCGTACACCTCGGACAGCACGTCGCCGATCACGTAGGTGAGCGGGAAGACGATGAACCCGCCGTCGGTGATGATCGGGCCGAACGCGACGCCCTTCGTCGCGGTGACGTTCGAAATGATCACCAGCGCGGTGAAGACCGCAACGAAGATCGGATAGTACTTCGATCCCACCTGCGCGAACGCGGCGTGCTGTTCTTTGGTGGCGGTCTCGTCGCTGGTCACGTGCACATTAGATCAGGCGAGCGCCTTCGCGATGAGCGGCGGCAGCTGGTCGGCCACCACGGGGTAGGACAGTGTCGAGGAGAACGCGATCGCACCGGCGAGATCCTTGCCGGTGAAGACATTGCGGTTCGCAGTGGTCGCCCGCAGCTTTGAGACGACGGGATCCGCAAGCAGCGCGGTCTGTTCGTCTTCGCTCTCGGTCGTCCAGATCAGCACGTCGGCGTCGTCAAGGACGGACGCAATCTTGTCGCGCGGCACCAAGCCGGCGCCGGCGTCGGGAACGGTGAAGCCCATGTTGGTCAGGAAGTCGGTGCGCCAGCCCGGCGTCGTGACGCGAACGCTGTCTTCAAAGAAGGTGCCGCCGACTAGTAGCACCTTCTTGCCGGCGAACTGGGGGTTGGTCTTGCCGACGCCTGCGAACTTCTCGTCGACGCCCGCGACGAGCTTGGCCATGTCGTCGTTCTTGAACACGGCCTGCCCGATAGCGGTGGCCTGGGCCTTCCATGGCTCGAAGAATGCGTCGGGCCCGGACTGCGCGATCGTCGGCGCGATGGCCGACAACTTGCTGTAGGTGTCCTGGTCCAGTCCGGCGTTGGTGGCGACGATCAGGTCGGGCTTCAGCGACGCGATCTGATCCACCTGGATGCCGTCGTTGAGGTTGAGCACGATGGGCTGTGCGCCGCCGAGTTTTGGCTGCGCCCAAGGCCATACGCCGAACGGCTCACCGCCGAACCAATCGGTGACCGCGATCGGGACGATTCCGACCGCGAGCAGGTCGTCCTGTTCGGTGAAGCCGGCGCTGACGACGCGCTTGGGCGGTGCGGGGATCTTGGTCTCACCGAAGATGTGCTTGACGGTGACCGAGCCATCCTTGGCGACTTCGCCGGGCTTCGGTGAACTGCATGCCGCCGCCAGCGCCGCGCCAGCAGTGATTGTGAGGAAACTTCGGCGGGACAACGCAGCTCGCACTCGGCGAGCCTATCCGCTAACCAATCTGGAAGTTGCCGAACAACACGGTGGCGAGGCCAAGCGCGACGACGATGTTCACGACCGTGGCCGAGGCGAACACCGCAATCGGCCTCCAGCCCGCTTCTCTCAGCCCCCTCAGCGAAAACTCCAAGCCGATCGACACGAACGCGAAGATCAGGAACCACGTGCGCAGGTCGTTCACGGTGGCGATCTCCGCCTTACCGCTGGGCACCCACTGCAGATACAGCGTGCCGATCACCGATGCGGCGATGAAGCCGAGCACGAACTTCGGGAAACGTTCCCAGAATTGGTAAAGAAGAGGACGCGCCACCCCGTCCTCTTCACTGGCGGACTTGCGTTCGACCTTCAGCGCGAAGTAGGCGGTCA
>DASRJA010000002.1:0-6712 GCA_035649695.1 Mycobacterium sp. | reverse complement strand
GCTTCGGCGAGTGCCGCCTGCGTGCGGATAGCCGATCGATCGAGGGCGACCAGCACGCTGTACCCCCACATCGACACCCCGTGCGCTTCCAGCACAGGAAGTTCGGCGGCGACCATCTCCCGAATAAGCGGCGCGAGCATGGCAGCGAGGTCGGGCCGCTTCGGCCGTGGGGTCACACCGGGATACTAAACATTGACCGATGATAAGCAGATACATATGATCTACGTATGCTTACTAATCAGGACATCCGCTCGTTTCATCGTGCCGCCGTGTTGGCCTCCGTCGACGTCGTCAACGGCGTAAGACCTGAAGATCTCGATCGTCAGACTCCATGCGAGGGTTGGAACCTCTCCCAGTTGCTGGCGCATATGACCGTGCAGCATCGCGGATTCGCCGCGGCGGCCCGGGGCGACGGCGCCGACCTCGCCCGCTGGGACTCTGCGACGGTGGCTGACGCCGTGGCGACCGATCCGGCCGGTGCATATGCCGGGGCCGTGACCGACGTCCTCGCGGCATTCAGCGACGACGACGTGCTCGCGGCATCGTTCGCTCTTCCCGAATTCGGCCCCGGCGCCGAGTTTCCCGGCGCACAGGCGATCGGCTTCCACTTCGTCGACTACGTCGTCCACGGCTGGGATGTGGCGCGGTCGATCGATGCGCCGTTCACGCTGCCTGACGACGTTATCTCGGCGGTCCTGCCGCTGGTCTTCGCCGTTCCCGACGGCGACTTCCGGGCCGCGCCGGGCTCGCCGTTTGCTCGGGCCATCGAGGCTGGCGACGGGGTGAGCGACCTCGGCCGGGTACTGCTGCACCTCGGCCGATCGCCGGCCTGGACGCTGCCTCGCTGACTACACCCGCCTGACGCGTGCCAGCCAGGCGGGCTCGTCGACGCGGGTCCCCACTGGCAGGCCGATCGCATCGGCCTGCGCCTCCTGCACGACACCGCGGTAGGTCGTGGTGTCCAGTGCTTCGAGCACCCAGCCCTCGCCGAATGCCCCGCGGATGTCGGCCCCGCTGACCTGCGGCCCGAACCCGCGGCCTGCATCGGACAGCGCAAGCACATGCACCAAGCCGCCTGGCCGGACCGCGTCGTGCAGGCTGCTGACATACCGGGCGCGGTCGGCGTCATCGAAGATATGGAATAGGGCGCTGTCGACGACCGTTTGGTAGCCGGGATCTGAGCCGAGATTCATCGCGTCGGCCACCTCGAACCGCGCGTCGACGCCCTTCTCCGCGGCACTCGCCCGCGCCTGTTCGACCGCGTGCGGTGAGAAGTCGATGCCGAGCACGTCGTACCCCAAGCGAGTGAGCAGGATCGTGTGTTCGCCAGTCCCACAACCGATGTCGAGCACCTTGCTGTGAATCCAGCCAGCCCGTTGCAGCTCGACGATCGCGGGCTGCGGCTCGTCGATCACCCACGGTGCGGTTCGGGTCTTGTAGGCATCGTCGAATCGGGAGAATGTTGGTGTTGAATCCATGGAGACCAGAGTTCTACCTCAACCCAACTTGAGGTCAAGGGAGAAGACAGATATGTCCGTCGCGGATGCGGAAGCCATCGCCGACGTGGCCGACCGCCTGTTCGGCGGGATCGAGCAGAGCGATATCGCGTTGGTGGAGCAGTTGTGGGACTCCGATGTCATTGTCTGGAAGGTTGCTGACCGCGACCGCGACAGGGAGCGCGCGCTGCGAGTCATCGCCTGGTTCATCAATGCGACGACCGATCGCCGCTACGAAATCCTCGACCGCCAGTTCTTCGACCACGGTTTTGTGCAGCAACACATCCTGCACGCTAACGGCCGCAACGGCGGATCGATCTCGATGCGGGTCTGCATCGTGATCAAGTTGGGCGCCAACGGTTTGATCAGTCGCATTGACGAATACTTCGACCCGGCAGAGATGGCCCCGCTGCTCGGGTCATAGCGGAGGTGGCATGACAAGCGCACAGAAGCTTCTCAGCAATCCGGCATCCGTCGGCGTCTGGAGCGTCGATCCTGCACGTTCGACGATCGGGTTCAAAAGCAGGTCGTTCTGGGGCCTCACGCCGGTCAAGGGCCGCTTCGCGGAGTTCAGCGGTGACGGCCAAGTCACAAATACCCAAACGGTTTTCGGTCGCATCGACATCAAGGCAGCGTCGCTGGACACCAAGATACGCAAGCGCAACGAGCACCTGCGCTCCGCGGACTACTTCGAGGTGGCGAAGTTTCCGGACATCAGCGTGATAGTCACCGGTGCGGACGCTATCGACGGCGACACAGTCGATCTGCGTGCGCAACTGACCATCAAGAGCACGACAGCGCCGATTGCTCTGCGCACCAAGGTCGCAGTGCTCGACGACGGCGCGGTGCGGCTGAGCACGCGGGCCACCATCGACCGCAAGGACTTCGGCGTCGACGGCAATCTGATGGGCATGGCCATCGACAAGGCCACGATTCTCGGTGACGTGGTGTTCCGGCGCGGCTAGCATCTGGCCCATGACCCAGCCCTCTCGCCCGCTTCGCATCCTCGTCTACAGCGACAACCCAAGGACCCGCGAGCAGGTGCAGCTGGCGTTGGGCAAGCGGGTGCACCCCGACCTCCCCGAGCTGACCTACCTCGAGGTGGCCACCGGTCCGATGGTGATTCGCCAGATGGATGAGGGCGGCTTCGATCTGGTGATTCTCGATGGTGAGGCCACGCCCACCGGCGGCATGGGAATCGCAAAACAGCTCAAGGACGAGATTGCCGATTGCCCGCCGATACTCGTGCTCACCGGCCGGCCGGACGACGCTTGGCTGGCCAACTGGTCGCGCGCGGAGGCCGCCGTCCCGCACCCGATCGACCCGATCCAGTTGGGCGACGCCGTGGTGTCTCTGCTGCGCGCCCCCGTGCAGTAGTCCACTGCGCCAATCGCGCTGCTGCCCTTGCCTTTTCGAGGCACGCCAACATGGCCGCAGGCAGCTAATAGCGACTCTAATCAAAATGCGTGGCACCCGTCATAAAGCTCGATAGGGTGTGGGTAAGCTCACATCGACAGCCCACGAGGGAGCGTTTGCTCGGTATGGATTTGTACACGCCAATCTTGGTACTCGGCGCGATTGCGGCTGCGTTTGCAGTCGGTTCGGTCGGCATTGCTTTGCTGGTCGGACCAAGGCGCTACAACCACTCCAAATTAGAGGCCTACGAGTGCGGCATCGAACCGGTGCCGGAACTGGCGTCGGCGCACTCGACAGGCCAGCGATTTCCGATTAAGTACTACCTGACTGCGATGTTGTTCATCATCTTCGACATCGAGATTGTGTTCCTCTACCCGTGGGCGGTCGCCTTCGACAGTCTCGGCGTGTTTGCCCTGGTAGAAATGCTTCTCTTCATGGTCGTGGTGTTCGTGGCCTATGCGTATGTCTGGCGTCGGGGAGGCCTGACATGGGACTAGAGGAAAAGCTGCCCGGCGGAATCCTGCTGTCCACGGTTGAAAAGGTGGCCGGCTACATCCGGAAGGGCTCCCTGTGGCCCGCGACCTTCGGCCTGGCTTGCTGCGCGATCGAGATGATGGCCACGGCGGGGCCGCGCTTCGATATCTCCCGGTTCGGGATGGAACGGTTCTCGGCAACGCCTCGACAGGCGGACCTGATGATCGTCGCAGGCCGCGTCAGCCAGAAGATGGCGCCGGTGCTTCGCCAGATCTACGACCAAATGGCCGAGCCCAAGTGGGTGCTGGCGATGGGTGTGTGTGCCTCGTCGGGCGGGATGTTCAATAACTACGCGATTGTCCAAGGCGTCGACCACGTGGTGCCCGTTGACATCTATCTGCCCGGATGCCCACCGCGACCCGAAATGCTGTTGCACGCAATCCTCAAGCTGCACGACAAGATTCAGGAGATGCCGCTCGGCGTGCACCGTGAGGAGGCGATCCGCGAAGCCGAGCAGGCAGCGTTGGCGGTTACGCCGACCATCGAGCTCAAGGGATTGCTGCGGTGACGGAAAACGACAACGGCCACCAGGCTGATCTCAATCCTCCGGAGGTCATCGGCGTACGCCGCGGCATGTTCGGGGCAACGGGCTCTGGAGACACGTCGGGCTATGGCCGCCTCGTCCGCCCGGTTGCCCTCCCCGGCAGCTCACCGCGGCCGTACGGCGGATATTTCGACGACGTCGTCGACAAGCTCGCCGCCGCACTCGGGGACGATGGCTACGCCGCATCGATCGAACGGGTGGTGGTCTACCGCGACGAACTGACGCTGGAGGTTCAGCGCCAGCAACTGCCCGCAGTCGCGCAGATTCTGCGCGACGACTCCGGCCTGCGATTCGAGCTGTGTCTGGGCGTCAGCGGCGTCCACTACCCCGACGACAGCGGACGCGAGCTGCACGCCGTTTACCCGCTGATGTCGATCACGAACAATCGCCGCATCCGCGTGGAAGTGGCGGCACCAGACGAGGACCCACACATTCCGTCCCTGTTCTCGGTGTATCCGACCGTCGATTGGCATGAGCGCGAGACCTACGACTTCTTCGGCATCATCTTCGACGGTCATCCCGCCCTGACCCGCATCGAGATGCCCGACGACTGGGTCGGGCACCCGCAACGCAAGGACTACCCGTTGGGCGGCATTCCCGTGGAGTATCACGGCGCCGAGATACCACCGCCAGATCAGCGGAGGGCCTACAGCTGATGAGCGCATCCCCCAACCCGCCCGAGTCGGGCGGTACCGAAAGGGTGGTCGTAGTCGGCGGCCAGGACTGGGACCAAGTCGTTGCGGCCGCAAGGGAAAACGCCGCTTCACACGTCGGCGAACGCATCGTCGTGAACATGGGTCCGCAGCATCCCTCCACGCACGGGGTGCTGCGCCTCATCCTGGAGATCGAGGGCGAAACCATCGTCCAAATCCGGGCGGGCATTGGGTACCTGCACACCGGCATCGAGAAGAACCTCGAGTTCCGCACCTGGACACAGGGCGTCACCTTTGTGACCCGAATGGATTACCTCTCACCGCTTTTCAACGAAACGGTGTACTGCCTCGGCGTCGAGAAGCTGCTCGACGTGACCGACGACATCCCCGAGCGGGCCAGCGTCATCCGCGTAATGATGATGGAGCTCAACCGCATCTCCTCACATCTGGTCGCACTCGCGACGGGCGGCATGGAGCTGGGCTCGATGGGCGCGATGTTCTACGGGTTCCGCGAGCGCGAGCAGATCCTGTCGATCTTCGAGACCATCACCGGGCTGCGGATGAACAATTCGTACATCCGGCCCGGCGGCGTGGCGATGGACCTGCCCGACGAAGCCGTCCCGCAGATCCGCGACATGCTCAAGCTGATGCCGAAGCGGCTGAAGGATCTCGAGGACCTGCTGTCCGAGAACTACATCTGGAAGGCCCGCACCCAGGGCATCGGCTATCTCGATCTGACCGGGTGCATGGCGTTGGGCATCACCGGCCCGTGTCTGCGGTCCACCGGCCTCCCCCACGACCTGCGCAGGGCGCAGCCCTACTGCGGGTACGAGAACTACGAGTTCGACGTCATCACCGACGACGGTTGCGACTCCTACGGCCGCTACCTGATCCGGGTCAAGGAGATGCACGAGTCGCTGAAGATCGTCGAGCAGTGCCTCGACAAACTAAAGCCTGGCCCCGTGATGATTCTGGACAAGAAACTGGCGTGGCCCGCCGACCTGAAGCTCGGGCCGGACGGTCTCGGCAACTCGCCCGAACACATCGCCAAGATCATGGGCCACTCCATGGAGGGACTGATCCACCACTTCAAGCTCGTCACCGAGGGCATCCGGGTCCCGGCAGGCCAGGTGTACGTCGCCGTCGAGTCGCCGCGCGGTGAGCTCGGCGTGCACATGGTCTCCGACGGTGGCACGCGACCATACCGGGTGCACTACCGCGATCCGTCGTTCAACAACCTGCAGGCCGTGGCCGCCATGTGCGAGGGCGGCATGGTCGCCGACGCGATCACCGCCGTGGCCTCGATCGATCCGGTGATGGGTGGGGTGGACAGGTGAGTGTGTTTCTTGAACTCGGCCAGCGGCCCGACGAGGCGGGCCCGCCGATTCACGGGCCGAAGACCTATCCCGCCGAGGTGGTCGCGCGATTGGAGACCGACGCCGAGGCGATCATTTCCCGTTACCCGCAATCACGTTCGGCGCTGCTGCCCTTGCTGCATCTTGTGCAGTCGCAGGACGGCTGCCTCACCCCGGCGGGCATCGCGTTCTGCGCCACACAGCTGGGATTGACGGCCGCCGAAGTCACCGCGGTTGCCACGTTCTACTCGATGTACCGCCGCACGCCGACGGGTGAATACCTCGTCGGTGTCTGCACCAACACGCTGTGCGCGATCATGGGCGGCGACGCAATTCTCGAAGCGCTGCAAGACCATTTAGGAGTACACGCCGGCGAGACCACCGACGACGGCCGCGTCACTCTCGAGCACGTCGAGTGCAACGCCGCATGCGATTACGCCCCCGTGGTAATGGTCAACTGGGAGTTCTTCGACAACCAGACGCCGTCGTCGGCGCGCGACCTCGTCGACGGTTTGCGCGCCGGACAGCCGCCGACGCCGAGCCGCGGCGCGCCGCTGTGCACCTTCAAGGAGACCGCGAGAGTCCTTGCGGGACTGCCTGACCCGGAAGCCGCCGCCGCGCAGGGAGCCGTCGGAGACGCCACGCTGGCCGGGTTGCGCGTCGCGCGGGAACGCGGCATGGAAGCACCAGACGTACAAGACGCAACGGCGGCGT
>DASRJA010000001.1:0-3773 GCA_035649695.1 Mycobacterium sp. | reverse complement strand
CCGACGTCTCGCCCACGGTGGGCCGCGCCCAGTTCCTCGGCGCCTGGAGGGTCTGCGCAGATATGGGCATCGGCGGTGGCCCCCTGCTGATCGGCGCGCTCACCGCGGCCGCGTCGCTGACCGCCGCGGCAGTGGCGATAGGCGGGCTGGGACTCGCCGCGGCGTGGTTGCTCCACCGGTGGCTGGACAATCGTCCAGGATCCGCCTTGACGCTGAATCGATGAGGCGTACCGGCGACCACCCTGGGCGCGTCCGACCGCGAACAGGTCGCGGCAGATCCGGTCGTTGCGAATGCTGGAAGTCGGCGCTCTGCCCCGGCTCTGCTGGCCACGCCGTGTTGGGCGCCGGCCCGGTAGCCTGCCGTCAGGTCCCGAGCATGGTCAGCGTCCGGTTGGAGTAGGCGTTGAGGTCGAAGCGGTACCCGACCGCCCAGACCGCGTTGGGGCCAGCGGCGGCGGCGCCGGTGAGGTAGGGGTTCGACGACGCTGGGGTGCTTTCCCGTGTCCAGGACGTGCCGTCCCAGCGCAGGACGAGCGGGGCGCCGTTGGACCGGCCGACCGCGACGACGGCCGACGGCGACAGTGCCACCACGTCGCTGAGTTGGCCGCCGCCGGGGATGGTCGGTGTGGCCATGCGGCGCCAGGACGTGCCGTCGAAGCGCGCGACATACGGTTGTGTCCCGTCGGCGTTGGACGACGATCCGGCCACCCACACGTCGCTGGGTGTGCGCGCGTCGACTCCGGTCAACGCGGTGCTTGCGGTGGCTGGCAGTGTCATCGACGCCCAGCTGGTGCCGTTCCAGCGCAACGCGAGCGGTACCAGCGGCGCGCTCTGGATGTTGCTGGTGGCCGAGCCGACCGCCCAGGCGTCCGCCAGCCCGGTGGCGTCAACGGCCGCGAGGTGCTCGTACGTCGCCACTGTCGGTGCCGCGGAGACGCGCCAGCTGCCGCCTGCGCGCTGCAGGATCAGCTTGCGCCGGTTGATCGACGAGTTCGGGTCGACATAGGTGCCGACCGCCCACACCGTGCCGCCCGCCGCGGCGACGCCGTTGAGGTGGTTGAAGCCGACGGGATTGCCGTTGGGTGTGGGTTCCCGTGTCCACGTCGTGCCGTTCCAGCGGGCTGCCAGGGTGTCGTTTCGGCTGATGCTGGCGTGGTGACCGCCGACCACCCAGACGTCATTGGCGGAGACCGCATCGACGCCCTTGAGGCTCTCGTTGCCCGGTAGGCCCGTGCGCGGCACGGAGCCCCAGGCCATCCCGTCGTACCGCAACACCAGGCCGTGCGAGGGGCCGCCTCTCGGGGCCAAGAAACCCCCCACGGCCCAGACGTCACCGGCGTCCGACGCGTCCGCGCCGTGCAGGTAGTTGTTGCCCGGCACCTCGTTGGGACTGGGAACGGTGGCCCAGCCCAGTGCGTGTGCGGGGCTGCCGGTGAGCAGCAGTGCACCGACGGCCGCCACGACAACTGCCGCGTGCTTGAGATGTCGAGACATCGGCTCCCCTGATCAAGTTGCGCAGCCGTCGCGGAGTTCGGGGCTGTCGCGCCAGTACCCCGATGAACGATCCTGGCCGATCGACATGGCATAAAACCTTGAACAATCCTTGGATCGGCTCAGCGGTCGCGGACGGCGGCGATCTACACCCCGCGCATAGCGCAGACCACGACGCTGGAGGCCCTTGCGACACCTGCCCGCACGGCCGCCCGCAGGGTGACCAGCCGAAATGATCGGGCCCGGTGCCGCTGGCGGAGGACGGCCGCCGCATGCAGCCAGTACGGACGGTGACCAAAGCCTCGGCCAGCGATTCCTGCGGTACGGCTTCGCCATCCGTCGATCCCCAAGAGAGGAGGTCTTAACCAGATCCGGATAGGCATCAGTGATGCGGACACCAAGTACGCGATCGCTCCGAGTGGGTGGTCGCCCGGGGACCATCGTCCCCGGGCGGCTGCTATTGGTGGTTCGTCAACTCGTGACGACACCAAGCCCAGGAATGAGGTTGATCGCGGTGGCCACTACCGAAACGCCGCCCGTCGTACCGCAGTTCTGTCCTTGTCCTGGCGGTAGGTTCAAGAAGCCGACCGCGCCTGCGGCGATCACCTGCGTAGGAATACCCTGGTGGTAGTAGACCGGCCCACCACTGTCACCCAAGCATGCCACAATCCCTTCATTGATGCTCGTGAAACTTATATACCAGACGCAGCGACCGAAAGGGACGAAGCTACAAATATGGACCGCGCCGCCTGAGAGCAGGTTGCAGTTCGGTACCGATACGGCGCCGGAGACGCAGTAGTTGCCGTTGGCCGGTATGCCGCCTGCCGCATAACCTTTGACGTAGAGACCGTTGGCGATGGTCCACTGGCTATAGGCTCTCCCCTGGTTGCTCAGTCCGGCATCGAGCCGGATCACACCTAGGTCGTAGCGGTCGGCGCGGATGTCGAACAGCTCGTGGATGAAGTCGGAGACTCCCATCCGCTGGTTCACACCGTTCTCGACGACGATGTCGTCCGCCCACCCGGTGCAGTGAGCAGCAGTCAGCATGTACCGGGTCGCGTTGCCCGTGTTGTATAGGCTGAACCCGCTGGTACAGTCGGGATCCAAAAATGTGTTAGCGCTGTCGGTCTGGGCGCCAGCCCAGAAGGGGGTCCAGTCGCTGTTCCGGTTGGCTGGCTGCGGTTGCGCATCTGATGCGTCTGCGACCCGGACCGGAATGCCGGTCCGGCCCCGTACGGCATCTATGGCGGCCAGGACCTGTGACTGCGCCGTCGTGCGGGCCGCAGTGGATCCGGCGGCGGCCGTCGCCAGGCCACGTGCCTCGACCGTGAGCCCGGAACCATCGATGTGGACACTGGTGCGCAGCTCCAGCTTCTGCGCTTCGGCGAATGTGCCCAGCACGTTAGCCGCGTCCTTGAGCTGCCGTTCCGAGAAGCGTGCGCGTTCGACGACGAGTGAGATGCCCGACCTTTGCGCCGATTGACGCAGCGCCGTCAGGCTCGCCGGCGGATCGCCTGCCCAATAGACAAAAAGTCGGCCACCCGCCACATCGAGGCGTGTGCCGGCAAGAGGCGACACGTCGATCGCGGCCAGTGCGCGGACCTTCTGATCGAGTTCCATGTAGGGCGCCTGCCGTGCCATCAACTCGTTCCCTGCCACACTGCTCGGTGGTGAGCCAGTCGCAGATGATGCGAGGACGGTGGCGGGGACGGTAGAAACGGCCATCGGCAGCACCGCACAAGCGATCGATATCACGGCGATTCTGTTCCGAATCAGTCTCAGGTACATATACAACTCCCCAGGTCGATACAATTGAACGGGCCCTAATCGAACCCCGCTGCTGGCATGGTCCGAATACTCATTCTCGATGTCATGAGTGCTTCTCGAATTGCTATTCATCTCCCTAAATGTCAGGACGAGGCGCTCAGCTGTCGGGCACTGCCGCGTTAGCTGGGTGCTTGTCATTGCCGATTGTCACGTCGCCGGGCGCGATACCGAATCCCGTTGCGCTTCCTGCCGCCAGGGTGGCAAATGTGTGTCGATGTAGGGGAGGGACGGAACCGGAACTTCACAGGTACTTTGGGCGGGCACGATGAGATGGACCTGACGGGGGTGACGGGCAGTGTTCGGAGACGTCGTGCGTCGGCATCGGCGCAGGCTCGGCCTCAGCCAGCAAGATCTGGCGGACAAGAGTGGTGTCACGGTGCGCGGGCTACGCAAGATCGAGTCGGGTCGGATCGGCACGCCGCGACCGGTGACCGTGCGGCTGCTCGCCGACGCGT